>SVQN01000001.1 GCA_015065295.1 Oscillospiraceae bacterium
TATCCCAGTTTCGGCAAACCACCGTCCAGTGATTCACGATATTCTGCGACGCAAGATACAACATTTTCCGCAGGGAGTCATCGTTCGTGAACGACGGCTTGTTCTTCGTGATCTTCCGGAACTGTCGATTCAGTCCTTCGATGATATTCGTCGTGTATATGATCCTCCTCACCTCCGCAGGATATGCAAAAAACGTAGAAAGAATATCCCAGTTCTCCTCCCAGCTCCTCACGCAGCTGGGATACGTTTTTTCCCACTTGTTTTTGAATTCCGTCAGTCCCTGCATTGCTTCGTTCTCATTGATCGCTTCATACACCTTCTTCAAGTCCGCCATCACTTCCTTCATGTCCTTCCAGTTTACATACTTCGTGGAAGACCGGATCTGATGAACGATACAACGCTGTATCTGTGACTTCGGGAATGCTGCATTGATTGCTTCTCGGAAGCCGGTCAGACCGTCCACACAGAAGACATAAACATCCTGAATTCCGCGATTTTTGAGATCATTCATCACAGACAGCCAGAACCTGGAGCTTTCGTTCTCGCCGATCCACACGCCCAGAATATCCTTGCGTCCGTCCATTCCGATCCCCAGAACAACGTATGCGGCCTTCGTGATATACCGGTGATCCTCTTTTACCTTGTAGTGGATTGCGTCCATGAAGATGAACGGATACACGCTCTCCAGTGGACGGTTCTGCCATGCGTTTACTTCCGGCGTAACCTTCTCCACGATCTTGCTCACCAGTCCGTCGGAGATTTCTACGTCATACAGATTCTTGATCTGCTCGGAGATATCCCGCTGACTCATTCCGCAGGCGTACAGGGCGAGGATTTTTTCTTCCATGCCGTCGGCATTCCGGCTGTATTTTCCAATGATTTTCGGTTCATATTCGCCGTTCCGGTCGCGGGGGATTTTGACATCGACTTCGCCGAGCTGCGTTTTTACGGTCTTTTTCGAGTAGCCGTTGCGGTAGTTTTTGCCTTTGCCGGATTCGGTATTTTCCGACGCGTGTCCGCTTTTTTCGTAACCTAGCGTTTCCTCCAGTTCGGCTTCCATGACCTGCTGAAGGACGTCGCTGAACAGGTCTTTCATGCTGTTGAGGATGTCGGTAGTGTTGGTGAAATGCTGACTGTTGACGAAATCGCGTAAGAGTTCTTCAATGATCTTTGTCTCAGCGGTGAATTGTGGACGTATCTGGCTGATTTGAATGAGCAAGCACAGAGCCGCCTTGAGCTTATCATTGGGCAAATGAAAGCCGCTGAGGGTGTGACAGAAGACATGAAGCAGCACGATCAGATGGCATGGGTTGGAGCTATGAACAGCATCCGCAATCGAGCAGAGGAAATCATCCTCCGAGAAATGATCTTCGAGGAGGCTGCAGTATGAGAATCCTTGAAGAATTTTGGTACGGAAATATCGAGCCGACCGAGTATGACACATCCTCTTGCAAGGAATATAAGAAACTGTTGGAGTTGATCTGCCGGAACGAAGAAAAATTCCGAGCCACCATGACGGATGAGCAGAAAGAGCTGTTTGAGAAATATGCTGACTGTGTGCGAGAGCATCAAACCATTACAGACTGCTTGATATTCCAGAACGGATTTAAGTTGGGAGCAAGAATAATGTTGGAGGTTATGGAAGAATAGCTGAATAGACCGCGAAAAATTTTGTGTAAAGCATGAATAAAAACTTCCAATCAGACAAAACTCCAAACAAGAGCAAAACCTGAAAGGAAGTATTTTTCATGGAAAAAGCAAGCGGATAGGTTTATGCTCTTTGATATAATCTCTGTGCATACGCCCCCACCGACCAATAGGTCTGTTTTCCTCCGGTAAGCGAATATCGGGAATATAGTAATCACCGCAACGGATATAGTTCAGTTTATGTTCATTACTCACAAAATTACACATGACCTCTATTCGTCAAAATTACTGCTTATATAATGTCTTAAATACTCTTTTTATCTCGTTTATTCTCTTGATTTCTTATAGCCTAAATACTTTTATTCATTGTATCTATTTCCCTCAGGTCAGAAGATTGTTTATTTTTACGGCTCTTATTTTTCCAGAAAATGCTTACTCTTTCTATTTGCTCTGATCCGGTGTGAAAACGGTGTGTAAATATCTACACACAAAGACTAACAAAGCAAAGACTCACATAAACTACAAAAGGGCAGGTAAGGATCCTTATGAATCCAAACCTGCCCAGCTTATTTTATTTCCAGTTTATACCTTGGTATCTGTGAAATTCATTTACACAACTAGCAGAAGTACAACAGGGAACAGCCTCCAGCTATTCCCGAAGATCAAAGGTACAAAAACAAAGAAAGACCACAAAATACAGCAATAATACACATGATTATACTATATATTGTGGTCTTTATATTCAAAAATAACAAGAATAAAGGCTCTCAAAACTGAGAGCCTTTACACATTTCTGGTTGCGGGGGCAGGATTTGAACCATACGACCTCCGGGTTATGAGCCCGACGAGCTACCAGACTGCTCTACCCCGCGATATTAAATTAAAACATTGTTCGCGGTGTTCAGAGTTGCACTGAACCTGTAACCATCGGATTATGAGCCCGACGAGCTACCAGACTGCTCTACCCCGCGATATTCTATTTATCAACAGAAGATGCCGGACACCGGGTTCGAACCGGTACGATACTTTCGTATCACGGGATTTTAAGTCCCGGGCGTCTGCCAATTCCGCCACTCCGGCACATTCTCCCGTTTAAGGGCTTCCCTCTGTTGCTCTTATATTATAGCACGCCAATCCGGGTTTGTCAATACCTTTTTGAAAAAAGTTTGAGATTTTCAAAAAGTTTTTTCGCCTTCTTGATTTAGCCACCCCCGGACGGTTGGTTCCATGTCCACGGGGACATGGAACCTTGCATCCTATACCACCGGTTTTCCTTCTTCATCCAACATCGCAATATCGTCATGCCCGGGATAATAGATCACCTTCCCCAGCTCCTCGCCGGTATCGTTGACAATCACCCGATGGATTTCTTCCTTCCCGTATTTTCCGGTTGTTTCCGAGACCGGTTCCAGCTTATAGCACACGCCGTCCACATAATGATAGGTGCGTGCTCCGGGGGAGGTCTGACCGTTCAGCATATACCAGATGGTCTGGAGATTCATTCCGGCAATGTTCCGCTTGACGGCTTTATGACTGCGGTACGGAGCTTCATACACCCGTATCTCAAAGACGATCCGTTCCCAAAGCTCCTGTTTGTCCAGTTCCGAACGGTTCAGGAACTTCCATATCAGCGATTTGTCCGCCGCATCAAACACCAGATAGTAGGTATCCAGAGTTGTGACCCATCCGCTGCCGTCGCTGGTATAGCTCCAGTGGGACATAATCTCTCCACGTTCGGCATCGGAATATTCCCGCAGTTCCATGCACCATATCTCGATCTCACGTCCGCAGACCGGTGCGGCCATTCCCAGCGGATGCAGCTTACTGATCTGCCAGTCCGTTGTCCGGTACGATTCCGGGGGTGTTTTTCCGAAAGATTCGAGAACGTCCGAAAACGCCTCCCACGAGCGGTTGATTTCTTCTTCCGCCCATGCCAGTGCCGCTGTTTTTACATACTCCGGCGCGGCGACATCCGCTGCGATCCGGTCGGTATGCACTCCTGTGAAGCCGATGACCACAAGAACGAACGCCAGCAGCAGAACGAACCTCTGCGCGGCGGTGCGGACTTCCCGCTTCTGCACCAGCGCACGGATGCGTTCAGCAAGGAGGGATTCCGACTGTCCGGCGGCATCGGCGGAAGTGGAGAACAGTCCCTGCCGCCGGCGATTGCAGGACAGTGCGAGAAGAGTACGTCCGTAAGCGGCGGCTTCGGATTCGCCGAGGATACGCAGAGCGCGTGCGTCGCAGGCAAGTTCGCAGTCCCGTTTGGACAGAGCCGCGCAGAGCCACACCAGCGGGTTGAACCAGTGCAGCGTGACGCAGACACAGCGGAGAAAGCCGAACAGGTGGTCGCCGCTTTGGTAATGCGCTGTTTCATGTGCCAGAATATACGGTCTGACCGCATCGTCTCCGGCGGTTTCCGGGGTCAGATAGATCGCCGGACGGGGAAATCCGAACAGGCACGGAGAATTCACCGCGCCGCTCACATAGACCGGAACCGGTGCGTCCGCTTCGTCCAGCCGTGTGCGTGACCGACGCAGACGCAGAGAAAACCGGAGATTGGCGGCAAGAAAGACTCCGCCGACGGCGATACATCCGATCAGCCAGACCGTCCGTGCCAGACGGGGAAAGTCGTCGATCCGGAAGGATGACAGCTTTTCCATCGTATTTGTCCGGGGATTGAGGTCGTCCGCTTCAAGAAACCGCTTTGCCTCGATCTGTTCGTCCGTCATCCCGGCGGTTTCCAGTTCAAAACGAATCGTCTCCTCCAGCGTCATGCTCCATTTCGGAAGTTCCCGGTACAGATGTTCGCCGCTGAACGCGCTTTCGCCGATGCTGAACGGGAACAGCAGGCGCAGGACGACGATCAGCCACAGGGCATACCGCATACGAACACCGATGCGGTTTTTCAGCACCGCGCGGAGCAGGATCACTGCCGCCATGACGATGCCGGAGGTCAGAAACCATACAGCCATACGTTTTCCCCTTTCCGTTATTTCTTCTCTTCCGCCTGACGCAGAATTTCATACAGAGCGTCGATCTCCGTATCGTCCAGCTTTTTTCCGTCCGTCATGGCGGAAAGCATCATGGAAACGCTGCCTTTGTACACCCTTGCAAGAAAATGTTCGGTTTCGCGCATCCGAACCTCGTTTTCCGCAAGATCGGTGGTGTAGGTACGGATGCCGCCGTCCTCCGAACTGCACCGGATCAGCCCTTTGTCGCTCATCCGCCGGAGCATGGTGAGGGTGGTGGAACGTGACCAGCCGGTTATTTTTTTCAGCGATTCGGTAAGTTCCCGTGCGTTCTGCGGAGACCGTTCCCACAGACACGCCAGAACATACCATTCGCTTTCGGTAATATGTACGGGATTCATAAGGTTATCCTCCTGTTTACGTTGTAAACACAGTATAGCACAGATTGTTTACATTGTCAACAGGGGGAGGAAATTTTCCCGATGTAATCGATATGTATCAATAAATACCGAAAGTGGTTTGGTTTTCTTCCACCTTCCACTTCACGTTGTCATTCCGAGGACTTATCACAAACGATTATAGCTGAAGTTCTTGTCCGAGGAATCTTTGCACTCTACTGTGTCAGCCGTCCGTGATGTCTGTGGTATTCTTACCTCTTCAGCTTCAGAGGTTCAACTTTGTCATAATGTACGATTTGCTGTCTCTTTATTTGTGCAGACTGTTTGTTATAGAC
This sequence comes from Oscillospiraceae bacterium, assembly GCA_015065295.1. Lineage (GTDB taxonomy): Bacteria > Bacillota > Clostridia > Oscillospirales > CAG-272 > UMGS1696. The sequence continues at coordinate 5,353 of SVQN01000001.1, forward strand.
GCTCGTAAACCTCTGAAATTGAAATTCCAACACAACCGCAGACATCTCTTACGGCTGAGTAGGAGAGTGCGAAGATTCCTCGGACAAGAACTTCAGCTATAATCGTTTGTGATAAGTCCTCGGAATGACAACGTGAAGCGGAAGGGGAATGAATTCCGAATCACTTTCGGTATTTTGTGAATTTGTTCATTTATAGATTATGAAAAGCTTAAAAAAAGTTCTCGCCATTTTGCTGTTTTTCCCGCGCGATATGTGTTATAATACCCACAAAACCATCCCAATTCGGAGGACAATCATGGCATCATCCGCACTCAACGACCGGACACAGGTACAGGAGCAGTACAAAACTGCCGCGAACCTGAACACCCGCATCTCCATCCACGCAAAATACAGCGTCAACAGACAGGGGTTCGGAAACTGGATTTTTGCTCAGTACCGTCTCCGTGAGAACGACCGCATCCTCGAACTCGGCTGCGGAAACGGCAGTATGTGGAGCGATCACGCTCTTCCCGAAGGTGCCGAACTGATTCTGACGGACTTTTCCGAAGGAATGCTTGATTCCGCGCGTGCAAACGTCGGTATACGGGATGGAATCTCGTTCCGGCAGGCGGACATTCAGCAGATTCCGTACGCGGACGAATCGTTTGACGCGGTGATTGCGAATATGATGCTCTACCATGTCCCCGATCTGTCAAAAGCGTTGTCCGAGGTACGGCGCGTTCTGAAGCCGGGCGGCAGTTTTTACTGTGCTACGTCCGGGACAAACAGCATCACGGAGTATGTACAGGGGCTGCTGAAGGATTACGGCATCCGCTGCGGAGAGGGAATCGGGTTATCCTTCACCTTGCAGAACGGCGGGGATTTATTGAAGGAATATTTTTCGGAAGCGGAACTGCGGCGGTATGAGGATCATCTGGAGGTTACGGAAACCGGCGATCTGGTGGACTACATTCTCTCGCTGGAAGGAATGGCGGATTTCCGCGCGGTGCCGCCGGAGGAACTGTACCGGATTCTGGACGGTCAGAAAGAAAACGGCGTGATCCGGGTGCCGAAGGATTACGGGATGTTCGTATCGGTGAAGTAAAACGGAATTCCTGCGGAAAAATCCGCAAACCCTCTTGCACAATTGCGGCTTTTCCGTTATACTAAAAGCAGAAAAAATCAACGTCAATTACGACGAAAGGACGGAACATTATGGCAGAAATGACAGTGAAAGAACGTTTTGCGCGGATGTACGCACACAAGGAAGCGGACCGCGTGCCGATCATTGACAGCCCGTGGGCGGGAACGATCCGCCGCTGGCAGAACGAAGGAATGCCGGAAGGCATGGACTGGCGCGAATTCTTCGGGACGGACAAGACGGCGGGAATCGGCGTGGACATCACCCCGCGCTATCCGTACGAGGTGATCGAGGAGAACGAAACGGCGATTACCTACAAGACGAACTGGGGCGTAACGATGCGCCACAACAAGGGTCTGGACTCCACGCCGGAGTTTCTTGACTACACGGTAACGGATCCGGCGGCATGGGAAGACTGCAAGCGGCGGATGTACGAAGGGGAGAACCGCATCGACTGGAACTATCTGAAAAAGGCGTACCCGAAGTGGCAGGCGGAAGGGCAGTGGATCACGGCGAACTTCTGGTTCGGCTTTGACGTAACGCACTCATGGATGATGGGTACGGAAAACCTGCTGATTGCGATGTACGAAGAGCCGGAGATGGTGCAGGATATGTTCAACACCTACCTCGACCGCTGCATCGACCTGTTCGGCGAAATCTGGGATGCGGGCTATCATTTCGACTGCATCAGCTGGCCGGACGACATGGGCTACAAGGGGACGACGTTCTTCTCGAACGAAATGTACCGCGAGATGCTGAAGCCGGTTCACAAGCGCGCGGTTGACTGGGCGCACAACCACGGCATCTACGCGCACATGCACTCCTGCGGCAACATCATGAGCCGCATCGACGATCTGATCGACATCGGTCTGGACGCACTGAACCCGCTCGAAGTGAAGGCGGGCATGGAACCCCTTCTCCTGAAGGAAAAGTACGGTGACAAGCTCGTTCTCCACGGCGGCGTCAACGCTGTCCTCTGGGACGACAAGGAAGCGATCATCGAAGAAATCCGCCGCGTGATCCCCGCTCTGAAGGAAAATGGCGGCTACATCTTCTCCTCCGACCATTCTGTTCCGAATTCCGTAAGTCTTGAGAATTTCAAGGCGATTGTGGACGAGATCAAGGTTGTGGGGAAGTATTGATTACAAAATTTCGTTTTTTTCTTGGGGGAACCTTTTTGAGGAAAAGGTTCCCCCAAACCCCTTCCAAAACCTTTTTAATCTGTTGTAGCCATTTGGTTATTGCAGATTTTTTTGTTTGAGGGGGATTTTCTTGGGTGCCTGCGTAGCCATATAGTTGATCCCATCCGCTGACATGATGTTGGTTTGAAATTCTGCGAAAATTATAACGGGGAAGTCAGGTTCCGCCAAGACCCTGACTTCCGTTGCCGTATGGAGATACCTTGATATAGTGATTAACTACTGAATTCAGCTACATATCGTCATCCCCCGCACTCCTTGGCTGCCGCCGTTCGTGCTTTTCGAAGAAAACTGTATGTCAGCCGACCAAACTGACGAAAAGCGCGGACGGCGGGCGAGCCAAGACGCGCGGAAAACCAACAAACTGTAGCTGAATTCAATCGTGGCGTACTATATCACGCAGTCGCTGCATGGCGAGGGAAGTCAGGGTCTTGGCGGAGCCTGACTTCCCCAAAACGATTTTCGTGGAAATTCAAACCAACATTATGTCAACAGGTCTAACAAATTTCAGCTTTACAAACCGGTATATTTCAAAAAAAACCTCCCCATCATATCAGCTACACAAACCGGCTACAACCGCCCAAAAAGGTTTTGGAAGGGTTTTGGGGAAACCTTTTCCTCAAAAAGGTTTCCCCAAGAAAACTTCACCCTTGCACTCTCTCCACCCCTGTGGTATAATAGACCCAACAAAATCCTATAGAAGCAAGGAGAAAAACCACATGAGCATCCGTTTTTATGAAGAGAAGAAGATCTTCAAACTCGATACCGCAACATCGTCGTATGTGATCGAGATTTTTGAGCAGGGGTACCTGCTGTGCCAGTATTACGGCGCGAAGATTCCGGACGTGAACTTCAAGGGGTATAAGTTCCGCGAGTATTTTGCGTCCTTCTCGCCGAGCAACGCTTCCGTGGAAGACCATTCCTTCTCTGCGGACGTGTCGCCGCTCGAATATTCCGGATTCGGGGTCGGGGATTTCCGTAAGACCGCCGTGGCGATCCGCAATGCCGACGGCAACAACTGCACCGACTTCCGCTATGTCAGCCATAAGATTTATAAGGGTAAGCCTGCGCTCGCTGGTATGCCGGCAACCTACGCGAATACCGACGACGAGTGCGAAACGCTCGAAATCTATGTCCGCGATAAAGTCACCGACGCGGCCGCTGTCCTTATGTACACCGTTTTCGAAAATTACGGCGCGATGACCAAGGCCGTCCGTATCATCAACGAATCCGATAAGCCCATGGATATCGAAAAGGTCTACAGCGCGAGCGTTTCCTTCAATACCATGGATTTCGATATCGTCCACCTCTACGGCCGTCACAACGCCGAACGCAATATGGCGCGCTCCCCGCTGGAACACGGCCATACCTCGCTGTCCTCCACGCGCGGCTCGTCCTCGCACTTCCATAACCCCTTCGCCGCACTCGTCCGTCACGGTGCTGACGAAAATCAGGGCGAAGTTTTCGGTTTCAACCTTGTCTACAGCGGCAACTTTGATATCACCGCCGACGTGGATTACTACGAATGCACCCGCGTGAACATCGGTATCAACCCCGACGGATTCACATGGCACCTCGAAGCGGGCGAAGAATTCCAGACTCCCGAAGCCGTTCTCGTCTTCTCCGGCGAAGGTATCGGCGAAATGTCCCGTATTTTCCACCGCCTCTACAACAACAACCTCATCCGCGGCCGCTGGAAGACCGAAAAGCGTCCCCTCCTCATCAACAGTTGGGAAGCTGCTTACTTCAGCTTTGACACCGACAAGCTCGTTTCCTTCGCGGAACGCGCCAAGGAAGTCGGCATCGAAATGCTTGTTATGGACGACGGCTGGTTCGGCGTGAGAAATTCCGACAACTGCTCCCTCGGCGACTGGTATGTCAACGAAGACAAGCTCCCCGGCGGTCTCGGCGTGCTGATCGACCGCGTGAACGCGCTCGGACTCAAGTTCGGTATCTGGTACGAGCCCGAAATGATTTCCCCCGACTCCGACCTCTACCGCGCGCATCCCGACTGGTGCATCCATGTTCCCGGCCGCGACTGCTCCATTGCACGTCAGCAGTATGTCATTGATATGTCCCGCGCGGACGTCCGCGAAAACATCTACGGTCAGATGAAGGAAGTTCTCTCCAACTACAAGATCGACTACGTCAAGTGGGACTTCAACCGCAACATTTCCGAAGCGGGCAGTGCCCTGCTCGGTAAGGAACACGGCGAAGAAATCTTCCACCGTTTTGTTCTCGGTACCTACGAAGTCATGGATCGCCTGACCCGCGACTTTCCGGACATTCTTCTTGAAAACTGCTCGGGCGGCGGCGGACGTTTCGACCCCGCGATGCTGTATTATTCTCCCCAGATCTGGGCGTCCGACAACACCGACGCGATCGAGAGAATTGCCATTCAGTTCGGTACCTCCATGTGTTACCCGGCATCCACGATGGGCGCGCACGTTTCCATGAGCCGCCGCACCGGATTTGAAACCAAGGGCAACGTGGCGATGTGGGGCACGTTCGGTTACGAACTTGACCCGAACCACCTGACCGAAAAGGACATCGAAATTGTCAAGAAGCAGGTTGCGGACTACCACAAGTATTACAACCTCACCCATAACGGCGACCTCTACCGCATCGTGAATCCGTGGGACAACAGCTACTACGCGGCATGGGAACTCGTTTCCCCCGACAAGAGCGAAATGCTGTTCACCCTCGTGAATATGCGCTACTACCACTGCAACAAGCGCATCATCCGTTTCCGCGGACTTGACGCCGACAAATACTACACCCTCGAGGAAAACGGCGAAGTCTACTCCGGCGCATTCCTCATGAACGCCGGCCTGAACGTCTCCCGGATGCGCAGCGGCACCGGCGACAGCTTCACCCTGCATTTTGTTGAGAAGAAATAAGGTTTTGCGGGGAAAAACTTTTTTCAAAAAGTTTTTCCCCGCGCCCCTTTTCAAAAACTTTCAATCTGTAAAGAAATATAGGAGAAAATTATGTTTACGTTACAGAAGATTTTTTCGGACGGTGCGCTGTTTCAGGCGGACGCGCGTCTGGTGATTAACGGAAAAGCGGGTGCGGATGCGGAAATTACCGGGAAGATTTTCAATGAATCCGGGCTGGTTTCCTCGGCATCGGCGACGGCGGACGGGGAAGGGAACTTTTCCCTTGAGCTGACGACTCCCGCGGCTTCCTTTACGAAGTACGATATCTCTCTCCACTGCGGCAAGTGCGGCTGTGATTACACGATGCACGACGTTCTCTTCGGGGAACTCTGGCTTGCGTCCGGGCAGTCCAACATGGAGCTTCCGAACGCCGCTATCACCGATGTGCAGAAGCTGTACGACGAAATTGCCGGAAAGAACATCCGCGTGTATCATGTCGATTATCCGGCGTTCGGCGGAGGCGGCGCATTCCCGTGGGAACCGGACCGCACGATGACCGGTTCGTGGATGACGGCGGACGATACGGCAAAGCTGAACGGTGTTTCCGCGCTCGGTCTGAAGTTTGCGGCAGAGCTGTACGACTGGCTCAACGGTGCGGAAGACGTTCCGGTCGGCTTCCTCAACGCGACATGGGGCGGAACGTCCATGCCGTCGTGGTTCCCGAAGGATGCCATTGACGCGGACGAGTACATGAAGGGACGGATGCAGAAGATCGGCAATTATCCGACACCCGAAAACTGGAACAATCGTGGTGACTGCAACTTCCAGCAGACCAGTTCCCAGTACAACGTCAAGATTGCGCCGCTCGAAGGCGTGAAGGTACGCGGCGTGATCTGGTATCAGGGCGAAAACGAATGCGGCGGCGAATTCCACACGAAGGCGTACGCGGACTACCTCCGTTTCTATCACAAGACCTACACCGAACGCTTCGGTGCGTTCCCGGATTCGTTCATGATGATTTCGTCCCTTATTTATCCGTGGACGTACGGCGGTTCCGGCGAATGCAACGTCGGCTACCTCAACAATGCCTTTGTCGAAACGGCGAAGGAAGCTCCCGAAAAGTTTGCGGCGGCTCCGATCTGTGACCTCGCTCCGTCGTGGGCATACCATCAGAACAATCACCCGATCCATCCGACCAACAAGTACCCGCTCGGCGAACGCATGGCAAGCCTTGCGCTCGACAATGTGTACGGCAGAGGATGGGATCAGACCTCTCCCGCGCATCTGACGGACTGGGAAATCGTCGGAAACCGTATCCGTCTGAACTTTGCGCCGGTCGGTTTCGGACTGTTCGTGGACGGGGAACGTCCGGTCGGTCTGTACGTTGCCGGAGACGATGGCATTTATCTCCCCGCTGACTGCGAAATCCAGCCGATGTCCGGCACGATGGAAGTCTGGTGCGACGCGATTCCGGAGCCGAAGAATGTTGCGTACTCCGTTCAGTCGCTCGAACCCTGCTGCAACCTCTGGGGCGGCGCGTACCCGATTTACCCGTTCTTTACGGATAAAGAAAACCGTATTTCCATCGAAGCGCGTCCGTGGTATGATACCTTCCGCACGTCCGTATGGGGTTCCAGGCTGCACGACGATGTGCTTGATCTGTTCTGGCATCCGATCTGGCATCCGGAAAGCGGTTCCGAAGTCTGCCCGGACACCGCGTTCACGCTCGAAGGACAGAGTGTGCGCGTCTGTGCCGAAGACGACAATGCGGAGTTCGGCTGCTATGTGAAGTCCTATCCGTACAACAAGCTCGACCTCTGGAAGTTCGGCAAGCTGACCGTGAACCTGTACAATACGGTCAATCTGAACGCGAAGCTCGTTCTCGAATGGAAGAACGGTGCGCTGGAAATTCCGCTCACGAAGTCTGCCGACCTGTACGGCGGATGGAGTACATGGGAAGCCGATCTCGGCGGAATTCCGGAAAATGCGGACATCCGAAAGATGATTTTCTGTTTCTCCCACACCGCCTGCCGGTATCCGTTCGTGAACCTTGAAAAGGTACGTCTCTGGAAAAAGTAAACGCATAAGATAACGTGAGTTCGATGGAATTCCCGGGCAAAATGAAAAAGTTTGTGCAGATTTTTCATTGGATTTGCACCACACCTTGTTGATTCATTTGTCTGAACGTTTTTGAGGTGGGGTTTGGGGAGGAACTTTTTTCAAAAAGTTCCTCCCCATCGAACTCACGTTAAGATAAGAAAAGATCGGGATATCCAAAAAGGGAAGTTCCGATCTTTTGTATGCTGTTATTTGCGGCTGACGAAAGGTTCAATGTATTCCCGGATAAAATCCACCCGGTCGAATACGGTCGGTTTGAAATAGGAAGATACCGCTATAACAATATTCTTTTCCGGATTTACATAAATAACGTTTCCGCTGTTTCCGATCGCGGCATAGATATTCTTTGGACGGTCAATGATCCACCACAGATAACCGTAGTCCATTCCACGGAAGTTGTCGCCTTCCACGGTTCTTGGTCTGGTCATTTCTGTGATCCATCCGGAAGACAGAATTTGTTTATCCCCATACCTGCCTTTGTTCAGGCATAACAATCCGATTTTCGCCATATCTTCCGCCGACATACAGAGTCCGTATCCCGGAGTTCCCAGTCCGTCCGGATCACAGAACCAGATATTTCCTTTCGGTGATTTCCCGATGGTGAACTGTTTATGTTCTTCTGCCGTTTCCGCATAATAATTGATATGTTCCGGAATACCCAGCGGTTCAAACAGGAATTCGTTTGCAAAATCGACGGTTTTCCGGTTGGTCGCCTGATATAAAATTCCGGAGAGTATATGAAGACACACGGTCTGATAATTGAATTCGCCGGTCAGCCCTTTTCTTCCGCCCAGAAAATCGAGGGAGGTATACGTCCAGTGATCGCTGGAACACACCTTCGACCACGGATCTCCCTTGCATTTATAGGGTGCCCGCATGGTCAGTAAATGCTTTATGGTGATGTCCTGAATTGTTTTTTCTCCCCGTTTTCTTATATATTCGGGGAAATAATCCAGAACTTTATCGTCCGCGCTTCCGATCTGTCCGTGATCGACGGCAATTCCGATAAGCAAAGCCATGATGCTTTTTGTGGCAGACATAATATGTGTACAGTCTTCTTTCGTATAACCGTTCCACTGATCGCTGTAAACCGTTTCATTATCGCGGATTGCCGTTATCTGGCAGATATTCGGCTGTTGTTTTTCTATAAAATCATGCAGTTCTTCCTGATTCATAAAAAACCTGCTCACTTTCTGATTTTTCGATGTCGGAAATAAGTATAAGGGAATTAAAAATGGATTTCAATAGGTTTTAATAAAAAACATTGAAGTATCCGATCAATCTTCAAAAATCATTGACAAAATCACAGAAATCTGATAAAATAACTAATATTAAATGGTTATTATGAATCAAAAAATCCGATCTGGAGTGAATTTTCCATGATGAAATTACTGATTGCCGTATGTCTGGCGTTTTTCATGGTTTCCTGCGGCGTGCAGGAGAAACCGGTACCGGAAGAAACCGTTCCGGCTGTGGAAGAAACCGCTGCGGAAACCGAGCCGCCGGAACCGGAATATCTGTTTGAAAGTTTCTTTGACGCGAAAAAGGCACTGTTTGAAGCGGAAGAACTCACCGGTTCGCTCGATCTCTACGAAGAAGACGGGATCAACCGGTTCATCGCTCTCAAGCAGGAGATGAACGACGTTCTTATCACCGATGCTTTCGATCAGGCGATGGCGGAGGATTATTACGTCCGTCTGATGAAGGCGAAGGAAAATCTGAAATACAAGCAGGGCGATATCCCGCGCGTGTACATCAAGACGAGCGGCGGTCACGGCTGGGTGAACTGGGGCTATGAGCCGTGCGATATCGTGATTGTGTCCGCAGAGGACGAAAAGTACAAGGTCACGGAAGGGGATGCGGAAATTTCCCTGCGCGGCAACTCGACCGCCGGTGCGCCGAAACAGCCGTTCAACGTCCGTTTTGACGACAAGGTGTCCGTTCTCGGCATGGACAAAGGCCGCCGCTGGGCATTTCTTGCCAACCTGTACGACAAGTCCCTCATGCGGAACTACCTCGCGTTCTATCTCGGCGACAAGATGGGCTTGCCGTATTCCTCCAAATGCCGGTACGCGGACGTGTATATCGACGGACAGTACAAGGGTAATTACACCATTGTCGAGCCGGTCACGGACGGCAGCGGACGCGTGGACATTGACACCACGGATTTCGAATACATCTTTGAAGTGGACATGAACCGGAACGGCTGTGCGTATTACATCAACCGTCCGAAGGTCGGGCAGCGGTTCGGCGTAATCCGTCCGGAAACCGTCACGGAAGAGGACAAGACGTACATCAAGGACTTTTTCGACAAGATGGAAACCGCGCTTCTCACGCACGATATGGCGGAATACTCGCAGTATATCGACGTGGAATCGTTCGTGAATTTCTATATCCATTCGGAAATCACGAAATCCATCGACGTATACGACTTCTCGACGAAGTATTTCCTGAAGGACGGAATTCTATATGCCGGCCCGATCTGGGACTATGACCTTGCGATGGGCAACGTTTCCCATACCTGCGCGGAAGAGAAGTATTACATCTACTGCAACAACCCGCGCTACGGCACCGGTTCCGGCGATACGGCGGACGGCGTGTGGATGGACAATTACTGGTGCGGCGAACTCCTGAAGGATCCGGAATTCAAGGCACTGGTTGTCGAACGCTTTGAAGAAGTCCGTCCGCTGATCGAGAATATCTATCAGGACAACGAACTCGGGCAGAACGTTATCGACTGGCTGATGGACGAGTACGGTGCGTCCTTCCTGCGGAACTATGACGAAGCGGGATGGGATATCACCGTCCAGTACAGCGGACTGGCGAAAAACGAGCAGCTTCCGTTCCTTGAGGAAGTGGAATGGCTGCGCGACTGGTTCCGGAGACGTACCGAAAACGTGGCGGCCTTCCTGATGGAATAAGAATAAAAAGCAGGTGAGCGATTCATGGCGGAAGCGGGCAAAAAGAACATCCATGAAGGACATCGGGGACGGATGCGGGAGCGTTTTTCCGTATCGGGCTTTGACAATTTTCAGCCGCATGAGGTGCTGGAGTTTCTGCTGTACGACTTCATTCCCGTGCGGGATACGAATCCGATCGGTCACGCGCTGATCGAGCACTTCGGTTCCGTTTGGAATGTCCTGACGGCATCGCCGGAAGAACTGACGAAAGTTCCGGGCATCGGACCGAAGACCGCCGAAGGGATCGCGCAGCTTTATCCGATGTTTTCCTGCAGAATCTGTGAAGCGTTCCGCAAAACCGGCGTTCTGATGCGGTATGACCTTGCGTTTCTCGCCGACTGGTTCATGAGCCGGGTTCCGGCGGGAAGCATGGGACTGATTCTCTGCGGACACGACCGCTGTTTCCGGGATTTTGCCTATCTGAACGGCGGGACGGAGATGAAGGACGTTCTGATTCTCGATCTGGCGGAAGAGATTGTCCGTCTGGCGGCGGATCAGGCATATTATCTTCTGATTAAGGAAGACGCCACGCTCCTGCCGAAGGAAACCCTGCGGTATCTGCGTGCCGTCACCGGAAACGGTCATGCGTATTTAATGGATGCCTTTGTTCTGGAAGGATACCGGCTGAGGTCGGTCGGCTATCCGGGATTCTGAACAGCAATCCCTCCCTTTTTCACGGAATTCCGAAGAGTTCCGCAGAAAGGGGAGGGATTTTTTTCATTCCAGCGAAATTCCGCGCAGAGCCGGATTGGAAATGCAGACCCCCGTGTAGTCGAAGCGGGAACCGTGACAGGGGCAGTCCCAGCTCCGTTCCTCCGGATTCCATTCGAGCGAACAGCCGAGATGCGGACAGCGCAGATCGACCACATACAGCCGTCCGTCGGAATCCCGGTAGGCACCGGCGCGTTTTCCGTGGTAATTGATGATGTCTGCCTGTCCGCGCGCCACATCTCCCGCATAAACATCGGGCGGTGCGGAAACCGTGCGGATGGCACCGCCGATGGCGGTACGCAGATGTTCCGCGAACTGTGCAGAGCCGCCGCGCAGGAAATTCCGTCCCGGCGAAAACAGATCGTCATACCACAGCCCGCGTCCGCCGATCTGTTCCGCGAGAATCAGCGCGGCCGACGCGGCATTGGTCATCCCCCACGCGCCGAATCCGCAGGCGATGAACACGCCGTTCCGGAGCTGTCCGACGTACGGAATTCCGTCGGGGGTGTAACCGTCGTTGTTCGACCAGTGCCGGAGAACGGAAATTCCGCCCCTCGCAGACGATTCCGCCGCACGGAGCAGCCGTTTTCCCGCATTGGGGGAAGCCGCGCCGCGATGGGTTTCGCCGCTGACGATCAGGGTCTGTCCGTCCGGGGCGTAGCGGTAGCCGTAACCGCCGTCGATTCCGAATGCCAGAAGTTCCGGCATCCGGAATCCGGCATCACAGCGGACAGCGGCGGCATAGGACGACTGCCGGAACAGCTTCAGGGGAAGTCCCGCACCGGCCGGACAGAAGCAGGGGTAATTGGTCGCGTCAACGATGTGCTGCGCGGCGACGGTGTGACCGTTACAGAGGAGCGAATTCCGTCCAACGGCGGTGACTGTGGAATGTTCGCAGACCCGGAAATGTCCCATTCCGCAGAGACAGCGGCAGAGTTCGACCGGATCGAGGGCAAGCTGACCGGGAAGCCGGATTGCGGCGGTCACGGGAAAGGGAAGCGGTACGTCCCTGCTGTCGGGCCAGTCGCAGAGGATTCCGCCGTCCCGCATGGCACGGAATTCCCGCCGGAGCAGACGTTCGCCGTGGAGGGCATAGAGGTACATATCCTGTACCCGTCCGACCGCCGGTGAGGCATCGGCGATGCTGTGCAGGAAGCGCAGTCCTGCCAGATTGGCGGCGGCGTACTTCCGCGAAGCCTCGGCGGAAACCGTTTCCGCAAGGGTGGAGTAGATTCTGCCGTGGGCGACGGTCGCTTTTGCGGTACTTCGGGCGGTTTTGCTTCCCTCATGGGCGACGGTACGCTGTTCCAGCAGAAGGACGGACAGTCCGCGCAGGGCAAGCGCATGGGCACAGAGAACGCCTGTGATTCCTCCGCCGATCACAGCGGCATCGCAGGAAGCATCGTCGGTCAGCGGCGGGTGGGAAACGGATGGATTGGGAAACTTGGACATGGGATTTCTCCTTTGTTGGGAATAGGAATAGTATGTCCGGTTTGGCAGAAAGTATGATGGAACACAGTATTCATAGAAAATTCATCAAAAATATGGAAGAATGTGCTATAATTAAAGAATCAAAAACAAAATGGCACTTCACGGTTGAAAATGAGAAAATTACGGAGGAAAAATGTATGAACAGACAAAAGCGAAGAATCATCAGCATACTGCTTGCCATGATGCTGTGTGTACCGGTATTTTCGGCGTGCAGTGATACCACTGTGCAGGAAAATCCGGCGGATGCTCCGAATGCGGAAGCGCAGAGTGCGGAAAACCCCGAAAATGCGGCCGCTGCGGAAGCGGAGGAAGAGCCGGACATTTATGCAAACCTTCCGGCCGGCGATTACGGCGGAGGGGATTTCTCCATGCTCCAGTACGAGGAAACTTCGGCGGCAACGAGTACCATCTGTGTGGAAGAACTGAACGGCGAAGCGGTGAATGACGCGATTTTCACCCGAACGCAGAACGTAAACGAACGCCTGAATGTGAACATCGTGTTCACCAAAACCGGTCTGAGCGATGTCAACAGCATCATGAGCAGCAGCATCGTTGCCGGGGACGACCTCCATCAGGTGTTCTGGCAGCACAGTACCAATACCGTCACCAACTTCCTTACCAAGGGGTATCTGATGCAGCTTGACGGAATCCAGGGATTTGATTTCGAAAATCCGTGGTGGAACAAAAATGCGATGGAAAGCCTGAAGCTCAACGAAAAGACCTATATGGCGTTCGGGGACATCAACTATTATCTGTTTGACTTCCAGAGCATCATCATCTGCAATATGCCGATGATTACCGACTACAATATGCAGGATCCGTATACCCTCGTCGATGAAGGTACCTGGACGATCGACGCCTTCCTCGGTATGGTCGAGGGTGCGGCACAGGATATCAACGGGGACGGTCAGCTCGGCACGGCAGAGGATGTGATCGGCTTCACCGGCTTCAAGACGGCGACCGAACTGGCGTTCCTCCATGCGTCGGACGTTTCTCTGTTCAGCCGCGATGCCGACAACAAGATCGTTTATGACGGGGTCAGCGAAAAATATTTCGAGGTTCTGTCCCGCTATTCGGCAGTTTTCGGCGACAAAAACTATGCGGAACACAACGGCGACTATCTCGGACGTTTCCGTCAGGGTCTGACGCTGTTCACCGGATGCTCGGTCGGCGAACTCAGCACCATGCGAGAAGTGGAATTCGATTACTCGGTTCTGCCGTACCCCAAGTATGACGAAAAGCAGGAAGGCTACATTTCCTTCATTACCAACCAGATGCAGCCGATGGTCATTCCGATCACGGTACAGGATACCGCGCGTGCCGGTGTCGTCCTCGAAAACCTCTGCGGGGAATCTCACAAGGTTGTGCGCGACAAGTATTTTGAAGTGCTTCTGGAATCCAAGTATGTCCGCGACCAGAAGGCAATCGACACGCTGCACATGCTCTACGGAAGCGACGGACGCTTTGAAATCGCTCATGTTTACGGCTGGAATCAGCTTGAAAATGACGTTACCGCTGCTCTGACCGGCGCGGCAGATACCTTTATTTCTTCGATGGAAAAGAAGGAAAAGGCTCTGGTAAAGGTCATGGACAGAACGATGCAGGCTCTTGCCGAGTAAGGCGAACAACAAACCGGATATCTTTTTTGAAGGACTGCTGTACGGCGGATGCGGCAGTCCTTTGCCATTTTCTGCGAAAGACAGCAGACGGTCATTCGCCTGACACAAATTTGCTTTCATAATTCAACCAATCTTTCGCCCATCTTCAAATAATCATCACATTCGCAAGGTATAATAGGGGCGTAAAGAAAAGCGGGGGCGCAGAAAAACAAAAAGTCCCCGGGAAAGGTGTTTATTATGATGAACGAATTCAACCGAAACGACAACGAACTGAACGAAAATAAGAGAGACGATCTGAACACAGCAAACGAACCTGCCGAAACTGAACCGAAGCAGGAAGAAAATACCAATATCAACTCCAACGAAACCGCTGAAACTCTCGGCAATGACGATACCGCCGCTGATCTCCGTGAACCCGCAGCCGAGTCCGTTCCCGTTTCCGAACCGGCTCCGGCACAGGACGGAACGTATTCCTTCACACGGCGCGACATTCCGAATCCGACCTACAGCGCACAGCCCCGTCCCCAGAATCCGCAGCCGCAGAATCCTTACGGTGCTTACGGCAATCCGAATCCCGGCCAGAATCCCCAGAACCCGCCGTACGGTGCTTACCGTTACGCACCCGGTCAGGATCAGCCGCAGAATCCGAACCAGAACAATGCCTACGGCAGCGGTTACGGCTCCGCCAATCCGAATACCAATCCTTACAACACCGGCGCGTACGGCAATTCCTACGCTCCCCAGCACAACCCTTACTACAACGGCATGGCACAGGGGAACGGTCAGATTTCCTACGCTCCCGCAGACGGAAAGAAAAAGAAGAAGGAAAAGAAATCCTCCGGTTCCATGTCCCGCGGCGCACTGGCTCTCGTATGCAGCCTGACCATCGTGTTCTCCGGTGTATTCGGTTTCGCGGGAACGTATCTTGCGAACAGCATGAACAAGACCGAAACGACCGATATCAACGGCAATACCGTCACCAATGCCGGCAATACCGCCGTGGTTTACCGTACCGTTGAGGATATCGTGACCTCCGCCGGTGCCAGCAAAGGCGAACCGCTGACCTACAGTCAGGTTGCGGAAGTGGTCAAGGATTCCGTTGTCGAAATCATGACCGAATACACCGTCCAGAGTATGTGGTATCAGTATGTCACCGGCGGCGCAGGTTCCGGCGTTATTATCTCTGACGACGGATATATTATCACCAATAATCACGTTATCTGCGATGACAGCGGCAGCAACGTTGCGGAAAATATCACCGTCCGCCTGACCAACGGCGAAGAATACAAGGCTGTGGCAATCGGCAACGATGTGGATTCCGACATCGCTGTTCTCAAAATCGAAGCGCAGAACCTGACTTTTGCAGTCGCAGGCAACAGCGATAACCTCGCGGTCGGCGAAGAAGTCGTCGTTGTCGGCAACCCGCTCGGCGAACTCGGCGGCACCGTCACCAACGGCATCGTCAGCGCGACCGAACGCGAAATGGACGTCAACGGCGTGACCATGCACCTGATCCAGTCCAACGCAGCCGTCAACCCCGGCAACTCCGGCGGCGGTATGTTCAACATGAAGGGCGAACTCATCGGCATCGTCAACGCGAAGTCCAGCGGTACCGGCATCGAAGGCCTCGGCTTTGCGATCCCGATCAACGAAGCTCTCCAGATCAACGAACAGCTTCTCCGGTACGGCTACGTCCGCGGCAAGACCATGATCGGCGTCAGCTTCGAGGATGTTTCCAGCTCCAATTCCTTCATGTATTTCTATAACTACAGCAACATCAAGCCCGGCGTTTATGTCCGTTCGCTCGTGGAAGGCTACAACGACAAGGTTCTTCAGGAAGGCGACCGTGTCATTGCTGTCAACGGAAACGAAATTTCCACCTCCGCCGATATCAAATCCATCGTGAGCGAGTCCTCCGTCGGTGACAAGCTGACGTTCCAGCTCTACCGCGAAGGCAAGCTGATCGAAGTCGAAGTCACCTGCTACGAAAAGGTGCCGGACGGCAAGCAGGGTGCGGACATCCAGTTTGAAGAAGACAAGCAGCCGTAAGAATTCACGGAATTTTCACGGGATTCCCACAGAATCCCAACAAATTTAAGTTAAACTATAAACCAACAACAATACCCATTTTTAAAGTTTTTTGAAAGGGGTTCGGGGGAAACTTTTTTTCAAAAAAGTTTCCCCCGAAAATAATTGATCTATGTATCACATTTTAGTAGTAGACGACGAAGAATACATCCGCAAACTGCTTGTGAAGTATGCGGTGTATGAGGGACATACCGTAACGGAAGCCGGAGACGGAATGGAGGCCGTGCGTCTCTGCCGGGAGGGCGGATACGACATTATGATTATCGACATCATGATGCCGGAACTGGACGGCTTTTCCGCCTGCCGCGAGATCCGCAAGTTCTCGCAGATTCCGATCATCATGCTGTCTGCGCGCGGGGAGGAATACGACAAGATCAACGGATTTGAACTCGGGATCGACGACTATGTGGTCAAACCGTTTTCACCGAAGGAACTGATGCTCCGTGTCAATGCGCTGATGAAGCGTGCCGGATGCCGCGAACAGGCCGATGTGCAGCCGAAAAACGAGATCGTCACTCTCGCGGACGGCGGACTCCGTGCCGACCTGACCGCGCGCATCGTTTATGTGGACGGAAAACGCGCCGACATGACGCCGAAGGAATACGATCTGTTCTTCTATATGCTCAAAAACAAAAACATCGCCCTGACCCGCGAAAAGCTCATCTGCGATGTCTGGGGCTACGACTATTTCGGGGACGACCGGACGCTCGACACGCACATCAAGCTCCTGCGGAAAAGTCTCGGCAGGTACTCCGATTATATCGTCACGCTGAGAGGAGTTGGCTATCGTTTTGATGCGGAAACCTGAACGATACCGGGACGGGAGCGAGCATTTTTTCAGCCTGCGCGTACGGCTGATTGCCGCGTTTGCGGTCTTCACTGTGCTGGTTCTGGCAATTCTCTGGCTGTTCCAGACCGTCCTTCTCGACGATATCTACCGCACGCTCAAGCTGAATGAGGCGGAAACGTGCGCGGAGCGGATCGAACAGGATGTCCGCAGCGGTAAAAATATCGAGCAGATCGCGGACAGTTACGCCAAGGAATACGCCGTCTGCATTTCCGCCTACGAAATTGCCGGGAGCGGAGGCTACAAAAACGGCCGTCTTCTCTGCCGGAACCATGTGAATTCCTTCTGCTATATCCATAATGTTCCGTCGTCGAGCGACCTGCTGAACGAGCTGTACCGGGAAGCCGTGCAGAACGGCGGGGAGGTTCTGCGGCGGAATCCCATCGCGGAAATGTTCCGCCGGGAACCGGGACATTCCCCGATGGATGCCGGCGAAAACGTGATTTATGTCAAGCTGATTCCGCAGGCGGATTCCGAACTGCTGTTTCTGCTGAATACGGAGCTTGTCCCGCTGAATTCCACGGTGGAAACCCTGCGGAGCCAGTTGCTGATTATCAGCGTCATCCTGTTTGCGGCGGCGGTGGTGATGGCGGTGTTCCTGTCGCACAAACTCTCGAAGCCGATCCGTGAAATGAGCGAGGAAGCGTCCAAGCTCGCTCTCGGGAATTACAACGTCAATTTCGACGGCGGCAACTGTAAGGAAACGGTCATGCTCTCGTCCACGCTGAACCGTGCGGCGTATGAGCTGTCGAAACTCGATAAAATGCAGAAAGACCTGATTGCGAACGTGTCGCACGACCTGCGTACCCCCCTGACGATGATCGCGGGCTATACGGAGGCAATGCGCGACCTTCCGGGCGAGGCAACGCCGGAAAATATGCAGATCGTCATCGACGAAACGAACCGTCTGACCTCGTTGGTGAACGATATGCTGGAGGTCTCGCGGTATCAGGGCGGAACGCAGGTGCTGCATCCGGCGCGGTTCAACTTCACGGAAGTGATCCGGACGACGCTCGGACGATACGGCAAGCTGCGCGAAAAGGAAGGCTATACAATCCGGTTTGAAGCCGACCGCGACGTGTTCGTGGAAGCGGACGAGGGCCGGATCCTGCAGGTGGTGTACAACCTCATCAACAACGCCGTGAACTATACCGGCGAGGACAAAACGGTCGTGATCCGACAGACGGTCACGGACGACGACGCGGCTGTTCTCACGGAAGTGATCGACACGGGCATCGGCATCGCCAAGGAAGACCTGCCGCTGGTGTGGGAACGGTACTATAAGGTGAACGACTTCCACAAACGCGCGAACATGGGCACGGGGCTGGGGCTGTCGATTGTGAAAAACATCCTGCTCCTGCACGGTGCGGAGTTCGGCGTGAACAGCAAAGTGGGTCACGGAAGCAATTTCTGGTTCAAGCTGAAAATAAGTGAATAAAAGATGCGATTGGGAGGAACTTTTCTGAAAAGTTCCTCCCTGAGATTTCGTACGATTTTGTTGACAAATCCGTACGATTTGTGTATAATAGAATTGAACGATCATCCTTATGATTCCGAAAGGAGCGTGAATCCATGACCATCACTGCGACCGAATTCAAAACGAACTTGGGCAAATATCTCACTCTGGCTCTGCATCAGGATATCTACATTACCAAAAACGGAAAAAAGATCGCCAAGCTGACCAGTCCCACAACGGATAAAGCTGCGGTTCTCGACAGTCTCGTCGGGATCATTCCGGCGGATTCCGATACGGATATCCGTGAGGAGCGTTTGAAACGGCAATGAAACTTCTGATCGACACCAATGTGATTCTGGATATTCTTCTGAAGCGGGAACCGTTTTTTGAGGATTCCTATCAGGCGATCCGTACCGCTATCGACAACAACGACGAATGTTATATTTCTGTGACCGCCGCGACGGATATTTTTTATATCCTGCGGAAAGCTCTTCAGTCTGCTGAACAGGCGAAGGAATATCTCGGTAGTCTGGCGCGTCTTGCCGAATTCACCGATGTTCTGGCAGTGGATGCACTTGACGCGCTGTCATCGGAAGTCGCGGACTATGAAGATGCCGTTGTGGAAGCGGTGGCTGACCGGATCGGTGCGGACTATATTCTGACGCGGAATATCAAAGATTATTTGAATGCAAAGATTCCCGCCGTAACGCCGACGGAACTGCTGAATCTGTAAAAAAACTTGACAGATTTTATAGGATGTAGTACAATTACATTAAAGACATTGACGGAGAACGGATGATTCGTTTCTGAAAATCACAGAGAGCCGCGGGTGCTGAGATGCGGTATGAGTAAGAGAATCGTCAAATCTCTCCCGAGTTGCGGCACGAACGGATGAAAATCGTCCAAGTAGATGCCGACGGTTTTCTCACGTTACCGAGAACGCATATCATGCTGTATGCCGTAAATGGAACAATGGAGTATCTCCCGCCGTTTACGGCGGGACTTTTTGTTTCAGGAAAGGAGTATATTCCATGATTACCGACAGCCTTGACAACAAATCCAAAGCCATCATCTGCCCGCAGCGGAAGGAAAACGCACCGGAGGTCGATGCGTGCATTATGACCTTCTCACACGCCATCGAGGAATTTGTCGTGAACCATTACGACTGCAAAAGAATCGCGTCCTTCTGGTTTGCCACGGGCGAAACGCCGGTCTACCGCATCCGCTACAAGAATCGTACCTTCGCTTTTTATAAGACTTACGTCGGCGCACCCGCGTGTGTCGGGACGGTCGAGGATACGCAGGTGGAAATCAATACGAAAAAATATATCCTGTTTGGCGGCGCAGGCTGTCTGAATAAGGAAATCGCACGCGGAAAAGTCATGGTTCCGACGGAAGCCTACCGCGACGAGGGAACGTCCTATCACTACGCTCCCGCCGCAGACTATATCCGCATGAAAAACGCGGACACCGTCGCCGCCTTCATGAAGGAAAACGGCATTCCGCACGTTATGGGAAAAACATGGACGACGGATGCCTTCTACCGGGAAACGGTCAATAATTTCGAGAAGCACAAAGCGGACGGCTGTATTTCCGTAGAAATGGAAAGCGCGGCAGTGCAGGCGGTCTGCGATTTCCGCGGACTGGAGCTGTACGCCTTTTTCACCAGCGGCGATCTGCTGGACGCACCGGAATGGGATGCCCGCCGGAAAGAGGGGCAGGTCAAGGGAACCCAGCACGATACGGGACACTTTGACATTGCCATCGAACTGGCGCGGTATGTAACGGAATAATATAAAATGAGGGAGACTTTTCCGAAAAAGTCTCCCTCATAATTTTTATTCTTTTTACAGCGTATGCTCGGTTCTCTCGATAACCTCCGCCTGCATCGTCTTGGAAAGCCGTACAAAATAATCGCTGTAGCCGCCGATGCGTACCACAAGGTCTTCGTACTGTTCCGGATGCTTCCGCGCTTCTTCAAGGATTTCCTTGCTTGTCACGTTGATCTGCATTTCGAATCCTCCGCGCGCCAGATAGGTTCTCACCAGCGATGCCATCACGCCGATCTTGCTGTCGTCAAAGACGGACTTCGTGAACTTCATGTTCACCGCAATGCCGCCGATGAAGCGGTGGTGATCCCAGCAGGTCGAGGACAGAATCGACGCGGTCGGGCCTTCGTGTTCGCGTCCCTGTGCGGGGCCGGAACCGTCGCCGAGCGGGAATCCCGCAAGACGTCCGTCCGGGGTTGCGCCCGTATCCTGACCGAAGCGGTCGTGCATGATCCAGCAGAACAGGCTCGGGATCAGGCGGCCGTTTGAGAAGGGAACGCGGAAGTCCTCGCAGGCGTCCGCGATGTATTCCGAAATCCGCTTGACGTAAACGTCCGGCGCGTCGTCGTCCTGACAGTCGTTGCCGTACTTCGGCAGTGCGCGGATTTTTGCGAGAAGTTCCGGATTGCTCTGGTAGTTGTCCGCCATCGCCGCCTTCAGTTCGGGGAAGGTGACTTCGCCGCGCTTGAAAATGAGCTGGTCAATCGTGTACAGCGCGTCTGCGGCATTCGCTACGCCGACAAACGACGGCATGATCCAGTTGTACCGCGCGCCGCCTTCTTCAATGTCCACACCGGTTTCGATGCAGTCTTTGACAAAGCAGGAGAGAAGCGGATCCACGCAGTATTTCGCGCGTTCGTAGCGGTTCAGGACTTCGTTCCGGCAGTTTTCGGCGATTTTTGTCCGGATGTAGGCGAGGTAGGTCTGCATCAGCTCTTCCATACTGCCGCATTCGTCGGGCAGAATGTCGAGAAGCCGCTGCGGAAGATTCATGTACGGGCTGGCAACCCACACGTTCGACGAGGACGCGGGGGTGATTTCCACGCAGGTCGAATGGATGTATTCGCACGATTCGTCCGCCGGGAGTCCGTAATACCGGAGACCCGCCTGAATCACGTCGTCATTGAAAATGGCGGGATGCGAATGTCCCTTGGCGAGAATGCGGAGCGCGAGGTCGAGGTCTTCCGCCGGGGTATCGGACGTGTGGCACAGCCCGACCGACGGGTAGACCAGACGCACCTGTTCCACGGCGCGCATACACATTTTCGTCAGTTCGTTCGAGACGACCGTGCCGTCCGCGTACCGTCCGCCGACCATGTAGCCGCAGGACAGACCGTTCGGAACGCGGCGGTTGATCTGGATCGCCATGCAGTCGATCAGGGTCTGCGCGAATTCGTCGGTGAGAATGCCCGCGTCGCGGTCTTTTTTATAATACGGATAGAGATAGCGGTCGGGATGACCGAGCTGGAACTGGAGCATCGAAGGTCTCAGCGGCTTCACGGACAGCGCGTAGGAAATGAAGCACACGCACTGTACCGCTTCGTAGAACGATTCCGCCGGATATTTCGGTACACGGCGGCAGTTTTCCGCGATCTGACGGTATTCCGCCGCCTGTTTTTCGTCGGCTTCGATGTCCGCCAGATTTTCCGCAAATTCGGCATACCGTTCGGACAGCGTTTCGACGGCGTTCAGCGTGATTCTGCAGGATTCGTAGAAATCCGCTTTTTTGACGGATTCGGGATTCATCATGTCGAGTGCGACAGCTTTTTCGTCGATCATGGCGCGGATGCCGGACGTACCGAGTTCGAGAACGCGGTAATAGTCGATTGCCATGTGGGAATCCTGACCCACTCCGCAGTGACCGTAGCGTGCGGCGGCATTGGCGCGGTCGATTTCCGCTTTCTGTTCGGGGTCATAGTTTGGACGGGTTCCGGGACGGCCGACGATCAGTTCGCCGGGGGCGATGGAAATCGTCCATCTCAGAAACGCGTATTCCACTGCGTGTGCCACACGGACGGCGGTACTGCGGTTCCAATAGTCATTGACGTAGGCGAGATTGAAATAATCGTAGAATTCGCCGTAATTGACTTCCGGCTTCACTGCGAAGGAACGCAGGTTTTCGATGCGGTCGATATCGTAGGTATTCATGGGTTTCCTCCTTCATCGGGGACAAGTTTGTCGAAGATTTTTCTGAAAACAGCGGAAATTTTATCGGAAACAAAGCCGATTCCCTGCGGAACGTGCAGGAGAACGGACAGCAGATGCCGGAGCTTGTCGAGCAATGCACAGATCACGAACAGCGCGAAAATCACGAGAAGCAGATACGGCAGGAGCATCGGGGATTTCATGTACTGGGTCGGATTGATGATCGGCCAGATCAGTTCCTTGACCTCAATCTGCTCATGGATGAGATACACGCCGAACGCGGCCGGGGAGAAAACTTTGATGATCCAGAGAACCACATGGTTTTTGATGTCGAGATTCACGAAGAAGACGAACAGGCAGACCGATGCGGCGACCACGGGGATGGAGTTATACTGCATGAACATTTTGAGGAACGAGCTGTCGAAGCGGTATTCATAGTACAGCGTGGTCAGGATAATGCGCGATGCGGCGGTAATGAGGGACAGTCCGAAATACCACAGCAGGGGAAACCGGAATTTCGGCGGATAGAGACGCAGATACGCGCCGATCATGTAGAGAACGGAGAGCGATGCCCACGAATACCCTCCGCCGAGTGCGGCGAAGTCAATCCAGTAGGAAAAATTCCGGAAAACGACGAATACTCCGCAGAGGACAGCGAGACAGACTGCGTGCTGACGGCGGTTCATGCGGCGGATTGCAAAATTGAACAGGGGCGAGATGGCGTACAGGATGACGTAGGCGGTCGCAAACCAGTAGCGTTTCTGAGTGATGGGGAATGCGGCATTCAGAAAGGCGATCCATCCGAACTCAACCCGTCCGGCGATGCAGAGAATGAGGTACAGTCCGCCGGAGAGGAAGACGATCTGTCCCCAGAGAAGGAGGAGCTTTTTCAGCTTGAAGTCCGTGCGGCTCTGGAAATAGCCGGTGATGAGGGCGTAGCAGTTGACCATGACGTAGCAGCACGCCTCGATGATCCAGCATACATAGAAGTAGGTTGTGCCGGGTTTGAGCCGTCCGAGCACACCGCCGTGAACGAAGAAGTGGCTGGTGAGGATCATCAGCATCGTCACGATGCGGAGCAGATCGGCCCCGGGAACGCGGGACTGCGGCTTTTGGAACATACGAAACCTCCTGTGCAGATTGTACATATATTTGAGCTAATGATATCACAAATCCGGCAGGAAGTCAATGTTTTTGTTGACATTGGAAGGGGAGTAGGGTATAATGAAAAAAAGAGAAGAGTGAACAGTGAAGGAAGATTTCTGACGGGAAGTCAGAAATCAATAATCACTAAAAACGAGCAAAATCAAAATCTGACGAACGATAAGCCAAACTCTATTTTCGCACCCAACGTTGTCATTCCGAAGGCGATGCTTTCTGAAAATCAAAACTGCACATCCTGCCTGAGGAATCTTTGCACGCTACTGTGTCAGCCGTAGAAGATGTCTGAGGTTGTCTTAAAATTTCGATTTCAGAGGTTTACGAACGACCATAACAAACAGTTTGTACAAATATAGGAACAGCAAATTGTATGTTAGAATAAAGTTGAACCTCTGAAACTGAATAGGTATGAATATCACAGACGTATCCTACGGCTGAATAGGAGAGTGCAAAGATTCCTCGGACAAGAACTTCAGCTATTATTTCAAGAGATAAGTCCTCGGAATGACAACGGGAAGCCGAAGGGGATAGAATTCTGTCTATTTTTCGGATTTGCTCTTTTACAGTAGTAATCAGAAAGGAGTACCGTATGGATTTCTATTTCTCGATGGTCATGATTTTTCTGCTCGGTTTCGGGATCCGACTGGTGTATTTCCGGCTGAAGAAAGGCTGGATTGTCACGCTCGTCGTGGCGGTCGTCACGGGAATTGCATGGCTGTGGAATACCGATGGGTATGATTATCATAACGAAGGGGAACCAATCTATCTTCTCATCAGTACCGCGCTGTTTGCCGGAACCGTTCTCGGAGAAATCACAGTACAGCTTCTCAGATATCGCAAAATGAAAAAATCCCTTGAAAATACATCCAAAGGAGAACCCACATGAACGAATTCATCACTTACGAACAGTTCGGTGCCATCGGCGACGGCGTGACCGACGATATGCCCGCCATTGCCCGGGCGCACGACGAAGCGAACCGTCTCGGACTTCCCGTGAAGGCGAAAGCGGGTGCGGTTTACTACATCTCCCCGAAGGAACTCCCCGCGACGGTGCAGACCTCCGTCGATTGGACGGGCGCAAAGTTTATTTTCGACGACCGTGACTGCGAAAACATCCACGCGCCCATCTTTCGCGTTACCCCGACGGAAGCTCCCGTGGAACTGGCGATTCCTTCCCTCACGCGCGGGCAGACGAAGATCGACAATCCCACCGGCCGTGACCTGTACGTCATCGTCAAAAACCGCAATCACCTCGACTACATCCGTTTCGGCCCGAACCAGAACAACGGGACTCCGCGCACCGACAACTTCATCGTCCGTGCGGACGGAACGCTGTCCTCCGCCGTTTCGTTTGACTTCGACGAAGTGACCGACGTGACCGCTGTTCCGATGGATACGGAAAAACTCACCCTCACCGGCGGCGAATTCACGACCATTGCGAATCAGGCGGAATCGAAGTACAACTACCACAGCCGCAACATCAATATCACCCGCTCGAACGTCGAAGTTTCGGACATTACCCATCTCGTGACGGGCGAACTTGACCACGGCGCACCGTACGGCGGTTTCCTCAGCATTTCCGGCTGTGCGGACGTGCTTGTCCACGACTGCGTATTCACCGGGCACTATATCTACCAGACCATCGGCAGTGCGGGAACGCCGGTTTCGATGGGCTCCTACGATATCAACTGCGGCTCCGCGTCGAACGTGACCTTCCGGAACTGTACGCAGACCACCGACATTATGGACCGCCGCTACTGGGGTCTGATCGGCTCGAATTTCTGCCGCGACCTCACCTTCGAGGACTGCCATTTCTCACGCTTTGACGCACACATGGGCGTATCCAACTGTACGCTCCGCCGCTGTACACTCGGCTGGCAGTGCCTGAACGCCATCGGAAACGGGACGTTCGTGATCGAAGATACTCACGCTTACGGTTATGCCTTCGTCAACCTCCGCAGCGACTACGGCAGCACATGGCGCGGCGACATGATCGTCCGAAACTGCACATGGCATCCGCTCGGCACCGGACGCGCCGTCTTCAGCGGACACAACGACGGCCACCATAATTTCGGCTACGACTGCTACTTCACGGAAAACGTGGACATCGACGGTCTGACCATCGCGGAAGAAGAGGTGGACGACCGTCCGCTGTACATCTTCAACGATTACGCCGGCGACATCCCCGAAGAGGAACGCAAATATATGCCGATCCCTCCGAAATCCGCGAAGATCAAAAATATCCACACCAAGCGTGAAATCAAGCTCTGTCCCAAGCCGGAACTCATGCCGGAAACAAAATGGACTAAGGACTAATGGCTAATGGTGAATGACTAAAACCGGACTTAACGTCAGCAGACAGACGGAAAGTCCGGTTTTAGTCATTCACTCTTAGTCATTAGTCCTTAGCCCCGATAGTATTCTTCCACCGCACGGTAGAACGCATCCGCCGCTTCAAGATTTGCGCGGGCGGGAACGTCGCAGCCGGACGAGGGAACGAAATTCTTCCGGTGTCCGATCTTTTTCAGAAGATCCATCGTTGCTTCGTACGCCGCGTCCGCGTCGCCGCAGAAGATGCCCACGGGGTCGATGTTGCCCATGAAGACCACGTCGTCCGGAATCTTTTCGGACATTCTCGGCAGGTCGATTGCGTTGCCGAAGTGGTATGCGTCCGCGCCGAGCGTCAGGATATCTTCGATCTGTGCTTCCACGACGTTGCCGCAGTTATGATAGATAAAGACAAAATCGTCGGTCTTGACTTCTTCAATAATGCGGCGGACGAACGGGATCGAGAACTGCGCGTTGAACGCCGGGGAGAGAAGACCCGCCGCCGGTTCTGCCATAACGATGCCGTCCGCACCCGCAGAACGCATGAGTCGGATATATTTTACGATGAACTGCGCGCACTTTTCCACGGTCGCTTCGACCATTTCCGGTTCCGCGTAGCAGTTGACCATGATTTCGGTCATGTCCATCAGACGTCCGGCGAGGGAGAACGGGCCGATAACGCCTGCAAATACCGGACGGTCGGTGATCTTTTCCTTCGCAATCGAAATGGCGCGGGCGTAGGTCACACAGCGTCCGCCGATGGTGCCGTCTGCCTCGTCGAGAGATTCCGGAAGATCGGGAACTTCAAGCGCGTCCACATCGTCCTCGTCTTCGAGAATCGCGCCGGTGACGCTCGGAACTTCTTCTTCCCCGAAAACGACCGTCGAACCGAAAACTTCCGCTTCAACCGACAAATCCATCATGGAGACGGATGCTGCGGACGGGAAGCGTTCGGCGATCTTTGCCATGCCGTTTCCCTGATATTCGGAATTCACAACGAGCTGTCCGACGTTGATTCCCATAAGCTGTACGCACGGGAACGAGAGGATCGGCATCCCCTTTTTGACCGCCGGGTCAGCGAGCGCGGCGAACCATTCACGTTTGTTCATAAACTATAACCTCCGTAGGAACATGTTTTTCTTTATTATACTGTTTTGGTAGGTATAAGTCAACAGGTTTTCGGATATTTTTAATCGGCGTAAACAAACAGATTGGCACCGCTGAACGTGAATCCGCAGGATTTCGCCAGAGCGATCGACGGGGCGTTGTCGCGTGCCGCCTGATAGTTCCAGAGCCGGTCGGGAACGTGGGAGATCGCCGTGCGGACGAGGGATTTTCCGATGCCTCTGCCGCGTCCTTCGGGGGAAACGAAAATGTCGTGCAGCCAGGCGATGTTCAGCTCGTCCTCCGACGACCAGGTGGCGATGCCGAGAAGCTTTCCGGATTCGTCGCGGTATCCGAGAAAACGGATTCCCTGCGAATCGCCCCAGTCGAAATTCCATCCGAAGAAACTTTCCGCTTCCATTTTGCCGAACCATGTGTCGGATTCAAGGGCAGAGGGATCGCAGATTTTCTTTATTTCCTCGGAATTTTCACGGGTCAGCGGGACAACGTGCGGGTCGGGAGCAAACGCCTCGCCCATGCGGACAAATTTGCGGAAACCGAGGAATTTGTTCAGCTCTTCCGAAAGTTCCCCGTGATGGATCAGGCAGATATCGCAGGTGTGGTTTTCATGCGCGGCGCAGTCGGTGTCGGTCATTTTCTTGCATTTCCGGCAGGCTTCGGCGAAGTCACAGTCGTCGGAGACTTCATGAATGTAGCAGGTGATATGGAATTTTCCTTCGTATTCGTATGCACTGTACGCGATGGCACAGCCGTTCGCGGAGAAAAATTCGGCATCCAGCGTCTCGTCGCCGTAGTACCAGTGGCGGTAATTGGTGTAAAGTTCAGCGTGGAGTGTGGGATGATAATCCCGCAGAGCCTGCATGAATTCGTCGCGGGTGATTTTTTTCATGGGAACCTCTTTCTTTTTTTACGGTACTTGCATTTCCCGCCTAACAAAATGGAGATTTCTGAGACTATATACATGAAGAATATTTGTAATATCTGTTCCGTCAGCAGGGAGTTCTCAAGAAATACTTTCTTGACTCCCGATTTCCGATATGTTAGAATGAGAACAGAATCCGGAAACAAAGGAGAATTTATATGGAATTTACAGGAAAATGGGCTTGTCCCGAATATCTTGATGCACAGCTCAACGTCATGCCGGACGGCACGGTGTATGTGACCTATTCCGAGCGTGGGGAATACAGCGTCCGGGCGCAGGCGAAGATCACGGAAGACAAACTTACATGGAGTGCGTGCGGAATCACCGGAACGGTCGTGCGGTCGGAAGACGGATATTTTCTGGAAGGAGCGTGTACGGAAAACGGAAAAAACGAATCGGTGCGTTTCCGGTACAATAAGGAAGCTCCCGAAGCTCTGCCGTATCATCATGCGCCGCAGGGAGAACCCGTGCCGCTTCCCGAAGGATTTCCCGTACCGCTCTCGTCGCTCGTCGGACGGTGGAAATCGGATGTCCCTTATGGAGTGGAAATGAATCTGTTTGACCGGGAAGACCGGCTGGAGCTTCTGCTTTCCTTTGACGGAAAAACGGTATGGCCGCCTGTATCGGTCTGGGTCGATGCCGGAGAGATTGTCTGGCAGATCAATGACGCGTATAATCGCGGAACCTGTACGATCCGTCCCGAAAACGAAATGCTTGTCGGGACATACCGTCAGCTTCAGCATACGGAATTTCCGCCGGTGGAATTCCGGAAACTGTCCGATACTCCTGCCGAACGTTCGGATGCGGCGGAATTTGAGGTCGAAAAACCGTCCGGAACCCGTCTGGCGATCCTGCGGGACAATGCCGACTACAACACCGGAGAAACGCCTGTGGAAACCGAATATGTTCTCGGCGGTGAACTTCCGGAAGAACTTGCGTCATACAATTACGCGGAATATCTTGACGGAAAAGAAGGAGACGATATCGCGTTTGCGTGTCTGGACTTTATCTGCGATCATTTCCATCACAAGGGCGATTCCGGAATGCCGCCGTGGAAGGAACGCGGACTTGCGGATTTCCTGAAATGGTGCGGGGAACACGACCATCGGACGAACTGCCGCGGTCTGTCCATTATGCTGGGGAATCTCCTGCGGTACAACGGCATTCGCGCACAGCATATTACCTGCCAGCCGTACGAAGAGCCGTTCAATGACTGTCATGTGGTGGTGGACTGCATCCTGCCGTCCGGGAAACGGATCATGCTCGACCCGACGTACCGCCTGTATTTCCGTGATGCGGACGGTGCATACGTTTCGCTTCCGGGACTGCGTACGATCCTGCGGAACGACGGAGAACTGATCCCGAATGAAACGGCTTCCTATACCGGTGGAGAGGGCTTTGTTCTTGCGGATTATCGGGAGTATATGGCGAAAAACACGCTTCGCTTCTCGAAAGACCGTGTGAATGCCGATCACCGGGATGAATACGAGCGGATGTGGCTGTTCCCCGCAGGATATCCGAAAGAACGGATCAGCGATGCGGAGAATACCATCGTCCTCACCGACGACAAGGCATTCTGGGGCTGACGGAATTTCCATCCGGTACTTGCATTTCCCGCCGATTTGTCCTATAATACTTATATAAATATTGCAGAAAACCAATACCGGAGTATCTTATGCCGATTTCTTATTATTCCGTTACCCCTGATGACGGCGTTACCCGTCTGCACGTCCTCTGCGCGCGTCCGGACGGCGAACCCCGCTTTGTTCTCCAGATCGTCCATGGCATTGCCGAACGTGCCGAACGGTATCTGCCGCTTCTGGAGTACATTTCTTCCTGCGGCGGGATTGCCGTGATTCACGATCTGCGCGGCCACGGACATTCCGTGCCGAACGAACGTATGCTCGGTCACTGCGGCGATTTGTACACGACATATCTCACCGATATCAAAGCCGTGTTTGCCTCCGTGAATGAACATCCGGCAGAAGGGGAGATGATTTCTCCCAAGTTGCCGGAGAAATACGAAATTCCGTCCCTGCCGCAGTATCTGCTCGGGTTCAGCATGGGTTCGCTGCTCGCCGGACTGTATGCCGCGGATTCGTCCGAAAACCTCGCGGGGCTGATTCTCGGCGGACTGCCGCGCCGTCAGCCGATTGTTTCGCTCGGGATCGCCGGAATGGAACTGCTGTCCCTGTTCTGCGGCGAACGTGCGAAACCGAAGTGGCTTCACAAACTGGCATTCAGCAATTACAACCGTCAGTTTACGCCCGAGCCGGAATCCGACGGACAGTTCCTCTGGCTGTCGAAAAGCATCGCCAACCGGGAAGCATTTATCAACGACCCGCTCTGCAACCGTCCGAATTCGCTCGGTATGTATACGACTCTGATGAAGTTCGTCCGCGACCTGTACCGTCCCGTATCGTGGAATATGGATCGCCGCGATCTGCCGGTTCTGCTGACCGCCGGGGAATTCGACCCCGTGACGGGCGGCGAAAAATGGCGGAAGGACGGCGCGAAATTCCTCGCGGACATGGGCTATACGGACATCCGGCGGAAGGTCTATCCCGGGTTCCGCCACGAAATCTACCACGACGACGGCCGGGAAGTACCGTTTGCCGATCTGATGGAATTCATCAATGATACGATGGCGGCGGACAATACCCGACGTGAGAAAAAAGAGGGCGAATATACGAATCAGTTTACGGCGGAATGAGGCTTACCGGAACATTCCCGGATCGCCGAATCGGTTGTAGACTTCCTCAAACCAGTTATTTACTTCCGGAATCGGGCGGACATCCTCGAACGTGCAGGATGCACCGATGTTCCCGTTATCCATGGTGACAAACGTCCGCAGAACTTTGTTCCGGTGCGCGGTGTCGATTTCCGGACGGTTTTCGATAAGGTAGGAACCGCGCGAACCGCCGCCGTCCTCCATGTAGGCGAGAATGGCCGACAGAACGGCGTAGCGGGTGACGAGTGTGTCGTAGTTGACGGACAGTTCCACCAGCGCGGCATGATCGGCGGCACGGTGGGTATCGAAAAATTCCGCGATTTCCCGCGCGGTCTGTTCCCGCAGTTCACAGATTCCGTCCGGTGAACGGAGGAACGCGGCGTAACGGTCATGCAGTCCGGCATCCCGTGTACGTTCGGCAAGAACGGCGGCACGGTTGAGAGCGTGCGTGTTGTTTGACAAAAGATGGCAATATTTCAGACAGTCGGTGATTTGTCCGGTGAGCTCATCCGAACGGATGGCGGATAAACATCCGGCTGTTTTTTCTTTGGCGAGGGCGCACGCACGTTCCGCCGCACGGTAGGAGCCGACCTGCGTGGAGTTGAGCGCGGAGCCGCCCGGACGTTTGATGCCGAACACGCCGCCGCATTCCCCGACGGGGTAGAAATCGCGCAGAACGGGGTTTTCGTACCAGATCGTGTTTTCCAGACCGCCGTTCATGTGCTGCGCCGCGACGTGGATTTCGAGCATTTCCGTCTCCAGATCAATGCCGTGGTCAAGATAGACCCCGTAGGCGCGTTCGTTGATGGCGCGGAGCCGCTGAATCGGCGTATCACAGAGAGCGTTCGAGTTGGCGAGATAGGTGAAGACTTCATCGCCGAGCGTTTCGCGGGTCAGCGGGAGATTGTCCAGCGCGGACGGATTCCGGCGGAAGTCGAGATAGACGCGCCGTCCTGCCATGGTTTCGTTGTATACGGCAATATCCACAAGGGACGAACCTTCGCCGGGAGTGAGCTTGTCCGGGTCGAACGGCCACTGATATCCCTTGCGGAACACGGCGGGAATGCTCTTTTCGGATGTGAACGTGTCATATAAAAATTCGCGCTCGACCCCGTTTTCGTCCACGGAGACATAACGCGGGATCGCCTGCTGGAACGAGCCGGACAGATTCCACCGGAACGATACGGACGCGATGCCGTACTGCGATTCCGTCAGGTTGACCGCCGACGCTCCGGCAAGAAGCGGCGCACCAAGAGAACAGTTCTGACTTTCTGGGTAAACGGAACGCTGATACAGCGCGGAAGGGCCGCCGGTTGCCCAGATGACGGAATCGGCGAGAACGACCGTGAGTCCGGCGGGATTGTCGTCCGTGACTTCGGCTGCGGACAGGCAGACGATTCCGCGGGCGGCACCGTTTTCGGTCAGTACACGGACGGCGCGGTATCCGTCAAAGAACGGGATTCCGGCGGAAAAGCATTCTTTTTCCAGAGCTTCGATCATATATTTGGACGTATACGGGCCGCAGGAGGTCGCACGTCCGCGCAGATCGTGGTCGGTCTGATAGCCGGGATATTCGCCGTAGGCATCATGCGGAAAGGGAACACCGAGTGCGACCAGTGCATAGAACGCGCGGAGAGACCCCGCCGCCTCGACCAGAGCAAGGTCGCCGTGCATGGAACCGGCGGCGATGTAGTCCTTCGCCATATCCGCCGCACAGTCGCTTTTTCCGACGGACGTGGACTGCTTGTAGTAGGTCTGCTTGTCCGAGCCGGTGTTGCGGGAGGTTCCCATGAACCGTCCCTCGGTGAAGATGGCGGGATCGCCGTTCATCCGGTGCGCGGTCAGAGCGGCATTGTAGGCAGCAGCCCCGCTTCCGACGACGGCGATGCCGCAGGAATACACGGGGATGCGGGTGTTGTCGATGATGAGGGGATTATTCGTTTTCAAGATCGTCGTCCTCCGGTTCGGGTATCTGAGAGGTCAGCAGAGCGGGATTTTTGAGATGTTCGAGAATATTTTCGGTATTCTGAAGAATTTTCGCAATGGCATACAGGACATACGACAGCAGAAGGGGCGGCAGCAGACAGAGAAGAACCAGCGGGAGAGAACCGATTTCTCCTCCTCCGGCTGCAAAAAGAACGATTGAACCGACGACACCGAGGATACAGAGAATGTCGGCAATCAGTTCCAGACGTGCGGGAGTAACTTTGAACGGCATAGAAAAACTCCTTTCATGATGGCTAAGGACGAATGGTGAATGACTAAGGACTATAACCAAATTTACCGTCTGTAGGCTGACAGAAAGTCAGATATAGTCATTCACCCTTAGTCCTTAGTCATTAGTCATTAATCTGTCCCGATTATAGCATATCTCCGTGAAAATAGCAAGGGTACTGTCGATGATTGTAAAATTAAAAGAAAATTCAAGAAGAAAGTTATTGACAGAACCGGACGTATGTTGTATAATTATCGTGTATTTCTATATCCACAATTATCCACATCTGAATGGAGGAACCCATGAAAAAAAGCGTAAAAAATCTTTCCGCGATTCTCGCGCTTCTGATGATGAGCTCCGCATTTGCGGCAACTGCTTCCGCAGCGGATTCTACATTTATTAAGGTTAAGAACGAAAAAACCGAAACCGTAATCGACGAAGCGGAAGAAGCTGCTTCTGCCGGCAATATTCTCAAGACCAGCGGCTGGGTCAAGACTGACGCACCGATCCTTTCCGATGATTCTTCCTACGTTACCAAGGCAAAGAATGTCTTTGTAAAGCCCGCAAAGGATGTCGCAGTCAAGAAAATTTACAAGAACGAGAAGCCCGTTACCATCAAAAACGGCAAGTATTACTCCAAGAAGGACGCCGAAAAGGAACTGAAGAACTACTTCGATTCTCATACCTATGATCTGTATCTCTATGAAGATGACGAACGTATTATCTGTGACGGAGCATACTTTGTAAGTACCGACAGCGATGTCGTTTATTATGACTACAGAACCGGTCGTCTCGTGGCGAACGATTCCGGCAATGCGTCCGTATATGTTTATACCAACGGCGGCGTTCCGTTCTTCCGTCTTGATGTCTGTGTGACCAATCATCCCGGCAAGAACCCGACCGTGGTTGACCTGATCGCGGACAAATGGCATCTCGACGGCGCGGGCGATACCACCACCTTCACCATCAAGAGCGATAAGTATGAGGCAGAAGACTTCAATTTCACCATTTCTCACGGCAAGGATATCGCTTCCATCACCAAGGACGGCAAGCTGACCGTTACCGGCAACGGCCCGATCGTTGTCAGCGCAATCCACAAGAGATATTCCAATGTCTGCGGTGAAACTTTGATCTATGCGGGGGAATATGTTTCTGCATTCCATGACGGATACTACACCTACAAGGACAATAAGTATACCACCCATTACTGGGGTTACGATATTGGTGATTTCCGCGACTGCTATATCAACGGCTGGATCAAATCCACGGAAGGTATTTTTGTTCCGGTTCTGAAGAAAATGGTTGCTCCGGTAGTTCATACGAACGGTACGGTAAAGGATACGATTGTTGTAACCTCCGACAAAGTGAGTGTAGCCGACCTCATCCGCGAAGCATACGGCGACAAGGACGATCTGTATTACATCATCAACAAGTACAATCTCTTCAAGGGCAAGGACTACACGAAGGTTGAAGTGACCTACGACGACTTCGACTACATCAAGTTCATTCTCTCCCAGGCTTACGACTGGTGCGACTGAGTTTGTGAAAACAAAAAACTGTGAGCGATTTGCTCACAGTTTTTTTTGTTCCATAATCTCCAGCATCCGGTCGCGGCATCCGTCCGGCACAGCGTCGCCGAGGTCACAGCCGAATTTCAGCAGGTCGCGGACGTAGGTCGAGCTGATCGCGGCGTATTCCGGCGAGGTCGGAAGAATGACCGTTTCGATGTGCGGCGCGAACCGCTTCATGATGAGGGAGAGGGTATATTCGTAGTCGAAGTCGGTCGCGTTTCTTGCGCCGCGGACGATGACCGATGCGCCGATCTGCTCCGCTGCGTCGCTCGTCAGGCCGCCGTAGACCATGGCGTGCGCGTTCGGGATTCCGGCAATCGCGGCGTTCACCAGTTCGAGACGTTCGTCCGGGGCGAACAGACCGCTTTTTTTCTCCGTATTGGCGAGAATGACGACCCACACCTCGTCAAACATTGCCGCAGAACGGCGGACGAGGTCGAGATGCCCTGACGTAACGGGGTCAAAGCTGCCCGTAATCATGGCGGTACGCTTCATCTCACTTCGCGGGGGTCAGCAGGGTGATGCGCGTGTGACCGTAGAGAACGGATTTGAGAACTTCGTACTTTTCCGCAAGTTCTTCCTTGCCGCCGAAAACGTCGCGGAGAACCGCTTCCGCCGTCATGTCTTCGTCCTTGCGGAGACGGGAGTTCTTCACGGGGATGTCGCATTCGGTTTCGCAGACGATATACGCGCCGACAGCGTAAAGGTCGGCTTTGTGCAGGGCTTCCAGTGCGGCAGGAAGGAGGTCGGAGGCATACGGCGGGTCGAGGAAGACGATGTCGTAGGTTTCACGTCCGGCTGCTCCGCGGATGAAGGAGGAATAGTCGGCGGCGGAAATGCGACACTTATCGAACAAGTGGGTTTTCTTGGCATTTTCCATGATGATATTGACGGCGTCGCGGGACTGGTCGATGATGGTTGCGCGTGCAGCTCCGCGGGAGAGGGCTTCGATGGCAAGCTGACCGCTTCCGCCGAACAGATCGAGGACGGCACGTCCTTCGATGTCAAACTGGATCATGGAAAAAAGGGCTTCTTTGACGCGGTCGGTGGTGGGACGGGTGTTGTCGCCCTCGAGGGTCGCCAGCTTGGTACCGCGCGCAGTTCCGGTGATAACTCTCATGTGTTTCTCCTAGATAGATATATTTTTCTCGGGAAAACCTTTTTGCAAAAAGGTTTTCCCGAACCCTTTCCAAAAAACTTTAAATAAATGGATT
Source organism: Oscillospiraceae bacterium (assembly GCA_015065295.1). Taxonomy (GTDB): domain Bacteria; phylum Bacillota; class Clostridia; order Oscillospirales; family CAG-272; genus UMGS1696. The sequence continues at coordinate 41,082 of SVQN01000001.1, forward strand.
GAGGGGGGAGTTATAGAGATATTGACAGTGGTATTTGTTTAAAAGTTTTTGAAGATGGGGGTCGGGGAAGAAACTTTTTTCAAAAAGTTTTTTCCCCGAAGAACATTATTTCTTCGTATTAAAATATTCGTACACCGCTTCGGCGTCCTTCATGGAAATGCCGCTGACTTCGGCGAGTTCCGCCACGGACGCTTTTTTCAGGTCGGCGAAGGATTTGAAGTGCTCCGTCAATGCTTTTGCCTTGGCGGGGCCGATGCCTTTGATTTTTTCGAGCGAGGACGTTTTCAGCGTTTTCCGCTTCGCTCCCGTCATGTGACCGACCGTGTACCGGTGGACTTCCTCCTGAATGCTGTAGATCAGGCGGAACACATCCGCGTGACGGGCGATGTTCACTTCGCCTTCGTCGTCGGTCAGCGTGCGCGTTTTGTGATGCTCGTCCTTGACCATGCCGAACACGGGGATTTCAAACCCGGTTTCCGCCATGAGTTCGCGGATGACGGAGACGTGTCCACGTCCGCCGTCGAGGAGAATCAGGTCGGGGCAGGCTTCCATCGAATCGCCTTCCACGCCGATGTGCGTCAGACGCCGGGAAATCGCTTCGCGCATGGCGGCGTAGTCGTCCTGCGTGTCCTTGGATTTGATGCCGAACGTCCGGTATTCGCTTTTCTTCAGCCGTCCGTCGATGGCGGCGACCATGCCGGCGGTGATGTGTTCGTCGCCGAGGTTCGAGATGTCGTACGCCTCGATGCGTTCCGGCACAACTTCCAGTTGGAGCAGGGACGCCAGATTCACCAGCGTACGCTCGTCGTTCCGGTCGCGCTTGGCGGCGTTTTCGGAATGCTTTGCCGCGTCTTCGATTGCCATGTCGCAGAGATACTTCGACGCGCCCTTTTTCGGCGTGCGGATCGTGACCTTGTGTTCCGCTTTTTCCGAGAGATAGTCGGACAGCAGGAGACGGTCATGCTCCGGAAGCTCGAACGACAGCAGGATTTCCGACGGAATGTATTCGCGCGACTGGTACAGTGCCATGATGAACGCGGAGAGCGGCGAGTCTTCGTCATCGGCTTCCGAAATTCCGGCGATTTCGTCACTGCCGAACAGAAAATGCTCGGTATCGGCAATGTAACCGCTCCGGATGTAGAACACCGTCGCACAGTCGCGGAACCGGACGGCTTCACCTTCGAAGGAGGTCAGTTTCAGACCGATCACGTCGCATTCGACATCGGGAGAACCGACCGCTTTCTGACGTTCGCCGAGCTTCCGCATGGCTTCGATCGTATCGCGGCACCGGGCGGCTTCCTCGAATTCGAGTTCTTCGGCGGCGCGGTTCATCTTTTCGGTGAGTTCGCGGATGACTTCGCGGGTACCGCCGCGCAGAATGTCCGCCGCACGGTCGATGGCGGCACGGTAAACCGCATTGTCCACCCGTCCGGTGCAGACGCCCATACAGCGGCCGATCTGGTAGTACACGCAGGGCCGGGAGGAACCGATATCCTCAGGAAAGCGTTTTTTGCACGTCGGAATGCCGAGCGAACGTTCGAGCTGGGCGATCACGCTGAACACGGTCTGCGTGGACGAATACGGTCCGAAGTAGAGCGAACCGTCGGGAACCCGCTTGCGCGCCATTGTGATGCGCGGCCACTGGGACTTGACGTCGATGCGGATATAGGGATAGCCTTTGGCATCCTTCAGGCGGATGTTGTATTTTGGGGTGTACTGCTTGATGAGGCTGTTTTCAAGTGCCAGTGCTTCCATCTCGGTCGTACAGGTGATGAAGCGGAAATCATGCACGGACGCGGCCATTTTTGCGGTCTTCGTATCGTGTGCGCCGTGGAAATACTGGGACACACGGTCGCGCAGGGAACGGGATTTTCCGACATAAATGACGGTTCCCGCCTCATTTTCCATGATATACACGCCCGGACTGCGGGGAAGCGCGGCGGATTTGGATCGGAGATGGTCGATGTTTTTTGAGATTTCCATAATAAAAGGGCTAAGGACTAATGGTTAATGGTGAAGGACTAAGGCGAAATTGTATGTCAGCGGACGGACATACAGTCAGTATAGTCCTTAACCATTCACCATTAGTCATTAGTCAAAAACAAGTTGAGCGAAGGTGAATCACCCTCGCTCAGATTGTGTATCAAGTTGGATTATTCGGTGAAACCGGTGTCGATCAGGGTTGCGAGACCTTCGAGTGCATCCGCTTCGTCGTTGCCGTCAGCGATGAGGGTGATGGTCATGCCCTTAACGATGCCGAGGGAGAGAACGCCGAGAAGGCTCTTTGCGTTGACTCTGCGGTCGTCCTTTTCAACCCAGATGGAGCTCTTGAAGGAGTTTGCCTTCTGAATGAAGAAAGTAGCCGGTCTTGCGTGAAGACCTACGTTGTTCTTAATGGTAACGTCGCGTGAAATCATACTATTATCTCCTAAAATTTTATTAATTAATGTAGATAATATGAGGCACAATCCCACGCCGAGGGTACGCAGACAGGTGCGCCGTTATCGTCATGGAAGCTATTTTCTAAGGATTAAAAATAGCTACACCTCTGAATCTATCTATATTATAACAAATTCTTTACGGTAAATCAATAGTTTTGACTTATTTTTTGATTGGCAAAATCCACAACTTGAACCGTAAAAACAAGTAGAATTTAGCGAAAAATTCACGGAAGCGTAAGAAATATCGCACCTTATGTTTTCTATATTTTATCTTTTTATAGATTGAAAAGGTTTTGGAGTGGGGTTTGGGGAGAACCTTTTCCTTAAAAAGGTTCTCCCCAGGAAATCACATCTTTTTTACGCTGATCATGACTGCTTCGCCGTTGACATCCCAGTCTTTGGTAAATCCTTCAAGTGCTTCAAAGACGAGATTGTCGCAGAGGACGGTTTTGCAGAATTCGTCGGAATCGGCGCGGAGGATTTCTTCGATCTTCGCACTGCCGGTGACGGAAACGGCGATGTGGTCGGTGACAACGAAGTCCGCTTCCTTACGCATGGTCTGTACCTTGGAGATCACTTCACGGACGAAGCCTTCGGAGATCAGTTCGGGCGTCAGATTCGTGTCGAGAGCGACTGCGATGCCGTTATCGGCAAGGCTGAAGTAACCTTCCTTCTGCTTTACGTCGATGAGCAGGTCGTCCTTGGTCAGTTCCACTGCCGCACCGTCAAAGTCGAGGTGGAGCGCACCGGTGGATTCGAGTTCCGCCATTGCCTTGTTGCCGTCGAAATCGTCTGCCTGGAGCGTACCGCGGATCTTGCCGAGGAGCTTGCCGTACTTGGGACCCACGGTCTTGAGGTTCGGCTTGAAGGAATAGGAGGACAGCGCGGACATATCGTCGGTGAAGACGACTTCCTTGACGTTCAGTTCGTCGCGGATGATGTCGGTGAAGATGCCGTCAACGGCGGTTTCTGCCTTGACATACATTGCCGCGAGAGGCTGACGGTTCTTGGTGTTCGCGCCGTTTCTTGCCGCACGTCCGAGAACGACGATGTCCACAACTTCCTTCATGTTGGTTTCGAGGGTCTTGTCGATCATGGATTCGTCCGCTTCCGGATAGCTGCACAGGTGAACGGATACGGGCGCATTCTTGTCAACAGAGCCGACGAGGTTGCGGTAGATGTCGTCTGCCATGAACGGGATGTGCGGAGCTGCCGCCTTGACGAGAGTTACGAGACAGGTGTAAAGGGTCATGTATGCCGCGATCTTGTCGTCGGTCATTTCGGTGCCCCAGTAACGTTCGCGGGAACGGCGGACATACCAGTTGGAAAGTTCGTCCACGAATTCGTAGAGAGCCTTTGCGGATTCGGGGATGCGGTAGTTGGCGAGGTGAGTGTCAACCGTCTTCACGGTGGTGTTCATCACGGAGAGGATGTACTTATCCATGACGGTGAGCGCGCAGTCCTTCAGTTCGTACTTCGTGGGATCGAATTCGTCGATGTCCGCGTAGAGAACGTAGAACGCGTAGGTGTTCCAGAGGGTGCTGAGGAACTTTCTCTGCGCTTCGGTGACGGCCTTGCCGGAGAAGCGGGACGGGAGCCACGGAGCGGAGTTGGTGTAGAAGTACCAGCGGATCGCGTCGGCACCGTAGGTGTTCAGTGCGTCGAACGGGTCAACGGCGTTGCCCTTGGATTTGGACATCTTCTGGCCGTTTTCGTCCTGAACGTGACCGAGAACGATGACGTTCTTGTAGGGCGAGCAGTTGAACAGGAGAGTGGAGATTGCCATGAGGGAGTAGAACCATCCTCTGGTCTGGTCAACGGCTTCGGAGATGAAGTCCGCCGGGAACTGTGCCTTGAAGAGGTCTTCGTTTTCGAAAGGATAGTGATGCTGTGCGAACGGCATGGAGCCGGAGTCGAACCAGCAGTCGATAACTTCGGGTACACGGTGCATTTCGCCGCCGCATTCCGGGCACTTGAGGGTTACGGCGTCGATGTAGGGACGGTGGAGTTCGATGTTGTCCGGGCAGTTGTCGGACATTTCCTTGAGTTCCGCGATGGAGCCGACGGAGTGGCGGTGGCCGCAGGAGCATTCCCAGATATTGAGAGGAGTACCCCAGTAGCGGTTACGGGAGATTGCCCAGTCCTGAACGTTTTCGAGCCAGTCGCCGAAACGACCCTTACCGATGGATTCGGGGATCCAGTTGACGGTGTTGTTGTTGCGGACGAGGTCTTCGCGCACGTCGGTCATCTTGATGTACCAGGATTCGCGTGCGTAGTAGATCAGGGGCGTGTCGCATCTCCAGCAGTGCGGATATTCGTGTTCGAACTTCGGAGCGTCGAAGAGCTTGCCTTCATTGCGGAGGTCGTCGAGGATAATCGGGTCGGCCTTCTTGACGAACGTACCGGCGTAGGGGGTATCGTCGGTCATGTTGCCCGCGCCGTCAACGAACTGAACGAACGGGAGGTCGTACTTCCGGCCGACCTTGGCGTCGTCTTCACCGAATGCGGGAGCGATGTGAACGATACCGGTACCGTCGCTCATGGTGACGTAGTTATCGCAGGTGACGAAGTGCGCCTTCTTCTTCTGCTTTGCGGCAGCTTCGCCGGCGCAGGCAAAGAGGGGTTTGTATTCCTTGTATTCGAGGTCGGTACCCTTGTATTCCTCAAGGACAGTATATGCGGGAGCGTCTTCGGTCTTGAGTTTGCCGAGAACGGTGTCGAGCAGAGCCTTTGCCATGTAGTAGGTGTAGCCGTCGGCAGCGGAGACCTTGCAGTAGGTTTCGTCGGGGTTCACGCAGAGCGCGAGGTTGGAGGGAAGGGTCCACGGAGTTGTGGTCCATGCGAGGAAGTACGCGTCTTCGCCGACAACCTTGAAGCGGACGACAGCGGAGCGTTCCTTGACGGTCTTGTAGCCCTGAGCAACTTCCTGTGCGGAGAGCGGAGTACCGCAGCGGGGGCAGTAGGGAACGATCTTGAAGCCCTTGTAGAGGAGACCCTTGTTCCAGATTTCCTTGAGTGCCCACCATTCGGATTCGATGAAGTTGTTGTCGTAGGTAACGTAGGGATTGTCCATGTCCGCCCAGAAGCCGACGGTACCGGAGAAATCTTCCCACATACCTTTGTACTTCCATACGGATTCCTTGCATTCCTTGATGAAGGGTTCGAGACCGTACTGTTCGATCTGTTCCTTGCCGTCGAGACCGAGCTTCTTTTCGACTTCGATTTCAACGGGGAGACCGTGGGTGTCCCATCCGGCCTTACGCGGAACGTCCATGCCCTTCATCCAGTGGTAGCGCGGGATCATGTCCTTGATAACGCGGGTGAGGACGTGACCGATGTGGGGCTTGCCGTTGGCGGTCGGAGGGCCGTCGTAGAAGGTGTAGCCGGGGCGGCCTTCGCTCTGGGAAAGCTGCTGTTCAAAGATTTTGTTTTCCTGCCAGAACTTGAGGACTTCGCGTTCGCGTTCGACAAAGTTCAGGCTGGTGTTGACTTTGTTGTACATGATGTGATTTTTTCTTGGGGGAAACTTTTTTTAGAAAAAGTTTCCCCCAAACCCCTTTCAAAAAACTTTAAATAAATGAAATGGATTTGGCTTTTTGCGGATTGTTTGTATATGGAATTTGCGGGAAGTGCGAAAAAAACAAAAAAGTCCCGTTATGTCCGGGACAGAAGGATTCTGTTATACCACTCGCACACATGATACGTCTCCGGGGTAACGGTCGGATTCCGGTACAGGCTACTTTCCGTCTGCATCGGTGCAGGCGTGATTTCGCTGTACGGCTCGGGAAGGATGTTCTGCGGCTGCGTCGTACCGGCTTCCACCAATACCGGCTCTCTGTGACTCTGCGGGACTGCATACTTGTTTCCGTCAATGCCTTTGACTTATTATAACGTAGATTTTGGTTTTTGTCAAGAGCTAATTTTGACTAAGGACCCGACCTTCCCTTCGGGAAGTCGAGTGAATGGTGAAGGACTATGTCAAATTGTCCGTCAGCCGGATGACATGAAATTCAGCCATAGTCATTCACCATTAGTTCTTAGCTCTTAGTCAAATATGTCTTGACATATTTGAAAGAAACTGTTATACTATGCACAGAAATATTAAAATTTCCGGCGGAGGTTGTAATAATGTATACCTATTCCGAATTCTGCGGCTTCAAACGGGCGGATTTCAAGTTTGAGGATCGTGACGCTCTGATCGTTTTTCCGGAAACTCCCGAACCGCAGGGACGCTGGATGATGAAAATGGAATATTTCGGCGCGTTCCCGGCTCTGGAGGTCGAACTTCTCCGGCGCGGATGGCATCTGTGCTATCTCCGCAACGTCAACCGCTGGGGCACGGATGTGGATTCCGACGCGAAGGCGCGGTTTGCGGACTTCATCGCGGACGAATTCGGTCTGGAACGGAAGTTCACCTGCGTCGGCATGAGCTGCGGCGGCATCTGCTCGGTGAATTTTGCGGCACGTCATCCGGAGTATGCGGCACTGCTGTATCTGGACGCACCGGTGATGAACCTGCTGTCCTGCCCGATGGGGTTCGGCGTGGGCGAATCGCTCGGGGAAAACGGCAGCGGCTGGCAGGAAATCGTGGACGCATACGGGTTCGATCTGCCGAAACTTCTGACATGGCGGGAACACCCGATTGACAAAATTCCGGTACTGGCGGAGCACAAGATTCCGGTTGCGCTGGTTTACGGGGACTCCGACCCGGTGGTACCGTATGTGGAAAACGGGATTGTGCTGGAGAAGTATTATAAGGAACACAATCTGCCGCTGTTCTGCGAAGGCAAGGAAGGCTGCGGCCATCATCCGCATGGGCTGGAAGACAACACCGGACTCGCGGATTTCATCGAACAGTGGACGAAGGCGTAAAAATGGACTAATGACTAAGGGTGAAGGACTAATGACTATGTCCAAATTATCCGTCAAGCCGATAGACGTAAAGTTTAACATAGTCATTCACCATTCACCATTAGTCATTAGCTAAAAATATTTTTTGGAGGACTCAACAATGTTAAAAGTAGCAATGCTCTCGAAGTGGCACGTTCATGCGGGCGGTTACGCGAATTTCGTGAAGAACTGCGGCAAGTGTGAAATCGTTGCCGTATGGGACGACGACGCGGAACGCGGTAAGGCGTGGGCGGACGAACTCGGCTGTGAATTCGTTCCCTGCCTCGACACCCTTCTCGCGCGTGAAGACGTGGAAGCCGTTGTATGCGACGCTCCGACCACCGCGCACAAGGACGTTCTCGTGAAGGCTGCCAAGGCCGGCAAGCACATCTTCACCGAAAAGGCTCTCTGCCCGACTGTTGCGGAATGCCTCGAAGTCAAGAAGGCAATCGAAGAAGCGGGCGTAACCTTCGTTATCAGCTATCCTCAGCGCGGCAGACCGTGTGTTCAGTTTGCCAAGAAGATGATCGCGGAAGGCGCGTTCGGCGACATCACCCTCGTCCGTACCCGTGACGCGCACTCCGGCGTATCCGGCAACTGGCTCCCGGACTACTGGTTCGAAAAGAAGGACGCAGCGGGCGGCGCGATGATGGACCTCGGCTGCCATCCGATGTACCTTCTCGCTTACTTCCTCGGCAAGCCGAAGAGAGTGACCGGTATGTTCACCGCTCCTTACGGCAAGCCCGTTGATGAAAACGCGGTTGCGATCGCGGAATTTGCAAACGGTGCGCTCGGCGTAGCGGAAACCGGTTTCGTTTCCCACAATTCTCCCCAGACCCTCGAAATTTACGGTACCAAGGGTTCCATGATCGCGCACGGCGAAGACGTACAGTTCTCCAGCCAGGCAATCGGCAGCGTTGTCGGCGGCTTCATCAAGCCCGACCTTCCGCGAGCGAAGAAGTCCCCGCTGGAACAGTTCATTGACGCGGTCATCGCAGGCACCGGTTCTCCGGAAGGTCTCGGCATCGACGACGCGATTGCACTGACCGAGCTTCTCGAAAACTCCTACAAGGGCGACGAGAATAACGCGATTGTGGAAATCAAGTAAGTTTATAAGGAAGAAAAATGACCGTTCCGGTCATTTTTCGATTTAATGTCCCTACGCGGGACGGCGCAAAAGAGGCTCGATTGCGAGCCTCTCTTGACTCTCGGCAACCAGAGGGAGGACCCTCTGGACACCCCACGTTCGTGGGACTCGGTCTTGAGACCTCGGACAGACAGCGGTTTGCCCGCATTCAGATTTTTAGGAAGAGACAAAGTCTGGGTGCAAATCTGTCCAAATCGTTCGTTCACTACAAACAGCCATGGGGGAAGCTTGAAATTAAAGTTCCGCCTTTGGTTGAACAAAATTCCTGTTCTTCCGAGCGATTTGCTGAGTGCAAACTGCTGTATGTCTGAGCCCTTAAGGGCGAGTCCCACGAACGCAGGGCGGGGTGATTCATAAGAGGGTTTCGCCCCGGAAACCCTCTTATGCGCCGTCCGCGCAGGACAAGAGTCAGTCTGCACTCGCAGACAATCTGTAAAATTCGAGAATATTATGTTTAAAATAGTGATTCTCGCCGTCATGTGCTTCAATCTGGTTTATGACCTCCTGATGCGCGGACTGGCGGCGCGGCAGAAGAAATTGCCTCTGCCGGACAATGTACGGGATATTTATGACGAAGCCGACTATGCCCGCTGGCGGGAGTATTCCGCTGAACGGTCGCGTGCGGGGCTTATCAGCACCATCGCGGATTTCGTTCTCGGACTGTTTCTCTTCGGGACGAACGTGTTTTCGGCGGTGTACGGCGTGCTTCCCGGCGGGGAGTATGTCCGCTCCATCCTGCTGATGGTGATGTACGGCGCATTCCTCACGCTGTGGTCGATTCCGTATGAGTATATTGTGACCATGAAAATCGAGGGGAAGTACGGCTTCAACAAAACGTCCGGAAAAACCTTCGTGACGGATTTGATTACCAATTTTCTGGTAAATACCGCCGTGAATGTCGCTTTGATGTGCTTTGCGATGTTCATGTTCGACAAAATGGGCGCGGCATTTTTTGCGGTGCTGTTTGCCGTGATTGCGGTGTTCATGCTCGCCGTGAATATGCTGTCCATGACGTTTATGCGGTTGTTCAACAAATTCACGCCTCTCCCGGACGGCAGTCTGCGCAGCCGTCTGGTGACGATGTTCCGCGGGGCGGGGTATGAGCTGTCCGATATCCGCGTGATGGATGCGTCCAGACGCACGACAAAAGTAAATGCGTTTTGCACGGGACTGGGAAAATTCAAGAAGATCGCGCTGTACGACAATCTTGTGGAAAACTACACGGAAGACGAGATTGCGGCGGTATTCGCGCACGAACTGGCGCACTTCAAGCACCGCGATACGGCGAAAATGACGGCGTACAATCTGCTGACGATGGCGGCACTGACGGCGATGATCGCGGCGTTCGCGCTGATTCCGCAGATTTCGCTGGATTACGGCTTCGCGGACGTGAATTTTGCGTTTGCGCTGGCGGCACTGACGGGGGTACTGCTCTCGCCGGTGATGACGGTGCTGCAGATTCCGGCGGCATTTTTCGGACGGCGGTATGAGTATCGCGCCGACCGGATGGCGGCGGAGCTTGGCTACGGGGACGCGATGGTGTCGGTATTGAAGAAGCTGGCGCGGGACAATTTCAGCGATCTGAACCCGCATCCGGCAATCGTGGCACTGGAGCATAATCATCCGACGGTATCTGCGAGGATTGAAGCAATAGGGAAAGTTGAGAAAAAACGATGATTTTTGAAAAATACCTCATTCCCGATGAGATGGTGGAACGGTTTGAATGCGTGACGCCGGAGCATCTGCTGGCGATGGGGAAGACCTATATTATCTGCGATATTGACAATACGCTGGCGACGTATGACGATCCGGAGCCGCCGGAAAATGTGGTGGCGTGGTGCCGGAATATGAACGAAAAAGGCGTGACGGTGGCGTTTGTGTCGAACAACGACGAGGAACGCGTTGCACGTTTCAACAGGAACTTCGGCTATGTGGCGTACGCGAATTCGCACAAGCCGGGGACGAAGAAGCTGAAGCTGGCGATGCGTGACCTCGGAGCGGCGGTGGACAACGCGGTATTGCTGGGGGATCAGCTTCTGACGGATGCGGCGGCAGCGAAGTCGGCGGGGCTGTACTGCATGATTGTACCGCCGATCAAGGACAAGCGGAATCTGTTTTTCCGGTTCAAGCGGTGGATTGAGAAGCCGTATGTACGGAAATATAAAAAAATACACTGCAAATGAAAACAAACCCGACAAACGGCGATGAGACCGTATGTCGGGTTTTGTAATTGACACTGTTCGATAACGTTACATAATTCGTAGGGACACGGCGTGCCGTGTCCGTCGAACAATTTGGACAAACAATATTTTGTCGGAAATCCATCCAAATCGGACGTTTTATTTACAGAATATGCTCTGTGTAAATCCTTTGGCGGACACGGCACGCCGTGTCCCTACAGAATATCTGATCTTCGTCAGATTTCGATCATTTCTTTCGGGCAGTTCGTGAGATTGCGCTTGCCGCCTTCCGTAATCAGCACCATATCTTCAATCCGGCAACCGTATTTGCCTTCGATGTAGATGCCCGGTTCTACTGTGATGATCTGACCGGCCTTCAGCACTGCGTCGCCCATGCCGCCCGATACGCCGGGCTGTTCGTGGATTTCCAGACCGACGCCGTGGCCGAGAGAGTGGCCGAAGCAGCCCTTGTAGCCTGCATTGTCGATCAGGTCGCGCGCCACTTTGTCCATGTCCGCGTTCTTCGCGCCTTCCGTGATTGCTTCAATTGCCGCGCACTGTGCCGCGAGGACGGTGTTGTACAGACGTGCGATTTCTTCATCCGCCTTGCCGATGACGATCGTACGGGTCATGTCGGAGTGGTAGCCGTTGACGACTGCGCCGTAGTCCATCGTCAGGAAGCCTTTTTCGAGCTTGACCGGACGCGGTACGCCGTGGGGTCTTGCCGATGCCGTGCCGGAGACGGCGATGGTGTCGAACGACGGCTTTTCGCTGCCGTTTTTCTTCATGTAGTACTCCAGTTCCGCCGCCACTTCCGTTTCGGTCATGTCGTAATGGATGACTCTCAGAATGTGGTCGAACGCGCCTTCGGCAATGCGCTGGGCGGCGACGATGCTTTCGACTTCGTCTTCGGTCTTGATCGAACGGATTTCGGTGAACATTCCGCCGACGGGGCAGAATTCGACGCCCATGCCGTCGAGGGTTTTCTTGAGTCCGGCGAGAGCGGAGCAGGTCATGCGGCGGTCTTCGTAGCCGAGGTTCTTCACGCCGCAGTCGCGGACGATTTCATTGAGGGTGGGCTTGCCGGGGAGGCAGACTTCAAAACCGTCGGCGGAGTCGGCACGCGCGGCTTCGATGTAGCGGAAATCGGCGAAGACATACGCCTTTTCGCGGGTGATGACGAGGTGTCCGTCGGGATTGTCGAACCCGGACATATAGAGGTGGTTTTCGGCGGAATTGACGTAGATGGCATCGAGGCCGAGCCCGGCCATTTTCTGACGCAGAGAGGTCAGACGAGCGGTCATTGCGTTCATGGGAAATTTCTCCTTTGTTGTACAAAGAACAAAGAGTGAACAGTTATTCACCATTCACTCCCCGTTCTGATATGAATGGAAACATTGGGGCTCGAACCCAAGACCTCTCGGATGTGAACCGAACGCTCTGACCAACTGAGCTATGCTTCCGGATGAATGTATTATAGCACTCTTCCGGGGTTTTGTCCATAGGGTTCACTGAATTTCCGGTGGTTTTTTTATTCGTTTTCCGAGAGATAAATGCTCACCCGCGACTGGATGACGTTCGCGCATTCCTCCGCCGTTTTCGCACCGCCGAAAAACGATGTGATTTCTTCCGTAAGAATCTCCGTGATTACATCGTCCGAGAGGGTCGAAATCGGCTGTCCGGCGATGTTGTCGAGAAAGTCGAGAAATTCCCGTTCATGCTGCTCTGTGAAGAGGTAGCGGATTTTTCCGGGGGTGACTTCGGGTTTATCGCTGAGAAGTCCACTGCCGAGACCGCCGGTGGGATTCACATCAAAATACCAGTTATACGCATCGGTGCAGATTTGTTCCACCTGAGAACGCAGAGCAGGAAGGCGGGCACCGAATGTCTGGAAATTATCCGGCAGGAGAATACTTTCGAGGAAATCCCATGCCGGTTCGGGCATTTCGCAGAAATTTGTGATGATGTATGGCATCATATCAACGGTCGAACCGTTTTTTCCTTCCACTGTCGGATAACCGATGCAGACGAGAATGCTGTCAAAAAAACGATGTTCCCGCACAACCCATGAACCTACATGGGAAATAAAATTTTGTGTGAGTGCGCCGTGTCCCGTCTGATACGCCGCCCAGCGGTTGCCGGGTTCCTCGTAATCCGCAAGGAGTTTGTTGGCATCTTCCCATGTTTTCGGCAGGGTATCAAGATATTCGAGAAGTCCTATAAATTCGTCCGAATCGAACCGGCAGGTGTTCGTTTCCTCGTCGATGAACAGCCGGTGCCAGTTCTTGCCGAGCCACGACGACAGATTCCGCTGTTTGCACAGACCTTCGATCAGTACCACATCCTCCGGCAGGCTTTTTGCCAAGTCGAGCATTTCCGTCACCGTCCATCCGGTGCGGTTGCCGAGAAGTTTCCGAGGTCCGGTAAGGGTGTCAATCATCAGATTTATCCCGACCGCCCAGAGTTCGCCCGTATCCGTTTCAAACGTGCGCGTGACACAGCCGAGAAGGTCGTTTTTCAATTCTTCCCCCATCAGAGGATACAGATCGGTGTACAGGCCGTTCCGGTAAATCTGCACGATCATTTCATTCACGGTTTCGGCGGTGATGATGTCCGGTTTGTATAATCCGTTCAGGATGTCGTTGAGCAGATTCCGCGTTGCCGTCTCCACATCGGTACCGTCGGCGGAATAATTCTTTTCAACGATCCGGATATCGGGGTGCGCTTTGTTGAATGCAACGATATTTTTCCGCAGATTGTTGTCACAGTCGGCGTACGCGATTTCCAGCGTGGGAATCGCCGACAGGTCAACATCCGGCGCACGTTCGTACATCATCAGCGTATAATTGAAATTTGCGTCCGGTTCCGCCGCGAGGATGCGGTCAGAATCGTAGACGTACAGAAGTTCGAGACTGCCGGAAAGCAGACTGGAACTGCCGTAATCGAGCAGAAGGGTACTTTGGTTTTCGGCTTGGTTCCAGCCGTATACCCCGTTGCCGCCCGACCAGAACAGGTTGAATTCTTCCATGGAACCGAAGCAGAGCTCCGTAGCGGTTTTCGGGAGATTCAGCCGTGTTCCGCAGGTCTGCATTTCGGGTTTGAGAGGGACAAAACCGTAATTGTTCCCGAAATAACCGTATGCGTAAACCTGTCCGTCGGGAGATGCGGTCAGTGAACGGATGACATCGCTGGTGAAAATACTGAATTCTTTCCCGAACAGCGGATTCAGTGCGATCATTTCGGTTTCCGCGCTGAGGCAGACGAGACCGTCCGCAGTCACCGCCATTCCGCCGATCCGCAGGGAAGCATTGTCCGTGAAATAGTCGGAAAGTTCGCCGGACACAGCCGCTGTCCCGTCCGAAAGATTGACGGTGTGGAGCGTATAGGAGCGTTCGGCAGTCAGAGTGTCGAAGTGAAATTCGAGATAATACAGGATTTCTTCGGTGATAACCGCGCGGGAAACGGTCTGCGGATCAATTTCCAGAACGGTTGGTTCGTTGACGGAACCGTCCGGAAAAACCGTAACGAGCGCAAGGTGTTCATCGGTCTGACAGAGAACCGTAACTTCGTCGGATGAGAGATTGCGGTACGGAAGTACATTTGCGGTCAATGTATATTCTTCCGGCAATTCAATGGCGGTTCCGCGGAAGACATTGGTCAGAATTGGTGGTTTTTCCGCTTCTTCCGTCGTCTTGCCGCAGGAGGAAAGAGAGAATACGCAGCACAGAATCAACAAAATTTTCAAAAACATTTTCGGTATATCCTCCTTTTTCGGTATGGTTTAATTATACATTATATTTTACAAAATGTCAATAGTAGAATATTAGGGCTTGAAAATGTAAAAAGTCGATGAAAAAAGCGCAAATTCTGTGCTCACCCACTTGCTTTCGGAAAGAAGTGGGGATATAATCTATAATAGATGATAAGAATTAAAACGACATTTTTTGTTTCGAGTAGAAAAATCCTCTTGACAATAGAATGAGAATACTATATAATTAAGCTGTATTTAATACAGCTTAATTATTGGAGGGGTTATGATAGAATTACCGTTTGGTTCTGAATTTAGTCCAAATCAAATTGAATTAACGAAATTATTAGAAATTTGTAAGTGTAATGAGAAAAATAAAACCGCAATAGAACTGGAAATTCTGAATGAGTTTTTTAGTGACCATGGAAATAATAGCACATCTAATCAACAGAAATTAGCAATGAATTGTCGACTTGGTCTGAAAAGTTATGGTATCATTGATGATATGTGTCAGTTCACTCATTTAGGAGAAGAATTATATTCCTGTAAAGATTCACCAGATGATATGTATCGAATATTTGCAAAGCATATTTTGTTGAATCTGAATGGAATGGGATTTGTTCAGTGTATCAATGATATGCAAGTTTCTTTACAGAAGGTAACTCTTGAAACTTTGAGACCTGAATTGGAGATAAGAGGTATTACTTATCCTTCCGGCGGAAAACATCCGAGTATTATGCGCTTGTGGCTTGAAAAAGCAGGAGTTTTTGCAGAGAAAAAATGGGAAATTAATCAGGATGTACTCCAAGCGATTATGGGCAGTGAAGATGATATGGAAATATTACGCTCACTGACGAAGCAACAGAGGTATTTTTTACTTGCATTATTAAATACCGGTTCAGCGGATTTTCAACCTGCAAGTCAAATTGCCCGATTGGCGAACGTAACATATGGAGTTGTATATCCTGAAAAATCGCTGCCGAAAAATATTTTGAATGCATTGGAAACGGTGGGATATATTGAAATAGAAAAAACGACATCTGGAAGAGGTTCTAAATCTCATCGTTGTAAATCAACTGAGAAGGCGAAAAAAGAAGTATTGCAACCTCTTATGAAACAATTGGAAGGACAGACAGACCCAAAACTGACAGAACTTTTGGTGAAGAATATTCCTGAGATTCTGGAGGATATAGATTCGGATAATACATATATATCAGGATTGGCATTAGAGGCTCTGGCATTTAAACTTTTACGAATTTTAGGGTTGGATTACATGGCTACAAGGGCAAGAGCCGAATCAACTGGCGGAAGCGAAGTTGATCTCTTATTTCATAGCGCAAGGTTAGTATATTCTCGGTGGCAGATTCAGTGTAAAAATACATCTCATGTGAGTTTGGATCAGGTTGCCAAAGAGGTAGGACTTACACAGATGTTGTACTCTAATGTTATTGTGGTAATTACAACAGGTAAGGTTTCGAGCGAGGCAAAGAGATATGCAAATCATGTGATGAAAAATAGTAATTTGAACATTGTATTCATCGAGAAAGAGGATATTGCTCAAATAGCAGGAAATCCCACTACAATTGTGGATATATTTGGACGTGAAGCAAAAGCTACAATGCAATTAAAAAAACTTGATTTGTGAAAGGGCAGTACCGTGGAGATTTATTATAAAACATCCAGAGGAGAGATTATTTTTGGGGATTGTCTGGAATATATGAAGACTCTCAAAGATAATTCGGTAAATTTAATAGTTACATCTCCTCCATATGCTCTGGTGAAGAAGAAAAAATACGGAAATGAGAATAGTGACAACTATTTGGAATGGTTTCGGCCATTTGCGAGAGAATTTTATCGAATTTTAGCTGATAACGGTAGCTTTGTATTAAATATTGGAGGAGCATGGAAGAAAGGCGAGCCCACACGGAGTTTGTATCACTTTAAGATATTAATCATGTTGTGTGAAGAATATGGGTTTCATTTAGCACAGGAAATGTATTTCTGGAATCCCAGTAAATTGCCTAATCCTGCGGAGTGGTGTACTATACGAAAAATCAGAGTAAAAGATTCCATTGAACCAATATGGTGGTTGTCAAAGACCCCATACCCTAAAGCCTCGAATCAGCGTGTATTGCAACCATATAGTAAAAGCATGACAAATCTTTTGACGAACGGATATAAAGCGAAATTACGTCCGAGTGGACATAACATCAGTGAAAAATTTATGATTCCACATCATGGAAGTATTCCGCCTAATATTTTAGCATTGCCTAATACAGAGTCTAATTCATATTATTTGCGTTATTGTACAGAAAATAATATAACACCGCATCCGGCCAGATTTCCAAGTACTTTGCCGGAATATTATATTAGAATGTGTACAGATCAAGAGGACATGGTGTTGGATCCATTTGGTGGAAGCTGTGTGACCGGAGAAGTTGCAGAACGTCTAGGAAGAAAATGGGCGTGCTGTGATACAGTAGAAGAGTATTTGAAAGGGGCAGTGGGAAGATTCACACAGGATAATGTTTCTATGATGGAATCTGTAGAAATATCTTACCCTTTATATAGACCTGGTTATTTATGGGATCAAATACCCAAAGAAAAATTAGATAGTGATGGTGGACAAATTAGAAAAGAAAAAAATAGTAAGAGTTGTAATGAAACTTGATAATCTCCGAGGTTTTCATGAAATTATCCGATAAACTATCCGCCCTTTTTTCCCGTTCTTCCGAACCCGACGATTTCTCCGGCGAGCTTTCCATCGACGATGTACCGGCTCACGGGGACGAAAACGGCGTGTTCCTCAACTCCCTTGACGACCTGACCGAACAGGATATCGAGCTGAACTCCGTCGCCGAACAGGCCGCGAAGCTCGCGTTCTCCGAAATCCTCCGCCGCATCGTCTTCTATGTCTCCCTGACCGTCTTTATCATCAGCTGCGTCCTTCTTGTGCAGAACCTCATCGACAAGCGCAGGGGCGTCGAAATCTACGACCGGCTCGAGGCGGAATTCTTCTCCACCGGCTTCTCGATGAATCTGTCCGATGCCTTCCGTCCGGAAGAGGGCGAGGTCAAATACCTTGCCGCCGACACCGAATCGACCACGCTCAACGACATGACCTCCATCCTCGCCGGTATGGAAGCCGAAAATCCGAAGGACGTTGTGACCATCGAAAAGAAGGAATACAACGAGGAACTCGAAATGATGCGCGCCGGGCTGACCTCGCTCGCCACCATCAACCCCGACGTATACGGCTGGATCACCGTCGAGGGGACGAACATCAACTACCCGCTCGTCCAGGGGAGTGACAACGACTACTACCTGAACCACGCCTACACGGGCGAATTCCTCCCCATCGGCTCGATTTTCGTGGATTTCCGCTGTGAAGATTCGATCACGCGGAACTTCAACACGGTCATCTACGGCCACAACATCCAGACGGGGACAATGTTCCACGACGTGACGAAATTCTTCAAGGACGACTACTTCAACGACACCTACATCTACATCTACACCCTCGACGGCATCTACGTCTACGAGCCGTTCTCGATCTACAAGACCCGCGAGGACTACAACTACTTCCGCACAGGCTTCACGTCCGCCGAGGACTTCATCGGCTTCGCAGAAGAACTGTGCGAGAATTCGGAAAAACAAAAAGAGGTAAACTTTACCAAAAACAGCCGAATCATCACGCTGTCGACCTGCACGAACATCGTCCAGAGCGAGCGGTACGCGCTTCACGCGAAGCTGGTGAAGACGATTCTGGACTGAATCTTCAATCAACGTCTTTTTTACAGGACGTTTGTGAATGCAGACTTTTTCTCGTCCTACGCGGACGGCGCACAAATGGAGTTCACGGAGTGAACTCCGTCAGACGCCGCCCCTTTGTGAATTTCCGGCTTGACGTTCGGGGGACTCGCCCTTAAGGGCTCAGACATACAGCGGTTTGCACTCAGCAAATCGCTCGGAAGAACAGTGATTTTGTTTTACTGAAAAGTGGAACCTTAATTTCAAGTTTCCACCCATGGCTATTACTACTGAACTTATAATTTGGACAGATTTGCACCCAAACCTTGTCCCTTCCTATAAAGCTGAATGCGGGCAAACCGCTGTTTGTCCGAGGTCTCAAGACCGAGTCCCCCGAACGATTTATAGAGCGGGGTGATTCATAAGAGGGCTTCGCTCCGGAAGCCCTCTTATGCGCCGTCCGCGCAGGACGAGAAAAAGTCTGCATTTACAAACGTCCTGTAAAATAAACATACATCATAGGAAATACAAAAAATGAAGAATATAATAAACCTGTTGGTTTGCCCCCACTGCGGAACGCCGTTGTCCCGCGAGAATAAATCCCTCCGCTGTGACAGCGGACATTCGTTCGATGTCGCCAAGGCCGGGTACGTCAACCTCCTTCCTCCCGGGAAAGAGAAAAACGCCCGTACCGGCGACGAACGCGATATGGTCAAGGCGCGTGAGGAATTCCTCTCCGCCGGTCATTACGCCGCCATTTCCGATGCCCTTGCCGATGCCGCCGCGCAGTATGCTCCCCGTGAGAGCTATACCGTCTGCGACATGGGCTGCGGCGAAGGCTACCATACCTGCCGCTTTGCCGCCCGTCTCGCCGAACGCACCGGCGCACCCGTCACCGCCGTCGGCTTCGATGCCTCCAAATATGCCGCCGAACGCGGCTGCAAACGCGCTGTCCGCGAAGGATTTTTCCCCAAAGACGGCATCGGCGCACCCCATGACGGCAGGATCACCGTCGGCTTCCTCCCGGGCAACCTCTTCCATCTGCCCCTCGCCGACCACTGCGTCAACATCGCGCTCAGTATGTTCGCACCCGTTGCAGGCGACGAAGCACGGCGCATCCTCACCGACGACGGCATCCTGATCGTCGTGTCGTCCGGCAGAGATCACCTGCTCGAACTGCGCGGACGCATCTACGACGATGTCCGTCTCTCCGACGACCTCCCCCCGGTTCCGGACGGATTCACCGAAATTGCAAGAATATCCAACAAATACCAAACCTCTCTCCCGGACACAGACACGCTGAAAAACCTGTTCACGATGACGCCGTTCTACTACAAGACGACAGAAGCAGGCCGGGAACGCCTGTTTTCGTCAGCAATGCCGTTTGAAGTTACGGTAGACGTAAATTACTCGATCTTTAAGACTAAGGACTAAGGGCTTTATTTTTATGAAAATCTCAATCATCATTCCCATGTATAACGAAGCTGCCATCGCGGAAGACTGCGTCCGTACGCTCGCTTCTGCCATGGCAAATACCGGCTTCCCCTGCGAAATCCTCTTTTCCGACGACGGTTCCACCGACGACTGCGCCGCCATTGTCGAAAAAACCGCCCGTGAACTTGCGCTCACAGGCGTGGATATCCGCGTCGTCCGTGCCGATAAAAACCACGGCAAAGGTCATGCCGTCCGTCTCGGGATGCAGGCGGCACAGGGCGAACTCTGCCTCTTCACGGACTGCGACCTCGCTTACGGTACGGACATCATCCCCGCCATGGCGAATCGCATGAGTTCTTCCCCGGCGGATGTCCTCATCGGCTCCCGCGCCATCGCAGAGGACGGCTACGCGGGCTATACTCTCGCGCGCAAACTGGCATCCAAGGCGTACGTCCGCCTTCTCGCGCTTTCGGCAGGCTTCCGCTATACGGATTCCCAGTGCGGCATCAAGCTGTTCCGCCGGGAAGCGGCGAAGAAGATCTTCTCCCTTGCCGAAACCGACGGCTGGGCATTCGACTTCGAGCTGCTCCTCCTTGCGGACAAACTCGGCTGCAAAATCGAAGAATACCCGGTCAAAGTCCTGAACCACCGGGAATCCAAGATTCATCTGATCTCGGACAGCCTGAAAATGGCGGGAGACGTAAGGAAGATAAAAAAGAGAATAGAGAAGAGTGAATAGAGAAAAGAGAAAAGAAATTGTTGATTTTTGGCACGCGCGCGTGTCAAAAATCTTCCTTTTCTCTTCACTCTTCTCTTTTCACTTTTCTCTCATGAATAAAACCTGTGTTCTCCGATCGCCATGACGAAATCCCGGTTCTGCGGAATCCACAGACTGGACGCGATCCGCTCGTTCAGGAAGTACAGCATCGTTTCGTCCAGGACTGCGCCGTCCAGACACAGCTTCGCCGCAAGGACGGAATCCGCGTTCGGCTCCTTGTCAATCGCTCCGTTGACCGTCGGCGTGAACTGGACACCGTGCTCGTTGTCGAAAATCACGTCGTACACCGTGTCCGGAAATTCGTCCGATTCCACCCGGTTCAGGATCACGTTCCCGACCGCCAGTTTTCCGTCGAACGGCTCCCCCTGCGCTTCCGCGTGGATGATCTTCGACAGCCAGTGCAGGTCTTCTTCGTCATAGAATTCCTCCGCCGGTACCGCCGCGCTCCGTTCGCGCACCAGATACGTCGTGTTGTCTTCGTAGACGTATGTAGTGTCAAAGCCGAATGCCTTGGCCGCACCGGACAGTGGGATGTACATGGTATCGTTCTCAGTGAATACGCCGTATTCGCACCAGATCATGCGCCCGTTCGCCTCGATGTGGAATTCGTCTTCCGGCGCACGCAGAAGGAGCGAATCGGTTCGGACGTACGCGGCCGCCTCGTCCTCTTCCCACCAGACAACGGCGTTGTCCGCCATGCAGGCGAATTCCCGCAGGGCGACGTAGGCAATATCGTTGACGGACAGCACGTCCCCGTCGTAGGCGAAGCCGTCCACAACGATGTCAAAATCGGCAGGCTCGGTATCGTAGAGACATTCCGCCGCCGCAGGGACGGACAATACGGCAAGAGCGGCAAGGCTGGCAATAAATTTGGATTTGGATGTAAGTTTCATAATTCCTCCGGTGAGTTGCTCATGAGATTGACGATCCGGAGATGCAGGAGCAGTATGGATTGGTACAGGGGCATTTTCCTCCCTGCGTCTCCGATTATACCATAATACCACCAAAAAATTAACAGGTAAATAATTCCGCACCACTTAACCCAATATTTCCCAATCACCCGTTTTCACCCTGTCGAACGGTCTTCCCAATCCGGTCGAATGCGGTCGGAAACGGATTTTTTACATTAATACTATGGATTTTTTCTGCCGGATGAATTATAATAAGTACATCTCTCCCTGAATCCAATAAATTTGAACGATTTTCCATAGATGGAGTAAATTCGCATGAAATTCAAGCGCATCCCGTCCCTTGCCGCCCTCGTTTCCGCAGCCGCCATCCTGCTGCAGGCGACATCGTGCGGGTTCATCATCGTCAACGATATGTCCCACGAAGCCGGTGAATCTGCCCCCGGTTCCGCAGAAAATGCCGCTTCCGCCGAAACCACCGCGTTCCAGCCGGAAGACTATACCCCCTATACCCCAAAGGACTACTACAGCCTGTCCAGACAGTATCTGGCAGACCTCCCCGAACGTGACTACGGCGGTTCCGTCTTCTTCATCACGACCCCCTCGACGGACTACATCGACCCCGACAATACCGCTTCCGTCGTCAATAAACTCGCCGTCGAGCGCAATGAAGATGTCGCGGAACAGTTCGGCGTGACCATGATCCCCACCGTTTCCGACGCGTCCACCATGCTGTCCGAGCTGGCGCAGGCGGTCGCCGCCGATTCCTACTATACCGACCTCCTCATGGTTCCGGTCTATATGGTCGGCAATTTCCGCGCCGCCGATACCCTCATCAATATGCGTACCCTCCCGTTTTTCAACGTCGATCAGCCCTACTTCAATAAGGATTCCTCCGACATGACCTCCGGCGGCTATTCGACCTACGGTATCGCGGGTCAGGCGAGCATTGCGCCGTCCTCCTTCTCCGCACTGTTTATGAACAAAAATGTCCTCATCGAAGCCGGTCTCGATCCTTACGCTCTCTACGATTCCGCCGCACAGGGAACCCTGACGTGGGACAATATCCTCACCTGTATCAATGCGGTCAAAACCCTCAACGGCGACCGTACCGCGTCCGGACTTCCCGCGTATTATACCATGACCGCGCAGAATACCGCCGACCGCCTCCCTGACCTCGTCTTCAAATCCGGCGGCAACGATTACGTCAAAACCGGTACCCGCGCGATTCCCGTCATCGGCTATACCGTCAAAACCGTCCAGAAAACCATGGATATTCTGGCACAGTTCTATAACGACCAGTATTCCATCACCGACTCCACCGCAGGCGCGATCAACTGCTTCTCCGGCGGCGAATCGGCATTTTTAGTCGATTATCTCTATATCATGTCATGGATGCCCGGCGCGAAAGCGGACTGGGGCGTTCTTCCGCTCCCGAAAGGCAAGGAAGCCGACGACTACCGGACACTGATCTCGAACACGGAACTGGTCTTTGCCGTCCCGAAGAATCATACCAACGGCGAAATCCCGGCAATCATCCTCTCGGCCCTGAACGCCGCTTCCTACGGCCATATTTATGACGAATATGTGAACTACCACATGGCCGAAGTCCTCCGCGACAACGACTCGATCAATATGCTGGAAATGATCCTCACAACCGCGTCGTTCGACTTCGCCCTCGCGTTCGGCAACGCATACCCGACAATCGCATCGGCAACGTACCGCCTGATCCGCGACTGCGCGGCGACGAACAATCTGGACGACTATTTCACAGACCGCCGCACGACCGCGCAGACAACGCTGAAGGAATACTTCCCGCTGAAGCATTAAAGAAGAAACCCGCGAAAAAACAGCAATTTCGTCATGGCTATTTGTACTGAACGAACAATTTAGACAAGTCTGCACCCAAACCTTGTCCCTTCCGAATGCCATGAATGCGGGCAAACCGCTGTATGTCTGAGGCCTTAAGGCCGAGTCCCACGAACGCCAAGCCGGGAATTCACAAAGGGGCGGCGATTGAGCCCCTTTGTGCGCCGTCCCGCGTAGGGACATAAAAATAGAAAAATGACCGGAACGGTCATTTTTCTACCTCTCAAAACGAACGATTTAAGCAAAACTATATTTTTTAAAGGAGACCCACTATGTTCCGTATCAAGGAAGCCCTCAAAACCCCCGGGATCAAACGCGTGATCCTCGATACCGACACCTACAACGAGATCGACGACCAGTTCGCGCTGTCGCTCGCCATGCTCTCCGCCGATAAGCTCGACCTCGTTGCCGTCACCGCCGCTCCGTTCCATAACGATAAGAGCGACTCCTACGCCGACGGCATGGAGCGCAGCTACCGTGAAATTGGCATCTGTGCAGGCCTCGTCAAGGAGTCCCACGGCGTCGAAATCCCCCCGTATTACCGCGGCTCCGTCGAACGTATGCCCGACGAAGATACCCCCGTCCCCTCCGAAGCGGCCGAAGCCATCTACCGCCACGTTATGGAGTCCGACGACATCACCTACATCGCCGCCATCGGTGCCATCACCAACGTGTCCTCCGCTATCCTCCTGCACCCCGAAATCAAGGACAAAATTGCCGTCATCTGGCTCGGCGGCGGCGCAAGATGGTGCAGCGCGTCCGAATTCAACCTCAACGGCGACCGCAACGCCGCGAACGCCCTCTATAAATCCGGCGTGCCGCTCCTCCAGCTCCCCGCACCCGGCATGACCTCCCACCTCATCGTCACCATCCACGAGCTCGAACACTTCCTCCGTGGCAACTCCCCGCTCGGCGATTACCTCTGTGACAACGTCGCCGAATGCAAGCCTGCGAACGCCCTTTCGTGGAGCCGCGTCATCTGGGACATCTCCGCGATCTGCGCGATCATCGACCCGAACTGCTTCCACGAAACCATCCAGCCCCGCCCGCGCGTAGACGAACGCTACAACTACCGCTGGGGTGCCTACGACGGCGACTTCGAACACGCCGAATCCATGAACCGCGACTACGTTTTCTCGATTCTGTTCAAGAGACTGATGAAGTGAGTTTTCTCGGGGAAACCTTTTTGCGAAAAAGGTTTCCCCGAACCCCTTCCAAAAAACTTCAATCTATAAACGAGACAAAAAAAGTGCAGATTTGAAGAAACAAAACGGCTGTAAGTTTTACAGAAATTTTGTAACTTTAAATCTGCACTTTCTTTGTCATATTTTTATTTGAAAAGGTTTTTCGGAGGGGTTCCCCAAGAAAATTCATTCCCTTACGGAAGTTTTTCGACCTTTTCGATGATTTTTTCGAGGCTCTTCTGGAGAACTTTCTGGTTCTTCTGGTAGGTGGAAGCGACTGTGCCGGCGGTGACGTTGTCACGAACCAGGTCGTCCAGGTTGGCAAAGGCACTGATCGCGGTCTGGTAGGCGAAGCCGAAGTCGATCTTCAGACGTTCCGACGCGAGGTCGAGCATCTTCATGTCGTTTTCGTCGCCCGCCAGCTTGGTCTTCATCGTGGTTTCGTAGAAGGCCGGACGGACGTAGTTGAAGTGCTGGCAGGAGAGAGCTTCCGTGATCGTACCGATCATGTCCGCCTTGCCCGCGCTCGATACCGGAATGCCCCAGTATACGTCGGTCGCACAGGTCATGTAGTCTTCCTGGTGTTCGTCGAGCTTTGGTGCGGGGAGATAGCCGTAGTTGATTTCGGAATCACGGATGACATTGCATACTTCGCGGAGGTTGCAGTAGCAGAACAGGGACTGCCCGTTCGAGAACATCGTTGCGCCGTAGCCGGTTTCGTAGAAGCCGTAGTTATTGACAATCGGTTCCATCTTTTCCAGATAGATCGTAGCGCGGTCTACGTCGAAGGCGAGGTAGGGCATATTGTCCGCGTCCTTCTTGATGATGTCGATGCCCATGGAGTTCTGGAGCGTGTAGAAGATTTCGTAGGACAGACCGTACTGGTCGTCCGCCGTCATCTGACCGTCGCCGTTCTTGTCGGACGTAGCGGCAGCGCACATTTCCACGAGATCGTCGAGGTACCAGTTTCCTTCATAGACGGCATCGTAGGGGATTTCCAGCCCGTAGTTTTTCGCCATGTCCTTGTTGATGACGAACATACGCATATAGTACAGACAGTAGTAGGACAGGTAGGAGGACGCAACATAGGACTTGTCTCCGATGGAGATGGATTCGGTCGAGTCGATCCACCACGGCTGGTCAAAGTTGAACTGGGAAACGGATTTCAGATTGAGGTAGTTGCCGGACGTACCCAGATTGATCTGCTGGGTATCTACGCCGAACGCAACGCCGTAGGTGTCGTCTCCGCTCGCAACGAGATTCTTGACGGCGGTCGCCATCGTATCGTCCGCGTCGGCGAGATCGACATAGGAAATTGCCGCGTTGAATCGGTCTTCGACAGTGCGTGCGGAGTTGTACTGCGCGTCGTTGATGACTTCGCCGTCCAGCTCGGCGGAGGTAACGGCGTTCGTGGTACGGTTGCTCAGACCGGCGATGATGTATTCGGCACCGCCGAAGTCGGCGTCGGCAAGGTCGTCCATGGCAAGTTCGGGTTCGGTTTCTTCGGGAACGGTTTCTTCGGCAGCAGCGTCAGCGGCAGCTTCGCCGGCTGCGGCATTGGTGCCGGATGAATTTTCCTCAGCCGTGTCGGAAGCACAGGAGAACATAACGGATGTTCCCAGCAGAAGCGCGAGGACAAGGGCGAGGAGACGGTTGTTGGATTTCATTGGGACAGCTCCTTTCGGAAATTTTAATAATATTCACAATATGTTCATTATACCGCAGATTCCCCCATTTTGCAACCACTTTTTCTGTGAAATTTCAATAACTACAAAAACCACTCCCGCAAAGAAGTGGTTTCTGCATTTTTTATCGGTTTATCCGGCAATTTCCGTACCAATCGTTCGGATTTCCGTGATTGCCGCCCATTCGCCGTTTGCTGTAGTGAATCCCGACAGCTTCACGTAGGTTGTTTCCTTCCCGCTCAGATCGAAGGTCATGAATTCCTCCGTCTTCCACAGGTCGATATGTTCCGACGTACCGTCTGAGAAGGTCACGTCTGCGCCGGTGAACCATGTGTCGTGCGGGAAGTCGCACCGGATCAGGATTTCCAGCGAATCCAGCTTGACCGTCCGTCCGAAGTCGATCACGATCTCGTTCGTATCCATCGTTGCCTTGTCGGGACCCCACGACTGCACCGGATAGTCGCCGTGACCGGTGTTCGCCGTGAATCCGTCAATTGCACAGCGCGCCTCATAGTACGCCGTACCGTTGTCGGCTGCGCTGTTGGTCGATGCGTGCGGGAACACGTTCGCGGCGGATTTGAAGTCATACACGTTTTCCGCCAGATTGCGCGGTTCCGCGAGTTCGTCATCGGTCGGAATCCGTGCGCTGATGACGTTGTTGATGTACACGACATTTTTGGAATCATCCAGTGCGCTCGGGAAGAGATCGCCCATGTCCGACGGGAACCGGTATTCGAACACTCCGTCCGGACAGTACACGATCGTCTCACCCAGCTTGGACGACAGACAGACCGCGACGTACTTCTCACCTTCGGGAAGCGTGACGCGCACACCCTGCTTCGGTGCGTAGATTTCCGGTACGTTCAGGAGCGCATAGCCCTTTCCGGAAGCTATGTACGAAGCCGTACCGTTCGCCTGCAGGAATTCGATGGTCACGTCGCCGGTGTCCGCATAACGTCCCGCCTTTGTGTCGATGACCGCCTTGTTGAGATTGTCGTAATATTCGCGCTTGCTGCCCTTTTCGTCGTATTCGCGGCGTTCGTTGGAACCCCATTCGACGTTTTCGTCATACGAACCGTACGCCGGAACCACAAGGTCGATCCAGCATTCGATGGTGCGGATTTCTTCTTCCGTCAGATTTCCGTGACCGGAACGCAGTTTTTCGATCAGCAAACTCTTCGACGAACCGAAGGTCTGCGGAGGAACGATTTCCGCGCCGCTCATGGACGACAGGAAGTTGACGAAATCGCCGTCCGGCGTGCAGAGCCAGTTCGTGCCGCTCGGGTAGGAGCCGGTCAGGACGAGATACGACAGCGGCCAGAATTTCTTCTGACGGGTACCGATCACGTCGATGCCTTCGAGGGAGAATGCCGCTTCCCGGGAGGAATCGAGGGGGACAACGACTTCCGCACCGGGGTCTTTCTTATAGGAATACAGGCTCATGTCAAGCTGACGGCCGCCCGCCGTGTTGCAGAGGGATACCGCGAGGATGTTTTCGCCGTTGACGAGACAGTCCGCCGCGTCGGAGGCGAGTTCCAGGTCAACGTAATTGTCCACCCAGTCCTTGTCGTAGAAGAGTTCCTTCCCGTTGAGGTAGATGCGGATGCCGTCGTCGTAGGTGATATTCGTGCAGAGCGGGGAACCGCGGTACTGCTCGATGTCGTCCACGTTGAACGTGCGGCGGAGGAAAATCGCGTTCTGTCCGCCGCTCCAGTCGGTTTTCCACTTCACGCCGTCAATGGTGCGGTCGCCGAACGGTGCCATACCGGACTTCCATTTTGTGGAATCATCCTCCCCGGTGATCCATCCGTCGGGAGCCTTGCCGAGGTCAGCCGCCTTGATGTAGTCCCACTTCGCCTGCTGACGGACGAAATTCTTGACTTCGCCCTGTGCCGCTTCCGCCGAGGAGGTCAGACCGAGCGTGAAATAGGTACCTTCGACCCGTACGGAAAGATGGTTATCGCCGAATTTGAACGCTTTCCGCATTTCGTTGGTCACAGGGATATTGATTTCGGCAGATTCCGGGTGATCGAGTTCTGCGATCAGCGTCCCGTTGAGGAAAATTTCTGCCTTGCCGCAGAGCTGTCCGGTGAAGGTCAGCCCGCATTCGTTGAGGTCATAATTTGTGCCGGTAAAGGTCGTCCATGCGCGGAACGCACCGGTTGTCATAAGGGTATTGTGTTCCTGCGGAGCGGTCCTGCCGTCGCCGAACGGAGCATGAACGGTGTAGGGATAGTCCGCGTCACCGTCCGGACCTTCTTTGCTGAACGGCGTACCTTCCATCGGCAGATACCGCCATACCGCGTCTTCCGCGAGAATGGTATCGGCAATGTTCGCCTTGAAGCGCGGAGCCTGCTTCGCATTCACCATCGAGAAGGCTTCCGCCGTATCGGAATGGCAGACGACGCAGCTTTCGTCGAGAATCGGCTGCACTTCCTTCAGATACGAGAACCCGACGGAATCGCTGTACGGGTCGTAATCCTCCGGATAATCGTCCATCCACAGGTCGGGCTGGATTGCCGTCACGCCCTTTTTCATCGCCATCGTGGTCGTTCCCGAAACGGTCGGCGCGACATTTTTGTCCTCGTGACAGCCGACGCAGGAGAACGTTTCGTTCGGCATCAGCGTCGTCCACGACCGCATGGTCTGGATCACCGAGCCGTTTTCATCCAGAAGCTGGAAGTACAGCGGCGTATTCGCGGGAGCCGTGAACAGCGCACTGCCGTCTTCCTCCACCGGAACCACGCCGAGAACCTTCTTGATGTCCCACGCGCCGTTGCCGGTCGAAATCGGCGTGAACGGGTCGGAAGAACCGGAGCCGCGCGCAATGGTCGCACCGATCGCGGAGGTACGGAATTCCAGTTCCACCACGCGGAGATACTTCGCGGAACCGACGGTCACACCTTCCATAGAGGGACCTTCGTAAACGTTGGAAACGTAGAACGTGCCGGTTTCCGAAGCGTAGTTCACCATGCTCGGACGGGTGAACAGGTCACGTGCATACACCGGAACGATCTGGGACGCACCGCTTCCGCCGGATGCTTCGACCAGTTCGACTTCGGTATCCGTGTTGCGGTCATACGCATAGATCGAGAAATCCGCGTTCACGCCGCTGTAACGCTTGACGGCGGAGTACAGGAGCAGGTCTTCCGAGAAGGCATAAGGGTACTTGTACTGCTTTCCGTCCTGCCCGAACGTGTCGTAGCCGCTCAGCTTCTGCGTGCCGTCCTGAAAGACGAAATCCACGGCATCATTGCCGTTCCGTCCGGTTGACGTGTCAATCCAGACGAGCTTGCCGTGCTGATAAACGTGATGTCCGGAGGCAATGGAGACGTACAGACCGGCACTTCCGGGAACTTCGCGGGTATGCAGGAGCGAGGTCGGGAAGTCGGAGTTGTTGCCGTACAGTTCGGTCTGGTTCGTCCCGTCCTCGAACATCTGGAACACACCCTGAATCCACATCTGCGTGCGGTCGTTGTAGTCCCAGCGGGTGTAGACCACGCGTCCGTCGGAGGTGACGGTCGGATAGGTCGTATGTACCTGGTCGTAGCCGAGACGGAGGATTTCCGATCCGTCGGCATTGCATTTGTAAAGATTGGAGACGGGCGTTTTCCAGCAGTCCACCACCTGAATGTCACGGCTGGAATTGAACAGAATCGAGCCGTCGGAGAGATATTTCGGTTCGGTATCCGCGAC
The DNA here is from genome assembly GCA_015065295.1 of Oscillospiraceae bacterium. Taxonomy (GTDB): domain Bacteria; phylum Bacillota; class Clostridia; order Oscillospirales; family CAG-272; genus UMGS1696. Next base: position 70,792 of record SVQN01000001.1, read on the forward strand.
ACCGGAGCCGAACGTAAGCTGTTTGAATTCGCGGGTTGCAAGGGTCATTTCGTACAGGTGATAATCGTCCACGGCGGACTGCTTCCACGAGAACAGGACTTTCGTACCGTCCGGCGAAACGTCGGGATCGCGGATCACACCCTGCTTGGATTTCAGAAGAACGCTCTCATAGGTCTGATAGTTGTCCCCGTCCTTCACGATACTGACGAGAACGAGTTCGGAGCCGGGATTGAAGATGGCTTCGCGGCCTTCGGGGTCTTTGTTGTCGCTGCCGAGGTCTTCCGCGAGAGCTTCGGTGTAGGCGTAATGCGATGCGCCGAGCTGCTTGTGGCGGACGACGATATAATACGGCGTTTCTTCGTAAATCCGGGCGATGACGTCCGTTTTTTTGCTTCCCGCTTCGTAGGTCATGATCTGTTCGGCATCGTCTCCGGGAGAAAGCGTCACGCCTTCACCCGCCGCAAAAATGACGACCGCGCCGCAGATCAGTGTGAGAACGAGGACAAGCGACAGAATTTTCACGATTTTCTTCATAATTATTATGCACTCTCCTTTCTCAGGTTTCCTTCACGGTCAGAACGTAGGTCGATGCGAGAGGATTTCCTTTTTTATCTACAATGGAAATTTCCAGACGGTACCGCTCGTCAACGAGAATCATAGAATCTTCGCCGACATCCACATGAACGGCGGTGTTGTACGCCATTTCACCGAGCGAATACCGGTAATTGACTTCGCCGTCATCCGTGACCCAGCGCACGTGCGCGTAACCCGGTTCGACGTTTTCCGCCTGACAGCGCACGGTGAATCCGGTAACCTTTGCATAGGACGGAATCCGTCCCTGACCTTCGTTTCCGTTGTCATCCGTCCAGAAGACCTGTTCCACGCCGTAATCCTCGCCGACCGTACCGATCGAACGGACGAATTCGGACAGCTTCGCCACATCATCGTCGGATGTTCCCTCCGGAACAAAGTGACGTACCGCATCTTCAATCGTTTTCGCGGAGCCGTTGTACATATACGGCGCGCTTCGCCATACTTCAACGAGCGTGGGTGTTGCGAAATCACGGTTTTCCCATCCGCCGTCCTCGCCGAGAATCGGGGACTGGTGCAGTTTCAGATCGGTGTACAGCGGCGCGGGATGGCATTCCGCACAGCCGTACTGCTCAAAGAGAACCTCGCCTTCCGCCGCTGTTTCGGTCAGCGTACCGCCAAGTTGGAGCGCGGGCGACTCCACGGGAAGCATGGATTTGAGGTATTCGTCGATTGCGCGGTTCGATTCCTCGTCGATCGTGTTGAACTGGATGAACTTCATCCCCGCACGGACGGCCGTTTCCGCATTCGCACGGATGCCGGTAATCATGACCGGCGGACAGCGGTGCGTGAACATCATCGACACCGCCGATTTCGGATTGCCGAGACCGTCGTTGAGGTTGTCCCAGTTGAATCCGTCCACCCGTCCGTCGGGATGACAGGACGCGCAGGCTTCCCAGTTCTGATAGCATTTTGTCGCGTCGTACCACAGCGTTTCGCCGAGCCGCACGATGTCCGCTTCCGGCTGTTCGCCGAGCGAAAGGGTGGAAACGCTGAAATCGGATGTGTTCATCACGGCAATGTCGCCGGTGAAATATTCGGTGCAGTAGAGCTTTCCGCCGCTGTACAGGATGTCACGCACACCTTCGCCGGGCATCTGCGTCCGCGTCCGGACGGCATTCAGAATCCCGATTTCGTCGGCAAGTTCACGTCCCTTGTTTTCCTTGGAATTCAGGATGTTGTCGAGCTTCTGCATGGGGAAGGAGATAATTTCGCCCGTACCGGATGCCGCGAAGTAGGCGTTGTCCTCGTCAAAGGCGATCCCCCACGGGGAAGCCGCACCGAGGGTCACGTCGTCGAGCAGAATCGTGTTGACGTGGGAGTCGGTTTCCGCGTCGATGATAGCGAAGCCGTTCGAGTTGATCCACGCGCCGTCAAGCTGGGTCGTGGGGTATTGATACCGCGCGATCACGGCGGAGACAAACAGACGTTTTCCGTCCGGTGTGGCTTCGATATCCTTCACGCCGCCGGTCCCGTTGACGAGGTCGATGGCTCTCTGATACCGGACAGTTCTCACATCCTCCAGATCATGGAAAACATGGACGGACGTGCTGACGACCTCTTCATTCGCCGCATCGTCCGGCAGGTGACAGGCGACGTAGAGCTTATCTCCTGCAATTGCCGCCGCGATGGGTTCACGGCTGACGTGGAAAGTCGAGGTATCCCCATCGGTTTCCAGATCAATGGCGATGATCGTGTCGGAAAAACGGTTTGTGACATACGCAATATGTCCGGCGAATTCCACATCGGTCGGCGTATGTCCGACGGGGTATTCTTTCTCAAGTTTCAGGTCCGTACTCAGCACAGTCAGTGTTCCGTCCAGACCGCCGCGCGTGACATAAACCTTGCCGTCGTACAGCTTGACGCAGTGTGCGCCGCCGTCGAGGTCAATCTGCGCGGCAATGGTTCCGTCGGGATTCAGCTTGATGACCCGTCCGCCGGTCTCGTCGGCAGCGTAGACACACCCGTCCGCGTCCACGGCAACAGAGGAGGGGGAAATGTAATTTTCCGCCGCAACCCGCGTTTCCAGCGTGGGAGTGACGTTGTCCGAAGCGGGTTCCGTCTTGCCGCAGGAAGCGGTCACAAGCAGAAGCACCGCCGCGAACAGCAGATTCCATTTTGTTTTCATAAGATATATCTCCATTAATTATAAGTATGCATCGACGTTTCCGACGCAGTCATGCCGTTGACGAAGAAGAAGGTGACGATCACACACGCAAATCCGGCGATCAGCACCGCATCACGGAATTTCGTCAAATCCGCACTCCGGCGGATATGCAGCCACGTCATGAACATCAGCCATGTTACCAGTGCCCAGCATTCCTTGATGTCCCAGCTCCAGAACGCTCCCCAGACCTCGTTCGCCCAGACCGCGCCGCACAGCATCCCCGCTGTCATAAAGGGGAACAGGACGCACACGCAGTCGTAAATGCCGCCGTCAAGCTGCTTCTGCCGCAGAGGATCGTTCCGCACGAAAAATTTCGTCACCGTCATGGCAAACGCGGCCGCCGCCATGATGTAGGAAATCACATACATCAGAATGTGCGGCACAAAATAGACCGAGCGCAGAGCCGGCGGGAACTGCCAGACGGACGCAATGTCCATGAAGCACAGCCCCATCGACAGGATGAGCGAACACCCGATCACATACGGCGCAGCCCAGGCTCCATCCCGCAGGAACGCCATGTAGAGGTAAACCGCGCCGAACAATGCCGACGCGAACGTCAGCACCTGATACATACTGACGAACGGGACGTAATCGTTCACGAGAAAATTGTTGACGACCAGCGTGACCGAACCGGCTTCCGCAAGAATCCAGAAGACCGCGCCGGGTTTCGTTTTTTTGAGAAGGTACAGGACGAACGCCGCCGTGTAGAACACTGTGGCGATGATAATGATGATCCGAAGGATGGTGTCAGTCATGAGCGGATTCCTCCTTCGTTTTCTTATGCGGACGGACCGCGTTTCCGACGAGCAGTTCGAGAACGGTTCCCGCAGCCAGCACGATCACGCCTGCTTTCACGACATATTCGCCTGGATCACGGCGGAAGAGCAGATTGACGTATTCCCCGATCCCGTCCGCCGTGAAGCCCTTGCCGTGGTTCATGAGATAGATTTTCCAGCCATTTTTCCGCACGGGATGATTCACGGAAAGTTCTTTGTTTTCGACTTTCAGCGTCACCGCGTCTGCAAACAGAAGATCGGCGGAATATTGTCTGTCCGATCCGTCGTCGTACCTTTCTATCTCAAAATTTTCAACGCAGATATTGAAGCCGAGATCACAGATTTCCCCATTTTCGCGCTGGATGTTCGAATAATAGGTATACACCTCTTCACTCACCGGAACCGCCGCCGTAACGGAATCGCCGCCCAGTTCAAACAAAGCGAATCCGGCGAGCATCAGGACGATTCCCGCGTGGGTCAGATAAAATCCGATCCGTTTCGGGAGATTTCCGGACGGTCGGGCAAATACCAGAGAACCGGCCATCAGGATTCCGCCGAATGTCAGAACCGCTGTCACGGCGATTCCACGGAAGTTTACGGGAACCCCGGCGGAAAACAGGATCGTCAGGACGAGAAAAAACAGCGTGATCCCGAGGAGGAGAAGTCCGATGACGGTATGTACACGGCGTTTCATGGAAAAGCCCTCCGTTCATGGAATGGAATTGAAAGAATTATCTTTATTATAACACGGGCAGGACGATTGTACAAGATGATTTTTTCAGGATTTACAGGACGCACCGCAATTTGACATTATGGGACAGATGAGGTATACTGTAAAAAATATCAACGAGCAATCCGAAATCTGACGAACATCAGAATGATAAGCCAAACCTTCCCCTTGCGCCCAACGTTGTCATTCCGAAGGCGAAACTTGCTGAAAATCAAAACTGCACGTCCTGCCTGAGGAATCTTTGCACGCCACTGTGTCATCCGTAGAGAAAGTCCGTGGTTGTGTTGAAATTTCGACTTCAGAGGTTTACGAACGCCTGTAACGAACAATTTGCACAAATATAGGGACAGCAGATTATACGTTAGGACAAAGTTGAACCTCTGTAGCTGAATAGTTGTGAATACCACGGGCATTTTTTACGGCTTACACAGTGGCGTGCAAAGATTCCTCGGACAAGAACTTCAGTTGAAATTTATAGTAATAAGTCCTCGGAATGACAACGGGAAGCTGAATACGAATGAATTCTGTCTATTTTCGGATTTGCTCATTTATAGGTAAAAAATAAAAATTTTTTCTTCCTTCCCGTAAAGAAATTCCGTTCTCCGGTGACTATATCCATGAACCCACATTCCACGGAGGAACCGACATGACCGAACATTATCCCTATCTCTACGGCTACATTGCCAGCCGCATTTCCTCGCTTGCCGATACCGAGGACATTCTTCAGGAAACCTACCTCGCCGCCATCGTTTCGCGTACGACCCTGTCCGACGAAACGAAGATTAAAGCGTGGCTGCGCGGCATCGCGGACAACAAAATCAAGCAGTATTACCGCCGTCAGGCGATTTACCGCGCCCGTCACACCGGCGAAGAAGCGGATGAGGAACTTCCGTCCCCCGACACATCTGCCGACCGTATGACCGCCGAAACCGCTCTGGCACGTCTGCACGAGGAAGTCTCCCGTCTGCCGGAGGATTTCCGGAACTGCGCGGTTGTTTCGCTGATGTGCGGACTGTCCGGTGCGGATGCCGCCGAAATCCTGAACGTTCCGGTTCAGACCGTGTACAACCGGGTTCACAAAACCAAGCAGATTCTGCGTGAACGACTGGAGGACATTATGGACATCTCTCTCGAAACCTTTGCCGCCCTGCTCGACGACGGAAAATCCAAAACCGAGCGCACCTGCGAATATCTCCGCACTTTTTACGCCTTGAACGACGCACAGAAATACGACGACATGGCGGTCCTGCTCATGACCGCGCCCGTCTTTGCGTCCGACTGCCCGATGGCGCATTATATCATCATGCAGTACTGTACGATGGCGGTGCGGATCATGCGCGGTCCGAACGCCGGGACGGTCAAGCCCGCGCTGAAACGGCTCGGAGAATCGGAATTCCGTCTGGCGGAAAAGCTCGGTCTTGCGGGCATTCTGGACGATGATACTGGTGAGGAAATCCCGGAATATCAGTTTTACGAATCCTTTGCGGACTTTTATTCCGCGATGGGCGATCACGAAGCGGCGTTTGCCGTGTGCGAAAAAGTCCGCGAACTCGGCTGTCCGCGGGAAATGCAGTATGCGATGACTCTACAGGATGCCGGACAGTACGAAGAAGCGATGGAAGTTTTCAAAAGGGAAGCTGAACGCGCCGGTGAGACATCGCCCGACCGCTACATGGCGTACAACCGCATCTACTGCTGTCTGCGGAACCTCGGCGATCTCCGCGGCGGTCTGGAATATCAGCTGAAAAACTACACGGCGATCAAACAGGGGCTGATTTACGCCGAGCCGGATGCCAACGCGCATTTCCTCGGCGGCGAAGCGTATTCACTCGCCATGACCTACGCTTATCTCGACGAACCGGCGGACATGATGAAGTATCTTACGGAAGCCGTGTCGATCAACCGCTGCTACCGTGACTGGGCACGCGCACAGGGAGCCTTTGCGAAGTACCGGGACACGGAGGAATTCGTGAAACTCTGCGGCGGCGGGGAAGGAAAGCAGTACAGCATCCACGCCGGCGGATATCATGAGTTTGAATGATGAGCTGTAAATGAAAATGAGTTCGGCGGGAAGAGACTTTTTTGATGAAAAGTTTCCCCCGTCGAACTCATTGAATGATAAACTTATTTGATTTCCGTCGTACCGATCGGATAGAATCCGTCTTCGCCGTTTTTCATGCCGAACTCAATCGGGCGTTCGTTTTCGAACAGTCCGATCGAAACCTGATACGTTCCCTTCATCGTCCACATCGGGTGAATCGTCAGCGGAACACGGGTCACGGTTCCCGCTTCCCATGTCCGGTTGTCGCATTCCACATCCTGAAGGAAGCGTCCCATGTCCCCTTCCAGCTTCACGCGGAGATTGTACTTGTGGTATGCCTTCGCAAAGCCGCGGTTTTCGACATACAGAACGATTTTGTTCCCGTAACCGCCGCTCATGACCGCCGGAACGTCCGCACCTTCGAGGAGATACCAGTAGCCGAGACGGTTCGCCGCGTATTCGGTCAGGTACGGCTCGCGTTCCAGCCACGGCACCGGATAGCCGTGGAATCCCGCGAAGGTACACCGCGTCCGCTGCATTGCGTCGATGAACGGGAAGCCGCCCTTGAAGATTTCCGGCGCAACGCTTGTATAATGCTCGAATTCCAGAACGGTCGGCGCGTTTTCGTAGAACTTATCGAACAGCCACGGCGAACGCAGGGTATTGTACCCGCAGTTTTCCGCGTAATAGCGCACACAGACGGAGTCGTCTTCCAGACCCATCCCGCGTGCTGCGGCGTAGTCGATCAGATCCATGTTTTCTTCCCATCCGCGCGACCAGCGGTGGTTGATGTGGTCGTCGTTCAGGATGACAAACGTATCGGGGAAATACCGTTTGGTGAGGTCGATGTGCTTCTTGATGACCTCCGCCGGGTAGATGATGTCGCTGCCGTTGCCGGTGTGACCTTCGCCCCATGTGCCGAACGTGCCGAGGTCGATCAGCTCCAGAAGCGGATGGCCGTTGAACCGCCGTCCGGCTTCTTCCAGGAAACGTTCGAGGTTTTCGAGGAAAATCGGGTCGCCGTAATCGGGTTCCAGACGGCCGCCGGGAAGTGCATAGCCGCGTGCGCCTTCCTTATAGACATACTCCGGCGTTGCGAACGGGATCGAACCGTCGCCTTCGTAGGTCACGAGACGCATGGAGAAGCGGTAATCGTACTGACTCCATTCGTCCATGATCTGGTAGATATACGACCAGTCGTAAACGCCCTTTTCCTTTTCGATGTCGCCCCAGTCGAACCGGAGATAGAGATGGTTCAGTCCCGGGAAACGTTCGAGATGGTCGGCGGGATCGTGGTTCGCGCGGTAGTTGGCGCGGGGATAGCCGTTGTCGATGTAGTGCCAGTACCAGCCCTTGTGGGGATTGCGGAGGATGCGGCGGTCATCCTGAAACGGCCGCAGATCGCGGTAGTCCGGAGACACGGATGTCCGGTCAAACGGTGCGAAGCCAGTCGCATAAGCCGTCGTCGGTTCCGGCTTTTCCATGATGTTCGGATAATCGTACATAAAAATGCTCCTTTCCGATGCGGATTGATTTATCTGATGTTTTTGATAACGTTATGTAATTCGTAGGGACACGGCGTGCCGTGTCCGTCGATCAATTTGGACAAACGATATTTGATCGGAAATCCATTCATATCGGACGTTTTATTGATAAAATATGCTCTGTTCAAATCCTTTGGCGGACACGGCACGCCGTGTCCCTACAGTTTGACGTCCGGTCATCGAACAGGTCTATCGAAGAGTTTTGCTCATCCAGAGAAGAAGATCGTCGTCGTTCTCGCACGGCGCGTACTGCTCAAGCTGTCTGCCGTTCCACCAGACGCCGCTTCCGTCAAAGATGTACCCGCGCTTGACATACATCCGCTGTGCCGCGCCGTAGCCGCTGTGACAGCCGACCGCGAGACAGACGGTATCGGACATCTTTGCCGCTTCGGTTTCCAGAACGTCGAGCAGGCGGGAAGCAATTCCGCGGTTGTGAAGATGGAAGAACACGCAGAGGTCGGAAATCAGCGGCAGTCCCGGGAACGGGCCTTCCTCCGCCGTGTAAATCAGCGAAACATGACCGGCAACCTCGCCGTCGTATTCCGCAACAAAGGTCGTGCGGGCAGTATCCTGTTCGGCAAAATAGCGTTCGTAGGTTTCCAGCGACGGATGCCAGCCGTAGGAGAGGTAAGTGTCGTAAATTTTCCGCGCATCGGATTCGATCATCCGGCGGATGGTAATGTGGTCGTCGGTATAGTACATGGTATGCCTCCTTTGATGTGCGGAACACAGAATGAAATAAAGAAAACCGCCCGGACGATTGTCCAGACGGTGTTTCTTTTGAACAGCGGTATAGGGATTCGAACCCCAACATACAGAGTCAGAGTCTGCTGTGCTACCTTTACACAATACCGCTATCAGCAGTTCTTCCGGGAGAGGTTTGCGTCTCTCTCGCTGACAGTGTATATTATATCAGATTCATTTTCGTTTGTCAATACCTTTTTGAAAGTTTTTTAAAAAAATTGAGATTTTTTTCGCAGCCTCCATCCCCTTGAAAAAGCAGAATAAATATGGTATCATAAAGGCAATCCTACGGATATTCCACAAGAGGAGATATCTGTATGCGAGCCTATTATTTTTTCATGAAATTCATCCGGAGCTTTTTCATCGGATTCTGTTCCGCTGCCGCAATTCTTGCTGTTGCCGCCGCAGCCGGACTGATTCTTTACACAGTGTATCTGTGAACCGCTCCGTTTCAGAGAAAGAGAAAAGGAAGCCTTATGATACGACTGGACAAATATCTCGGCGAAAGCGGCGTCTTTTCCCGGAGCGAAGCCACCCGTGCGATCCGTTCGGGGAGAGTCGCCGTGAACGGAGAGGTCGTGCGCGATGCCTCCGCCAAGATTGACGAAACGACCGCCGCCGTCACCGTGGACGGACAGACCGTCCGCTGGACAAAGTACAAATACGTCATGCTCAACAAGCCCGCCGACGTGGTCAGCACAACCGACGATACCCCGAAGTCCGTCATGAAGCTGTTCCCGCCGGAATTCACCCGTCTGGGGATGTTCCCCTGCGGACGGCTGGACATCGACACCGTCGGCCTTCTTCTCGTGACCAACGACGGCCCGACCGCGCACGAGCTTCTCTCCCCGAAGCACCACCGGGAAAAAACCTACGGCTTTGAATGCCTGCCCCTGACCATGGACATGAAGAAAAAGCTGGAGGAAGGGGTCGAACTGTCCGACTTCACCTCCAAGCCGTGCACCGTTCAGCTCGACGACGCGACCCACGGCAAAATCACCGTCACGGAAGGGAAGTACCACCAGATCAAGCGGATGTTCCACGCGGTCGGCAGTGAAATCACCTTCCTCGAACGCCTGACTTTCGCCGGACTGACGCTTGACAAAAAACTCGCGCGCGGTGAATGGCGCGAACTTACCGAAGACGAAATCAAAATTTTGACTAAGGGCTAACGGTGAAGGGTGAATGACTAAATCATATTGTCCGTCAAGCCGACAGACGGAGGTTTTGTTATAGTCCTTCACCATTCACCCTTAGTCATTAGTCCCAAAGGAGTCCCATGAACATTCTTGAACGCCTTTCCCATGAACTGAACCTGCCCCTTGACCGGCTGGAAGCAACCGTGGCTCTGCTTGACGAAGGAAATACCGTTCCCTTTGTCGCGCGGTACCGGAAGGAAGTGACCGGCGGTCTGGACGATACCGTCCTGCGTACCCTCTGCGACCGGCTGACGTACCTCCGTAATCTTGAAAAACGCAAGGACGAAGTCCGCGTGTTGATTGACGCACAGGGAGCTCTGGATGACGCTGTGAACGCCGCCATCGACGCTGCGGAGACCGTCACCGAAGTGGATGACATCTACCGTCCCTTCCGCCCGAAACGCCGCACACGCGCTTCTGTCGCTCGGGAACGCGGTCTGTCGCCCCTTGCCGATCTTCTGATGAAGCAGGAGGCACGCTACACGCCTTCGCTGGAAGAAGCGGCGGCTGCCTACATTAATGAAGAAAACTCGATCACTTCCGTTGAGGACGCGTTTGCCGGTGCGCGGGACATTCTCGCCGAACAGATTTCCGACAACGCCGTCTACCGCCGGGAACTCCGTTCGCTGACCGAGCGGCACGGGACGATTTCGTCCAGAAAGCTCGAAAATGCCGCTGCCGTGTACGAACAGTATTTTGAATATTCCGAACCGGCGGCGAAAATTCCGTCCCACCGGATTCTCGCGCTCAACCGCGGTGAAAACGAGGGCGCGCTGTCCGTTTCCGTGACCGTGGAACGCGATCTGATCCTGAATTATCTGTTCTCCGAGGTCGTCACCAATCCGAAAAGTCCGGCGTTCGCGCATATTTCTTCGGCGGTCTGCGACAGCTATGACCGTCTCATCGCGCCGTCGGTCGAACGTGAAATCCGGAACGATCTGACCGACCGTGCAAGCGAAAGCGCGATTGCACTGTTTTCGATGAATCTCAAGAATCTTCTTTTACAATCCCCGCTGAAGGGAAAGACCGTCCTTGGCTATGACCCCGGCTACCGCACCGGATGCAAGCTCGCCGTTGTTACCAAAACGGGCGCGGTTGTCGAAACGGCGGTGATCTACCCGACCAAGCCGCACGAACGGATCGCGGAATCGAAGAAAACCGTGACCCGTCTGATTCAGAAGTACGGCGTGGACGTGGTCGCCATCGGCAACGGAACGGCTTCCGGCGAATCGGAAAAGTTCATCGCGGAACTCCTCGGCGAACTCGGCGGAAAGACGAAGTATATCATCGTCTCCGAAGCGGGCGCGTCGGTGTATTCGGCATCCGAACTGGGGGCGGAGGAATTCCCGGATTTCGACGTGACCGAGCGCAGTGCCGTTTCCATCGCCAGACGTTTGCAGGATCCTCTCGCCGAACTGGTGAAGATCGACCCGAAATCCATCGGCGTCGGGCAGTATCAGCACGACATGAAGCCCGCACGTCTGGACGAAGCCCTCACCGGCGTGGTCGAGGATGCGGTCAACTCCGTCGGCGTGGATGTCAACACCGCGTCGTACTCGCTTCTGTCGTACATAGCGGGGATCAACAAAACCTCCGCGAAAAATATCGTAAAATACCGCGAGGAAAACGGCGAATTCCGGACACGGAAAGAGATTCTGAAAGTGCCGCGCTTCGGTGCGAAAGCATTCCAGCAGGCGGCCGGCTTCCTGCGTATCCCGGACGGGGAGGAAATCCTCGACAACACGGGTGTGCATCCGGAATCCTACGCGGTCACGAAGAAGCTGCTCGAAACCTTCGGACGCACCCTCGCGGACGTTCGCGGCGGTCTGAATCTGCGGGACGACGTGAAGAAATACGGCGGCATGAAGAAACTGGCGGACACGCTCGGCTGCGGCGAACCGACCCTCGCGGACATTCTCGCCGAAATCGAAAAGCCGGGACGCGATATCCGCGACAGCCTCCCGCCGCCGATCCTGCGTGACAAGGTTCTCTCCATCGAAGACCTTGAACCCGGCATGACCATGACCGGTACGGTGCGGAACGTCATCGACTTCGGCGCGTTTGTCGATATCGGCGTACATCAGGACGGGCTGGTTCACATCAGTGAAATCGCCGACCGGTTCATCCGGCATCCGTCCGAAGTCCTCTCCGTCGGCGATGTTGTAACCGTCCGGATCAAGTCCGTGGACGTAAAAAAAGGCCGCATCGGACTGACCATGCGGAAGGAATAAACGGCCTCTAATTTTATTAGAAACCGTTGTCCGGGTATCCCCGCCGGCGGAAAGTACAAGGGTAGTCATCCTGTACAGAATACACAAAGTATCAAAATAAATTTCGGTAAAAAAAACTCTTTAAAAAAAGAACGGAATTTGATACAATATACCACGGTAAATAGTATATGGACATGGAAGTCCCCCGGCGGACCTATGTGTCCGCTGCTTAAATAAAATGGATAGTATCTATCCAAGGAGGATTAATTAATGGCTAGCTTATCTCTCAAGCACATCTATAAGAAATATCCCGGCGGCGTTACCGCTGTATCCGACTTCTGCCTTGAAATCAAGGACAAGGAATTCCTCGTTCTCGTAGGTCCGTCCGGTTGCGGTAAGTCCACTACCCTCCGTATGGTTGCAGGTCTTGAAGAAATCTCCGAAGGCGAACTCTTCATCGGCGACAAGCTCGTCAACGACGTAGCTCCGAAGGACCGTGACATTGCGATGGTATTCCAGAACTACGCTCTTTACCCGCACATGTCCGTATTTGACAACATGGCATTCGGTCTGAAGCTCCGCAAGACTCCGAAGGAAGAAATCAAGCGCCGCGTTGAAGAAGCTGCCCGCATCCTCGACATCACTCACCTCCTCGACAGAAAGCCGAAGGCTCTGTCCGGTGGTCAGAAGCAGCGTGTTGCTCTCGGTCGTGCAATCGTTCGTAACCCGAAGGTATTCCTTCTCGACGAACCGCTTTCCAACCTTGACGCAAAGCTCCGTGCATCCATGAGAACCGAACTTACCAAGATTCACCAGAGAGTCGGTACCACCTTCATTTACGTTACTCACGACCAGGTCGAAGCTATGACCATGGCTACCCGTATCGTTGTTATGAAGGACGGTCTCATCCAGCAGGTTGATACTCCTCAGAACCTCTACGACTATCCCGTAAACCTCTTCGTTGCAGGCTTCATCGGCACTCCTCAGATGAACTTCATCAACTGCGTGCTCGAAAAGAAGGGCGAAGATCTTTACATCACCTTCGGTTCCAACTCCCTCAAGATTCCCGCAGAAAAGGCAACCAACCCTGCTCTCAAGGAATATGTAGGCAAGGAAATCGTTGCAGGTATCCGTCCCGAATGTATCTTTGACGACGCTCAGTCCCTCAAGGCTATGTCCGATTCCGTTATCGAATGCGACGTAGAAGTTACCGAACTTATGGGTGCTGAAATCTATCTCTACCTCGTAGCAGAAGAAACTTCCCTCACCGCTCGCGTATCTCCTCGTTCCACCTCCCGCGCAGGCGACATCGTCAACGTTGCTTTCGATATGTCCAGAGTTCACCTCTTCGACAAGGATACCGAACGTTACATCGCTCACTAAGTTATTCTTTATTGAATATCCGAACCGCTTCCATTACGGAGGCGGTTCTTTTTGCATTTCATGGAAATTTTCGTTGGAAGCTATTGCAATTCCCGCAGAAACATGATATAATAAACAACACGCAGGCCGGTATGTTGGAATTGGCAGACGAGGCGGACTCAAAATCCGCTGCTGGCGACAGCGTGCGGGTTCGACCCCCGCTACCGGCAGAAAAAAAGACAGGTTTTGAAAGCCTGTCTTTTTTCATTTCCGATAAATATTTACAGAAAGCGATATTTGTTGGTTTTGGGATTCTTTTGTGATATAATATCCCCCGCGGCACTCACAGGAAGAGGAACAGATGAACATTTGTGAAATGATCGACATGGTCTGCAACATTGCGCGAACACTTGCCGCAATCATTTCTGCGCTGTGTGCGGTTCTCTCCCGTAAAAACAGCAAGAAATAATCCATAAGGATATCATGACGGCATTCCGGAATAAGCGGATAAGAGGCCTCCCACCTCTTGTGCCGCCGACCGTCCGCTAAACGGTCAAAAATTCGTGATGAAGCTTATCCGGAATTGCCGGATATCCGTTATTTTTCTTGACATTTTCGAGAGATTGGTGTATAATACCTTTGCAGATGTTCATCAACGGCATCCTCGGTTCGCAGTTTGGGAGACTGCGGACAAATGACGATTAAAATTACCGTCATCTTTTATCCATGGCAGGCAGCAGGATTAGCACCCCTGCTGCTTTTTCTTATTCAAAAAAAGACAGGTTTTGAAAGCCTGTCTTTTTTCATTTCCGTTTCTTCGGATTACCGTCTCTTCTTGCCGAGAACAACGCCTGCACCGGTGATAACCGCTGCGACTGCTGTCATAACGCCAAGGTCGAAGGTTGCGGGAGCTTCTTCAACGGTTTCTTCAACCGGTTCTTCCACAACTTCTTCTGCGGGTTCTTCTTCCACAACTTCCGGAACGGGTTCTTCGACTACTTCTTCAACGGGAGTTTCTTCAACAACCGGAGCCGGAGCTTCTTCAACTACAGGAGCTTCTTCGACTGCAGGAGCTTCTTCAACGACCGGAGCCGGTTCTTCTGCTGCCGGTTCTTCTGCGGTCAGCGGGTAGTCAAACACAGTGTAGTCCGCTACAAATTCCAGATTGTCCAGAATGAAGGGAGTGTCTGTATAAACGCCGTTGTCCGAATAGTCCCAGAACAGATATACGCCGACAACATCGTTCACCGGCGCGGGAGTCAGTGCTTCATAAACCTCCCAGTTCGCATTGCTGCGGATGGTGAAGTCTGCTACGGGGAACGCAAACCAGCCCTTCATGCCGAGCATATAGCTGCCCTGTGCGTCGCCGAAGCATCCGTCGTCGCCGTGTACCATTTCGGTCCATTCCGCGCCGTCTTCGGAGTAGTAGAACTTGCATTCCCACGAGGTGTCAACTTCGTCGGTACTGTAGAGGCAGTACATACCGTCTACAAGACCGAAGTTTGCCTTACGGAATTCAACTTCGCTGAAGTCCGCCCATACGCGGAGATACTGTGCGCCGGTGTGATCGCGCACGATGCCGTTGCCTTCGTTTGCAAAGACATACAGACCGACATTGTTGGCACCGGACGAGGAAACTGCCAGACCCTTGGAGCCGTTGAAGCCGACGCCGTCGGTGATGACGGTGGTCAGGGTGTCGCCGTTGTCGCCGCCGCCGTTCCATTCGCCATCCCAGTAGTCGGCGGGATCGTTGAGCGTATACGCCGGGTTATCCCCTTCTTCAAAAGACGTATAGTTCTCGAAATCGGTGAACATTGCCGCACTGGTCGAGGTTGCACAGGCAGCCGCGAGAAGTGCCGCTACGAGAAGAGTGCTTTTCTTCATAATTGATTATCCTCCATTTATTTGAAATTCACCCATCTTGTATTGTAACATATAATGAGGAGAATGTCAAGTTGGTGGAAATATGTAAAGAGGGTGTAGAAATTATAGTAAAACCGAGAATTGTCACACCTAATTGGCGTGATGGGAAGATAGATATTTGTGGGGAAGAGTTACTTGGGGGCGAAAAGTTTTGTGGAAGCGATCAAGGCTTGAAGTCGATGCTTGAGAGAATGTTCACAATATTCTTCTTCCTCTTTATTGAACAAATCGTATCAAAAAAGTTGAAAAAATACCGAAAAAATGTGAATAAATACTTGACGGGAAAACCGAAACAATATATAATAGGTACAGAATTTATTTTTTGTGCGGAGGCGGTATGAAACGATTCCTTGTTCGGCTGACGGCATCTGCGCTTCTCTTTGTCCTGCTGGTCATGAGCGCGGTGCTTCCGGGAACTGCGGGCGACTGGCAGAAACCCGTCGGCGAGGTACTCTATCATCAGGATTTTTCGGTTCTCTCCGAACTGGAAAAGTCCGGGATTGTGCGCGGAACGTCGAGTTCCGAAAACTCCCATTTTACCTGCGAAAACGACGCGCTGGAACTGAATACCTTTGACAATGAGCGTGTATACGCCCTTCTTCCGGTGACAAAAACGGGCGATTCCTACACGATCGAATTTGACTTCGCGTTCTCCGAAATCACGAGTGACAACGGCTACGTCGGATTTCTTCTGACCTGCCGCGGCACGGAGCCGACGAATATCACGGCACTGATTATCCGTGCGGACGGGACGATTGATGATTTTGAAGAACCGGACGACGCGCTGAAAAAGGCGATTCACGGCGGCAGTGAGATTCATGTGAAGATTCCGATCGAGAAAAACGTTCTTCACAAGATCGAGCTGACGGCGGGCGGAACCGTGTATACGCTGGAACGGGAAAACGTCAAGGTCATTGACGACGGCGAAACGGGGTTTGTGGTACGCAACGCCAGTGTGGACGTGACGGAAATCTACATAGTAAACGGAGTCGGCTATACGGCAAAGAGCGGTGCTTACGCAACGGAATCGTATGCATCGGATGAAGCCGCGGCATCGCTGGATGCGTCTGCAGAGCAGGAATTTCTTCCTGTATCGGCGGAGGAAATTCCGGCGGTGTCCCCCGATACCGGTGACTTCATGCTCCCATACGGTGCGGTGTTTACCGCTGCTGTTATGGGACTTTTGCGTCATTGGCGGAAACGTTCGTAAAACTATATCGGGCATAGGGAGGTACCATTATGCTTTTGAAGAAAAACAATCAATTCGTGATTCCTGAACCGGAGATTCCGGCGGAAGGGATGGGGTTCCACAACCCGCTTGACCCGAACCGCGACAACGCCGACCCCCGTGTGGTCTGGTGTGAAGCGACGGGGTATTACTACGGTATTTCGACCGGCAACACCACGCTGACGCTGTTCCGCGCACATTCGATGGCGGAGCTGTTCCGCGCGGGCGAGTCGAAGGTGATCTATCAGGCAAATGCGGCGGATGACACCTACGGTTTCCTCTGGGCACCGGAACTGCATTTTGTGGACGGTCACTGGTACATTTACACGAGTACGCATCAGACGGCGGAAAACAAGGGCTTCAAGCACGTTATTGTTCTGTCCGCGAAGACGGACGACCCGTTTGACGGATTTGAACTGGGCGGGCACATCAACCATGACGTATACGCGATTGACCCGACGGTACACTGCTGGAAGGGGACGTGGTACATCTGCTACTCCATTGTGACGGACGGTCAGCAGAAGCTGGCGGTTCAGCGGATGAAGTCGCCGACCGAGGTGGAAGGGGACTACACGATCATGGCGCAGGCGGAGTACGACTGGGAACTGGTGCCGCCGTATCACAAAGAGGGTGCGCCGATCAACGAAGGTGCGTTCTTTGTGGAGCGGGACGGACGTCTGTTCATCATTTACTCGGGCAACGGCTGTTGGAGCGACGATTATATTCTCGGCATTATTGAGCTGGTGGGCGACGATCCTCTGGATGCGTCCGCATGGCGGAAGGATGACGAACCGGTGATGGTGAAGGGCAACGGCAACTACGGCCCCGGTCACGCGACGTTCTTCTTCTCGCCGGACAGAAGCGAGCTCTGGATTTCGCATCACTGTCTGCACGACCACAATCCGTCAGTGACGGGGATGGTGCGGCACTGCCACTGTCAGCGGGTATACTTTGACGAAACGGGATTCCCGCACATCGGTATGCCGGTTGCGAAGGATGTGTACTATCCGCTGCCGGCAGGGGATTGCGGAATTAAGTAAGACGCTCGCGCGGGATTTGGAGAATACCTCCTTTATTCAGATGAAGCTGTATGGTGGAGCGAACCCCTGTTTGTGTCCAGAGAGTTTCGACCTCTGCGGAGGTCGACCAAGGACGCTGTCCTTGGAACCTGCAAGCCTTTAAAAAGGCTTGAGCGAAACTTTTAATATGACAACGTGTAGCTTATGATTATGTGAAACTTACAAAATAAAGGGCGGAATGCTAACGGCGTTCTGCCTTTTTGCGTCTATTCATAGATATTTAACAAATAATCCGCATATTGTTATTGAAAAGAAGCGCGTAAAATGGTAAATTTATACCACGGTTTAGCACTCGTGGTTTTTAAGTGCTAAACTTCAGAGAAAAGAAATCCCCTTCACGGGTTTTTCCGTTTTCCGGGGAGGTGCTGACGTTTGGAAGACCGAAAAAAAGACCTGAGTGACCGAAAAAAGATCATATTAAAAGCGATCATTGACGCCCATATCGAAAACGGTGAGCCGGTCGGAAGCAAATTCCTGACCGGGCATAAGCAAATATCCTGCTCCTCTGCTACCATCCGGAACGAAATGGCGGAGCTTGAGGAAATGGGCTTCCTCGAACAGCCCCATACCTCCGCAGGCCGCATTCCGTCCGAAGCCGGGTACCGCTTCTATGTGGACTGGCTGATCGACCAGTACAATTTCACGCAGGGTGAAATCGACGAACTCCGCCGTACGCTCAATCAGAAGCAGTCCGAACTGGACGCGATCATGCAGACGGCAGTCACGCTGGCGGCCAAGCTGACCAACTACACCGCACTTGCCATCAAGCCCCGTCAGCCGCGCATCACCGTCGGACGCTACGAACTCCTGCGCCTCGACGAAACGACCCTCGTGCTGATTATGGTCATCGGCGGTATCGTCAAGACCAAATACGTCCACGCCAACCGGCCCATCCCGAACGAAGCGGCCGCACGCCTGTCCGCCGTACTCAACAAGTACGTCACCGGCATCACGGCGGCGGAAATCACGCTCCCGATGATGATGGAAATGGAACGCGTTATGGGCGAGTACGAATACCTCGTTTCTCCCGTCATCAAGGCGGTCTGCGAAACGATTTCCGTATTCGACGGCGGCGAACTCCGTTTTGAAGGCATCAACCGCCTGCTGTCCTATCCGGAATTCTACGACATGGATCGTCTGCGCGATATGCTCGCGCTGTTCGAGAAAAAGGACGACCTGCTCGAAGTCCTGTCCGAAGAAACGACCCATACTTCCGACGACCGGGTGCAGGTCTACATCGGCCGTGAGAACATCGTCAAGGTGATGGACAATTCCACGCTCATCTTCAAGGCGGTGCGCGATCAGGGAAAGACCGTCGGTGCGATCGGCATCATCGGCCCGACCCGAATGGATTACCGCCGGGTGATCGCCACCATCGACCATCTGACGCGCGGTGTTTCGGAAATGCTCGGCGACGGAAACAATACAGATAACAATTAAATTTGGAGATAGAAATGACTGAAATGATGAATCAGGATCCGAAGCGGAATCCGCCTTACATTGAAGAAGACGATCCCGTGGAAGCGGAACCGGCGGCGGAAGCGGAAGAAACCGCAGAACCCGTAAAGGAAGAAAAGACGGACAAAAAGTCCGACAAGAAGCTCAAGAACGAACTCGCAGACATGGAAAAGAAGCTCGAAGCCGAAAAGAAACGCGCGGATGAGTTGAATGACAAGTATCTGCGTACCGCGGCGGAATATGAAAACTTCCGCAGACGTTCGGCAAAGGAACGCGAAACCGTGTACGGCGAAGCGGTCAACGATACGCTGACCGGTCTGCTGCCGATTCTGGATAATCTGCAGTATGCCGCAAAGTTCACCGACGGGGATGCGGACAAATTTGCCGAAGGCGTGAAGCTGATTCTCGGCAAGCTGCCGGAAACGCTGGAAAAGATGAACATCAAGATGTTCGGCGAACCGGGCGAGACGTTCAATCCGGAAATTCATAACGCAGTCATGCACATTGACGACGAGAACTACGGCGAAGGCGAAATCACCGACGTACTCCAGTGCGGATATATGTACGGCGATAAAGTCCTCCGTTACGCAATGGTTCGTGTAGCAAACTAAAACATAAAGCTGCACATTGTCAGCCGAAAAGTTTCGCTCAAGCCTTTTTAAAGGCTTGCAGGTTCCAAGGACAGCGTCCTTGGTCGACCACCGCAGTGGTCGAAACACCCTAGACACAAACAGGGGTTCGCTGAAAATATCAACTGCATGAGGATAAAGGAGGTATTCTCCAAATCCCGCGCGAGCGTCCCCAATAACCCAAGCCAACCCGCAATTTTATATATAAAAATCTAACTTAAACAATATTTTGGAGGAACATCCATCATGGGAAAGATCATTGGCATAGATTTAGGTACTACCAACTCCTGCGTCGCTGTATTTGAAGGCGGCGAACCCACCGTTATTCCGAACCCCGAAGGAGCAAGAACCACTCCCTCCGTCGTAGCGTTCTCCAAGTCCGGCGAACGTATGATCGGTCAGGTCGCAAAGCGTCAGGCCATCACCAACCCCGACCGTACCATCATGTCCATCAAGCGTGAAATGGGTACCGCATACAACGTATCCGTTGACGATAAGAAGTATACTCCTCAGGAAATCTCCGCAATGATCCTCCAGAAGCTCAAGGCGGACGCAGAAGCATACCTCGGTACCTCTGTTACTCAGGCCGTTATCACCGTTCCCGCATACTTCTCCGACGCTCAGCGTCAGGCAACCAAGGACGCCGGTAAGATCGCAGGCCTCGAAGTTCTCCGTATCATCAACGAACCCACCGCAGCCGCTCTCGCTTACGGTATGGATAAGGAAGAAGACCAGAAGATCATGATCTATGACCTCGGCGGCGGTACCTTCGACGTATCTCTCCTCGAAATCTCCGACGGCGTGTTTGAAGTTCTTGCTACTGCCGGCAATAACCGTCTCGGCGGCGACGACTTCGACAACCGCATCATCAACTGGATCGCGGAAACCTTCGCCAAGGAAAACTCCGGCATCGACCTCCGCAAGGATAAGATGGCTCTCCAGAGACTCAAGGATGCTGCTGAAAAGGCAAAGATCGAGCTCTCCGGTATGACCACCTCCAACATCAACCTCCCCTTCATCACCGCAGACGCTACCGGCCCGAAGCACTTCGACGCAACCCTCACCCGCGCGCAGTTCAACGATATGACCGCTGACCTCGTCCGCGCAACCATCGAACCCACCAAGCAGGTTCTCCGTGACGCAGGCCTCCAGCCCGGTCAGGTTGACAAGGTCCTCCTCGTCGGCGGTTCCACCAGAATCCCCGCTGTTCAGGACGCAATCAAGCAGTATCTCGGCAAGGAACCCTTCAAGGGCATTAACCCCGACGAATGTGTTGCTCTCGGCGCAGCAATTCAGGGCGGCGTTCTCGGCGGCGACGTCAAGGACCTCCTCCTTCTCGACGTAACTCCTCTGTCCCTCGGTATCGAAACCCTCGGCGGCGTATTCAACCGCATCATTGATAGAAACACCACCATCCCGGTAAAGAAGAGCCAGGTTTACTCCACCGCAGCAGACGGTCAGACCTCCGTTGAAATCCACGTCCTCCAGGGCGAACGCGATATGGCTGCCGGCAACACCACCCTCGGCCGCTTCATCCTCGACGGCATCACTCCCGCACCGCGCGGCGTTCCGCAGATCGAAGTTACCTTCGACATCGACGCAAACGGCATCGTAAATGTAACCGCTCTCGATAAGGGCACCGGCAAGGAACAGCATATCACCATCACCTCCTCCACCAATATGTCTCAGGATGACATCGACCGCGCTGTCAACGAAGCAGCCAAGTTCGCAGAAGAAGACCGTAAGAACAAGGAAGCCGTTGAACTCAAGAACCGTGCGGAATCCCTCGTTTACCAGAGCGAAAAGAGCCTGAACGACCTCGGCGATAAGGCCTCCGAAGACGACAAGGCGTCCGTTCGTGCTGCAATCGAAAAACTGAAGGAAACCGTCAAGGGCAACGACCTCGAAGCAATCAAGGCGGACACCGAAGCCCTCGAAAAGGCATTCTACCCGATCGCCGAAAAGATGTACGCACAGCAGCAGGCTGACCCGAACATGGGCGGCGCAGGCTTCGACGCATCCGGCTTCGGCGGCGCAGGTGCACAGGGCGGCGACGGCAACACCTACTACAGCGCAGACTTCGAAGACAAGTCCGGCAACTAATTAATAAATGGAATTTCTTGGGGAAAACTTTTTTGGAAAAAAGTTTTCCCCAAACCCCTTTCAAAAAACTTTATACTATTGTAGATAACAAGGTGAGTGCAGAGCGTATGTTCTTCACTTGCTTGGAGGATATATGGCAGACTCTACCAAGAGAGACTACTACGAGGTCCTTGGCGTAACCAAGGAATCGGATGAAAATACAATAAAAAAGGCATACCGTCAGCTTGCGAAAAAGTATCACCCTGACATGAATCCGGGCGATGCGGAAGCGGAAGCAAAATTCAAGGAAGTCAACGAGGCGTATGACGTTCTTTCCGACCCCGACAAGAAGGCGAAGTACGATCAGTACGGTCATGCGGCGTTTGATCCTTCGTCCGGTATGGGCGGCGGCGGATTCGGCGGGTTCGGGGACTTCGGCGGATTCGACATCAACGACATTTTCTCGAGCTTCTTCGGCGGTGGCGGCGGAACGTCCAGACGCAACGGTCCCATCCGCGGTGACAGTATCACTGTCCGTCTGACGCTGACCTTTGAAGAAGCCGTCTTCGGCTGCAAGAAGGAAATCACCTATCAGAAGGTGCAGAAGTGCGCGGAATGTGATGGTTCCGGTGCGGCAAAGGGTTCGTCCCCGAAGACCTGTGAAGCCTGCCGCGGTACCGGGCAGGTGCGCGTTCAGCAGCGTTCTCCGTTCGGCATGATCCAGACCATGAAGACCTGTGAAACCTGCCGCGGTACGGGGAAAATCATCGAAAACAAGTGTGAAAAGTGCCGCGGTACGGGATTTGTCCGGGCATCGAAGAAGCTGGAAGTCAACATTCCGGCCGGCATTGATGACGGTCAGCAGATCGCACTGCGCGGTCAGGGCAGCGACGGCATGAACGGCGGTCAGCCCGGCGACCTCAATATCATCATCAGCGTTCGTCCGCACTCCGTCTTTGAACGTGACGGTGACGACCTCTACTGCGAAGTCCCGATTACTTACGCGGAAGCAACCCTCGGCGCGAAGATTCAGATTCCGACCCTCGAAGGCAGTCAGGAATTCGAAATTCCCGAAGGCACGCAGACCGGCACAACGTTCACGCTCCGCAACAAGGGCGTGACCCGCGTCAATTCGAAGGTACGCGGCAATCTGTACATCACCGTCGTTGTGGAAGTGCCGAAGAACCTCAATTCCGAGCAGAAGGCACTGCTGGAAAAGTTCGCGGCGTCCTGCGGCGAATCCAACTACAACAAGAGAACGAAATTCTTCAAGAGATTTTTCAATAAGGATAATTGACCCCGTAAAGGAGTAACTATTATGGACGACAACAAGAGCTGGGTGCAGATCAAGGTAAAGTGCGACGCCAAGGACATTGACACCGTTTCGAGCGTCATGGGAATGGTGGACAACGGTCTCATGATCGAGGACTATTCCGACGTTGACCTCGTTCTCGACGGTGTTTACGGCGATCTCATCGACGAATCCATCCTCAATGCCGACCGGAACGCGGCGGCGGTTTCGGTGTTCATCTCCGAAATGAAGTCTCCGGCAGAAAGCGAACTGTACATCAAGAACCGTCTCGAACAGCTCGGCGTGAAGTTCGAGATCGTCCACGAAGGCATCCGCGAAGAAGACTGGGCGGATTCGTGGAAGCAGTATTACAAGCCGATCAAGACCGGCGACCGTCTGGTTATCGTTCCTGTATGGGAATGGGAAGACTATACCCCCGAAGAAGGCGAAGTCATCGTGCTGATGGACCCCGGCATGGCGTTCGGCACCGGTACGCATGAAACGACCCGTCTCTGCGCGGGCTTTGTCGAAAAGTACACGACCGAATATAAGGCGGAAAAGGGAACCTGTACCGTCCTTGACGTGGGATGCGGCTCCGGGATTCTTGCGATTGCGGCATCCAAGGTCGGCGCGGATTCCTGTTTTGCCTGCGATATCGACCCCGTTGCGGTTCGCGTTGCTGTGGAAAACACCGAGCTGAACGAGACGCCGAACGTCAAGTGCGCGGTGTCCGACCTGCTCCGTCAGGTGGAAAAGGTGGACGGCGGGTACAATGTCGTCGTGGCGAACATCGTTGCGGACATCATCATCCGTCTTGCACCGGACGTTGGTGCGTACCTCGCGGACGACGGTGTGTTCATCGTTTCCGGCATTATCGAGGAACGTGCGAACGAAGTCACCGATGCGCTGAACGCGAACGGCTATAAGGTAGTCGATGACCGCCGCGAAAACGGCTGGTACGCGGCTGCGGTGAAGAAGGCGTAAAATTTTGGATAAATGAAAAATGACAGGATGGAATGTCCTGTCATTTTTTGTGTTTAGCCAACAATTTCCGCGGAATAAATCCACACATACTGCGAGCCGGTCATCGCGTTGCAGAGGAAGTTTGCCTTGTTTCCTACGGCAAGTTCATCCGCGCCGGTGTAAATCGTGGTGTTTGCGGTGTTCAGCTTCACGGTCGTACCGTCGTCAAGCTGAACCGTGACCGTGCGGGTCGTCGCTTCACCGACCGGTTCGGCAATTTCCGTTACCGTTCCCGTATAGGCAATCTGATACGAAATCAGTGCGCTGTTGTAGGTATTGTCGCCGTTGTAGTAGACGTTCAGCAGGGTTTCCAGTTCGCCGCCGAGGTCCCAGATGTCGCCCGCCAGGGTGGTGACAAGAGCGTCGGGTTCGCCCCACGCCTTGATAAGATCGTCACGGGAACAGCCGGGGAGGTCTTCGTTGAGCTGCTGGATAGTGTCCACGCTGATTTCATTGAGTGCGGGAATGTCATAGCCGCAGCCGGTGAGCGTGAGGGTCAGGGCGCAGAGCAGGGTACATACAATTTTTTTCATGTTCATGGGAAGTTGTCTCCTTGTTTGGTTTTTCTATGGATTATTTTTTCATCAGGTCTTCGATTTCTTCAATCGTTCTCGGCACATTCACGCCGAGGTTTTCGCAGCCGGTTTCGGTGACAAGGCAGTTGTCCTCGAGACGGAAGCCGATGCCCCAGTCTTCGTTGTAAATTCCAACGTCCACGCAGAAGACCATGCCCGGTGCGACCAGTTCCGGACGGACGACGATGTCGTGGGTGTCATAGCCGACATGGTGTGCGCCGCCGTGCCACATGACCCGTCCCGCTTCTTCGACCGTTTTCAGAACGCCGATGTCGCAGAGCCGCTGGGCGCAGAACCGACGGACTTCCCCGTCCACTTCCGCCATCGGATAACCGGGCTTGATGATATCAAACAGGTGTGCGCTGGTGGCATAAGCGCATTCGTACAGAGCGCGCTGACGGTCGGTGAATTTACCGTTCACGGGGAATCCGCGCGAGATATCGCAGCCGACGTTGTCATAGCACGCGCCGACGTCGCAGAGAACCATGTCCCCGTCATGCGCGGTACCGGTGTAGGAGTAATAGTGGATGCAGAAATTGTTCTCTCCGGCGGAGATGATCGAGGGGAAGCCGGGTTCGAGACAGCCGTTCGCCACGAGTGCCGCGTCGTAAAGCTGCTTGATTTCGTATTCCTTCATGCCGTCGCGTACGCCGCGCATCATGGCACGGATGCCGTCTCCGGTGATGCGTACGGCTTCGCGCATGGCGGCAATTTCGCAGTCCGCCTTGATCGTACGCAGTCCGGCGATTACCGGACGGACGTTCGACACATTCTGACCGTGCGCGAGAACTTTTGCGGCGAAGCGGTGTGCCTCGGTGAAGTCACGTTCGTCCCGGCTGCCGTCAATGTCGAGCCAAACGGCGGAGCAGTCGCGCGCCCATGCGGAGAATGTCGGCAGAAAATCGTCGGTATAGGCGATCTTTGCAATGCCGGAGAGGGCGGATGCCTCGTCGGCTTTGGTGCGGCGTCCCGTCCAGCGTTCCTTCATCATGTCGGGCGGAAGGAGGAACAGGGTTTCTTCATAGGACGCGCCGGTTTTCTTTGCCATGTAAACCAGTCCCGCGTCGCGGGTGATGCCGGTCAGGTAGACGAAATTGCGGTCGGCGAAGAAGGGGTAATCTTCGTCCGCACGTTTGCGGGGTGCATAGCCGGAAAAAAGAACGACGAGCGCACCGTCGGGCAGGGCGTTCATCAGATTGGTGCGGTTTCGGATATGAAATTCGGATGTCATGGATGTGCCTCCGTGAAGAAAAAGTAGTTCAGTGGATGATAATTCCGGAACGAACCGGGAAACTGGGATCATTGCGGGTGAGGGTGAGCAGACGGCAGGCGGTTCCTTCCGGATGATTGCGTCCGGCTTCCCATGCTTCCACGGTTTTCACCGATACGCCCATGTATTTGGCGAAAACGACCTGCGTCAGTCCGGTGCGGAGGCGAATCGCACGGATTTCTTCCGGACGGAAGGTATCCACCGGGGTGACGCTCAATTTGGTTGTTTTTGCTTCCAGTGTTCCTTTTTCGTAAGCGATCGCTTCTTCAAGGCCGAGTTTGATTTTATCAAAAGCACTCATTTGGATTCTTTTCCTCCTTTGCCGTTGTTCAGCAGTTGGCTTTCCAGATAGTCAACAAGCTGATGGAGTTCACCAGACCTGTTTAATGATATTACGTCATTTGTAGGGACACGGCGTGCCGTGTCCGTCTATCAATCCGGGTGAACAATATTTTGTGGGAAATTCATTCGAATTGGACATCTGTTTTACAAAATATTCTCTGTTTAGGTTGTTTGACGGACACGGCACGCCGTGTCCCTACATTATGCCATCCGGTTATTGAACACGTCTATTGCGTTTTGACGTACTTAAATTTCCCTTTAAAAGTCGTGTCATAGTATACCCCTCGTTCCAGTTGTCTGATTGTATTATACCCTATTTGATAGGGTGTGTCAAGGAGGTTGAGCAGACTTTTGGAAATACCTCTTGACGAATCTGCAAACGATAGTATATACTTTACACAGAATATCAGACCAATGGAGGAACTATGCAGACAGGAACGATTTTCGATATCAAAGGCTTTGCCTTAAACGACGGCCCCGGCATCCGGACGACGGTGTTCCTCAAGGGATGTCCGCTGCGCTGTCTCTGGTGCCACAATCCGGAGGGACTGTCCCCGCAGCCGGAGCTTTACCGGAAGCACAGCAAATGCGCGCACTGCGGAAAATGTGCCCAGCCGTGTGAACACGACGACTGCCGTCCCTACGGCTGCTGTCTGCACGTCTGCCCGAACGACTGCCTGTCGGTCTGCGGCTATTCGATGACCTCGGCGGAACTGGCGGAACGTCTTCTGCGCGACCGCGACGTGTACGAAATGTCGGGCGGCGGCGTGACCTTTTCCGGCGGGGAACCGCTGATGCAGCACGCCTTTGTCTCGGAGGTACTGGACATCCTCGCAGGGGAAGGAATTTCCGCCGCGATGGAGACCTCGTCGTTCGCGTCTCCGGAGGCTTACCGCAAAACGCTGGAGCACATCGATTATGTGATGGCCGATCTGAAGCTGTTCGACCGGGTCGCGCATATCCGGTATACCGGCGTGCCGAACGATTCCATCAAACAAAATCTCCGCTGGCTCATGGACGAATCGGGGAAAAAGTACGTCATCCGTGTACCGCTGATTCCCGGGATCACCGATACGGACGAAAATCTTGCCGCCATCGGGGAATTTGTCGGGGATGCACCGGTGGAGCTTCTGCCGTACAATGCGCTTGCGGGAGCGAAATATCCGTCGGTCGGAAAGACCTACCCGCTGTCCGCCGAAGAATACCGCGCGGACGGGAGAATACTGAACTTTTTCAGCCATGCTGTAATCAAATAAAGGAGGCACCCCATGAAAATTTACAACATTGATCCGCTTGTTGAGAAAATTCACAGCGTTGTCCGGAGCCATCGTCTGCCGGACGGCGGATACTGCCGCTGGCTGTGGGACAAAAACGGTTCCCGTCAGCTCGGCATCAACGAATACGGCTGTGCGGACGCGGCGAACATTCTCTACACGATCGGGTATTTCCCGGCGTACAACGATCCCGAACGGGAATCCCTGCGGAAATCTATCGAAGGTCTGCGCCATCCCGACGGCAGCTTCCGAGAACGGACGCATCACCCGATTCACACGACCGCGCACTGCATTGCGGCACTCGAACTGTTTGACGCGGTTCCGCAGTCGAAGGAACCGTGCGAATTTCTGGCTCCTTACCGGACAAAAGAGGGACTGTACGCCCTGCTCAACTCTTTGCAGTGGGTTGAAAATCCGTGGCCGCAGTCGCATCAGGGGGCGGGGGGCTATGCAGCAATGCTCCTGACCGGTGCGGCCGACCTCGAATGGCAGACCTGGTATTTCGACTGGCTGTGGGAGCACACCGACGTGGAATACGGCATGAGCCGTCAGGGAACCATCGGACACCGGAAGGACGACCGCGGAAACCGGTTTGACCGCCATAGTATCGACGGAGCCGCGCCGGTCTGCCATCACCTGTACGGCTGGTTCCACTATATGTTCAACATGGAACACGCGAAACGTCCGCTCCGTTATCCGGAAAAGCTGATCGACACCTGCATCCACCTCTGGAAGAACAAAGGACTGACGGATGCGTTCGCACATGAAATCGGTTTCATGGAAATCGACTGGGTCTTTGCGATCAACCGCGCGTCCCGGCAGACGGCGTACCGCTTCGACGAAGTCCGCGAATGCCTGCGCGAATTTGCGGAAGAGCATATTTCTTATCTGAACGAACTCGATCCCGCGACCCACGAAGGCATGAACGACCTGCACGCGCTGTTCGGCACGGTTTGTGTTCTTGCGGAACTCCAGCGCGCATTGCCGGGTGAAATTATTACCGAGCGTCCGCTGAAGCTGGTACTCGACCGGAGACCGTTTATTTGATATTGGATGAAATTCCGATGAATTATTGTGTATCCAAATTGATAGACGGACACGGCACGCCGTGTCCCTACGGAATATTCGCTTGGTATTGCATCTTTTGGGGGAATTGCTGTAGGAAAAAGGATGATATGAAAAAAATTATTGCATTCTTATTGGTATTCATCTGTGTGTGGTTCATGGTTGGCTGTGATAATAAATTAATCGAAGGGTCTGAAAAAACGTACACCGGGACGGTTGTTGACTATGCCATGAGTCCTGTGAATGAGGGTGATTGGTTCAGCCGCAGCTATATAACGCTTTCAGCCGATGATGAAACCCATTGCTTCTGGCTGAGAGAGGATTGTGAAAATCCCGCTCGAATCGGTGATCGTGTAATTATTGAAAGTGCTGTTGAAGAATATTCAAATTTGCTTGTAGCAATAAGCATTACGGTTATCGAATAGGCTTGATTTTTCTGTATTTATGAAATACCGAGAGAATTGAAATTTATTAAAAAGGAATACAAAATGAAGAAAAACAGAATTTTATGTCTGCTTCTTGCGGCTGTAACCCTTGTTCTTCTGCTCGGTTCGTGTAATCAGGTGGCGAAGAACCGGGATAAGCTCATCGGAACATGGGAAGGCGACGGGACGCTGGAACTTTTGAGCATGGAAATGGAGCTGGGCGAAGAACTGCCGTTTGATTATGTGGAAATCCTCCATTTTTCGGCAGACGGCAGCGGTTATCTGTCGAACGGCGAGGAACGAATGGAATTCACCTACAAACTGACCGACGATACACTCACGTTTCAATTTCCGGAAATCGCCATGGGAAGACCCTATCAGTTCACGGGCGACACGCTGTTAGTCAGTCGTTCGGAATTCCGACGGATCGCGTAACAGAAAAATTTTGCGGGAAACCTTATTTGGAAGGTTTCCCGCATTTTTCATTCGATTCAGTTGAAATTCACGCCGTAGTCGATGGCTTTTCCGTCCGGACCGACAACTGTATAATACAGAATCTCGCCGGATGCGTTTACGCGGATATTGCCGAGCTGTCCAGTGTAGACGGTCTGCGTGTTGCCGTTGGAGAAGATCATCACCAGACGGTAGTCCGATGCGCCCGAACCGTAGAGGCCGCGTCCGTACAGGATCGTACAGCGGTCGCATTCGTAATTGAACAGGATCTCAACCGCGCCCGCTTTCGCATCGCTGACTGCCTTGCTGTACGCGCTCGTTGTTCCGGCAGCCGACGTGGGAGCCTGATAGATCGGAACGGTTGTGCTCTTGTTGAGGTCGGAGAGTGCCTTCAGACCGCTCGCTTCGAGAATGACGGAGTCCTGCATTCCCGCAAGGAATTTGATATCGTAGATCGAGGAGAAGTCGATGGATTCCGAGAAATAGAACGCGTAGGTCGTGTATTTCGCGCCGTTCGCGTCGGTGTGATCCGCATACCAGAGCTGCGTGATCGGAATGCGCTTTTCGTTGATGTAGAGATACATCAGGCTGTTGATCGCGTCGTACTTGTCGGCGATTGCATTGACGGCAGTGCCGTTCACGCCGACCGCCGCATTATCCAGCCAGCCGCGCGCGATGCTGAGGGATTCGTAGCCGCATCCTTCGTACAGACGGAAGGACAGGCAGTCCTTTTCCAGTTCCACGTTGGTGGCAAGGCTGAGCATACACGCACTGTCCACGGTAACAGAGCCGTTGGCAACCGTGAAGTCCGCGCCGATACCGCTGATGCCGGTGATGGTCTGCGCTTTTTTCGTGCCGGGATACAGGCTGAGCTTGTTGGTGGAGGTCTGCGTGGTGACATTTCCGACGGTTGTATTGCCGGTGTTCGTGCCGGCAGACGGTTTCGCGCCGACGGTCACACGGGTATTCGTGTCGATCATACGCATGACCACGGCGGAAATCTCACTCCGCTTGACGGCGGATTCGGGATAGATATTGCGGTTGGTGTCGCCGGTCATGATGCCGAGACGGTACAGACGGTAGACTGCGGCGGAATACCACGCATCGGTGGAGATGTCCGGAAGATCGCCGAACGCCGCCGTGTTGATTTCGTCCAGATTGCCCTTGGCGGAAATCAGCGCGCGGGAAAACAGAACGGCAACCTGTCCGCGCGTTGCGGGAGCGTTGTAATCCGGGTAATCGTCGGTGACAATGCCGTTGGTGATCGCGTAATCCACATAGCCGTCGTACCAGTTGGCGGTGGAGGAAGGGATGTTCGATGCTGCACCGGCCGAAATCAGCTGATGGCAGGATGCCGCGAGCTTGACGGTTTCGGCAAGGGTCAGACTGTCGTCGGGTTTGAAGGAAGTTGCGCTTTTTCCGTTGATGAGTCCGAGCGAATAGGCAGACGCGACTTCGTCATAGTACCATGCGGAAGCGGCGACGTCGCTGAATTCGCCGTTGTAGGTACGCTGCGCCGTATACGCGCTGACGGGGAGGCCGAACGGTGCGGCAAGAAGGACAGCCGTCAGTGCGGAAGCAAGAAATTTCTGGTATTTCATACAATACTCCGTTTCAATCGATTCTTCCTATATTATACCATACTGTGCCGCACAATTCAACGGGTTATTGAAACATTGAACACACCCGTATGTACGAAAACTTTGTGGGATTTGACTACGGATTTTCATGTGAAGGGAACAAAAAACTCCCCCGCAGAGCAGGGGAGTTTGGAAGCAAGCAGAAATTACTTGATAACGGGAGCAAGGAAGGTGAGGTCAGCACCGCCGATACCAGCGATAATGATCTTTTCGCCGTTAGCCTTGGTAACCTTGCGAACAGGAGCGAGGAAGGGATCGTTGGTGATGTTGAGAACAAATTCTTCTTCAGCAACTTCTTCAACTACAGCTTCTTCTTCAACAACTTCTTCAACGATAGCTTCTTCAGCTACAACTTCTTCAGCTGCAACTTCTTCAGCAACAGCTTCTTCAACTGCAACTTCTTCAGCAACAGCTTCTTCAACTGCAACTTCTTCAGCAACAACTTCTTCAACTACAGCTTCTTCAGCAACAGCTTCTTCAACTACAGCTTCTTCAGCAACAGCTTCTTCAACTACAGCTTCTTCAGCTACAACTTCTGCGATGGGAGCGGGAGTGTTAGCGATGAGTTCGATAAGAGCGGTGATGAATTCTTCGGGAAGTTCAATGTTGAGGGTAGCAGCGTAGAGCTTGAGGTTTTCAGCAGTGATTTCGATGCCGCTGTTCAGAATCAGGGTAACAACTTCGGGAGTGAGTTCGAGGCCGTATTCAGCAGCGAGAGCAACAACTGCGTTTACGTCAACAGCAACGATGAGTTCTTCAACAACAGTGTCTTCTTCAGCAACTGCTTCTTCAGCAGCAACTTCTTCAACAACAGCGGGTTCTTCAACGATTGCTTCGTCAACAACAGCTTCTTCTGCCATAACTGCGGGAGTCATTGCAGCGCAGAGAAGAGCTGCGAGAATGAGAGAAAGAGTCTTCTTCATTTTTTTAAAAATCCTCCTAAGATAGATTATCCATATTATATCACAATCTTTTCCGATTGTCACTATTTTCCGGAAAAATTTTATGTACAAGAATTAACAAAAAAAATGATGAAAACTTGTCAAAACGGGGAATCTCCACAGAATAGGCGTAGTTTGGCGGCCGCACTCTAAAATACAGGAGTACATTCAGAAGTAACTGGAAGAAGATAAATGGTCTGAGGCCTCCTTTCTTCGACTTAATGCTACCACAATTTTCTTATCAGTGTTAATGCAGCCTCAAATGCCTTTTCTGCATTTACTTTGAGAATTAACCGAAAATTTTTCTTCCTTACAAATTTCACATTTACCCTTGACAAACTCCGCTGTCTGCGATACAATATACCCAATAGCGATGACGGAGAGCGTACGGACGTAAGATTTCCAGAGAATGCGGCAGCCGATTTTTTCGGCAGACGGTGTGAGCCGCTGATCCCAACCCCGATACGGTAGCTCCCAAGCTGAAAGAAAGAAAACGGCTCCGCCGTGAGTAGAATCTTTCCGTACCTGCCCCGTAAACGGCATAGGACTTGCTGGAGTCCGAGAGAGGCAGATTTTTCGTTTTTTCCGGAAATCTGCAATTTGAGTGGTACCGCGGACATGATCGTTCGTCTCAAAGTTTCTCTTTGGGGCGTTTTTTTATTGAATCCGTCCCGCCAAATCTCACTTCTGTCTGGAGTTTATCATGAAAAGCAATATTACCGCGCTGGAATTCAAAATCCACGAAATGGCCGCCCGTATCGCGGCTCTTCGGGAAATCGAAGGCTTTACCACTGCCGAAATGGCGGCGAAAACCGGGATTCCCGAGGATGAATACATCGAGTGCGAAAGCGGACGTTCGAACCTGACCTTCGCCTTCATCTACCGCTGTGCGCTGGCGTTCAACGTGGACGTCACCGATATCATCGAGGGGAAAAGCCCGACGCTTGCCGGCTACACCGTTACCCGTGCCGGAAACGGTCAGAAAATCGAACAGGCGCACGGTCTGACCTACTTCAACCTCGCATCCTCCTTCAAGAACCGTATCGCCGAACCGCTGTACGTCGTTGCCGAATACAGTGAAGCCGCCGAACGTTCCGACATCGAACTGACAACGCATGACGGTCAGGAATGCGACATCGTTGTTTCCGGTACTCTCAAGGTGCAGGTCGGCGAACACAGCGAAATCCTCCACGAAGGTGACAGCATCTATTACGACAGCTCCACCCCGCACGGCATGATCGCTCTCGACGGTAAGGACTGTCTGTTCTATGCGATCGTTCTGAATCCGTCCGTGGAAGCCGAAGACGAACGCGAAGTCGAAATGACCGCCGCTCGTCCCTCTCCCGTTGCCACAACGGACAAGTCCAAATTCCTCTACAAGCAGTACATCGAAACCAAAAAGGATGAAAACGGTACTCCCGTCTCGATTAAATTTACCGGCGAGGACAAATTCAACTTTGCCTTTGACATTATCGACCGGCTCGGCACTGAAAAGCCCGACAAGCTGGCGATGCTTTACGTTGCCAACGACTGCGTGACCGAAAAGCGCATCACCTTCCACGACCTCAAGCGTGCGTCCGCACAGTGCGCGAACTACTTCAAGTCGCTCGGCATCAAGAAGGGCGACCGCGTCATGCTCATCCTCAAGCGGCACTATCAGTACTGGTTTGCGATGCTCGGTCTGAACAAGCTCGGTGCGATTGCAATTCCCGCGCCGAACCAGCTTCTTGTGCATGACCTCGAATACCGCTTCAACTCCGCCGGTGTTTCCGCAATCCTCTGCACTGCCGACGGCGATACCGCGCATCAGGTCGATCTCGCCGCCGAAAAATGCGATACGCTCAAGACGAAAATCATCGTCAACGGCGAACGCGAAGGCTGGCGCAATTTCGATGAAGAATACAACCTGTTCAGCGGCAAGTTCGAACGCACCGACGACAGTCCGTGCGGCGACGATCCTCTTCTCATGTTCTTCACCTCCGGTACAACCGGTTATCCGAAGATTGCCATGCACAACCACAAGTACCCGCTCGGTCACTTCCACACGGCGAAATACTGGCACTGCGTGGATTCGTCCGACACCGGTCTGCACTTCACCATTTCCGACACCGGCTGGGCAAAGTCGATGTGGGGCAAGATGTACGGTCAGTGGCTCTGCGAAGCGGCGATTTTCGTCTTCGACTTCGATCGGTTCGACGCGGCAAAGATTCTGCCGATGATCGGCAAGCACCGCATCACGACCTTCTGCGCGCCGCCGACGATGTATCGTATGCTTATCAAGGAAGACCTGTCGAAGTATGATTTTTCTTCCCTCAAGCACGCGACCACCGCAGGCGAAGCCCTCAACCCGGAAGTTTACCGCAAATTCGAAGAAATCACCGGACTCCAGATCATGGAAGGCTTCGGTCAGTCCGAAACGACCTGCATGATCGGCAACCTGACCGGCGCACCGCATAAGCTCGGCTCCATGGGACGTCCGTGCCCGCTTTACGATATCCACCTCATCGACGCGGACGGCAACGAAACCGCGGACGGTGAAACGGGTGAAATCGTAGTCAACGTTGCGAACGGCGCACCGTGCGGCCTCTTCACCGGCTACTACAACGATGAAGCCAAGACCGCCGAAGTATGGCACGACGGCTACTACCACACCGGCGACACCGCATGGCGCGACGAAGACGGCTTCCTCTGGTACGTCGGCCGCGTGGACGACGTCATCAAGTCGTCCGGCTACCGCATCGGCCCGTTCGAAATTGAAAACGTCATCATGGAACTTCCCTACGTTGTGGAATGCGGCGTATCGCCCGAACCGGACGAAATCCGCGGCCAGGTTGTCAAAGCGTCGATCGTCCTGACGAAAGGCACCGAACCGACCGAAGACCTCAAGAAAGAAATCCAGAACTACGTCAAGCAGAACACCGCGCCGTACAAATACCCGCGCATCATCGTCTTCCGCGACGAACTCCCAAAGACCACCAGCGGCAAGATTATGCGTAATAAGTTATAAGATTTTTCTCGGGGGAACCTTTTTTAAGGAAAAAGGTTCCCCCGAACCCCTTCCAAAAACCTTTTCAAACAAAAAAGACAGAGTATGTGCAAATCGAAAAAAGCGAAAATCCCAAGCCTTCCTCCCCGGCTTGTTACTACTGAACGCACGATTTGGACAGCTTTGCACCCAAACCTTGTCTCTTCCTAAAAATCTGAATGCGGGCAAACCGCTGTCTGTCCGAGCCCTCAAGGGCGAGTCCCCCGAACGCCAAGCCGGGAATTCACAAAGGGGCGGCGTCTGAGCCCCTTTGTGCGCCGTCCGCGCAGGACAATGTCAAGTCTGCACTTGCAGACAATCAGCAGGCAAAATAAAAATTTCAAAAAAACAAAAAAATTTTCTCCCCCATGCAATAAAACCGCACCCCGGTGCATTATTAAAATGAAAGGTGGTGGAACCCGTGATTTTACTTCATCTGGCAGAACTCGACGGACTTCGTGAAACGGTCGATCCGTCCGCACTCGATATCTATCTCCGGCGGATCGCGCAGGGCGATACCCACGCCCTCGAATGCCTGTATCATGAAACCTCCTCTTCGGTTTACGCGTACGCATTGTCGATCCTGAAAAATCCCCACGATGCGGAGGACGTACTGCATGACTGCTACCTCGCGGTGCACAGCGCGGCGGTCAACTACAGCTCGTCCGGCAAACCGATGGCATGGCTCATCACCATTGCAAAAAACCTCTGTCTCATGAAGCTCCGCGAACGGAAGAAAAAAGCGGATGTCGAGGATGAGGATTTCTTCATCAACGCACAGACCCGCGCCGATTCCGCACTCACCCCGGAGGATGCCTTCATCCTGAACGAGTGCATGAACGAGCTTTCCGACGAGGAACGGCAGATCGTCGTCCTGCACGTCGTCTCCGGCTTCAAACACCGGGAAATCGCGGCATTTCTGGACATGGCACTCCCCACCGTACTTTCCAAATATCACCGCGCATTAAAAAAGCTGAAAACTTCACTTTTGAAAGGAGAACGGGAACAATGAGAAACGATGATCTTCAGGCGAAAATCAAAACCGCATTTGACCATGCCGCACCGGATATTCTCGATTCCGTACTCTCGGATATCGCTTCCGGGAACTCCGATACCAAACCGATTCTTGTCATGGGAGGACAGAACAATATGAAAAATACCATCCGAAACCTCACCGCAATCGCCGCTGCTGCCGTCCTCGTGATCGGCGGAGGCGCAGGACTTGCCGTATACAACAACAATTACAAGGTCGCATCGACCATTTCCCTCGACGTCAACCCCAGCGTGGAAATCACCGCCAATAAGAAGGAAGACGTTCTCGCTGTCAACGCCCTCAACGACGACGGACGGAAGATCATCGGCGACATGGATTTCTCCGGCAGCAGCATCGACGTGACCGTCAACGCTCTGATCGGCTCCATGCTCCGCGAAGGCTATCTCTCCGACCTCGCCAACTCCATTCTCATCAGCGTGGAAGACGATGACGCGAACCACGGCGCACAGCTCCGTAAAAAGCTGGCGGACGACGTGAACGCGATTCTTCAGGTCAACGCTTTCGACGGCGCGGTTCTCAGCCAGACCGTCACCAAAAACAGCGACGCATGGACGCTCGCGGAAGAATACGGCATCACGGCAGGCAAGGCACAGCTCGTCAGCGAAATCGTTGCCGGAAATCCCGTGCATACGTTCGATGAACTGGCGAAGCTGTCGATCAACGAGCTGAATCTGCTCAGCACCAATCCCACCGTAACGACCACAGCGGAATCCGTCGGTCAGGCAAGCGATAAGGCGTACATCGGTCGTGACCGTGCGAAGGAAATCGCACTGGAAAACGCGGGAATTACCGAGGCAGCTGTGCGTACTCTCGAAATAGAGATCGACTATGAAGGCGGAAAAATGGTGTATGAAGTGGAAATCTATGCTGACCAGAAGGAATACGACTATGACATCCACGCGGAAACCGGCGAAATTCTGAAATACGATGCCGAACATGACGATGACGACTGGGTATTCGACTGGAACAATCAGGTCTACGTTCAGGAAGAAAAGCCGAAGAAATCCTCCGGCATGGCAGAAGCTCCCGAAGGAGATTACCTCTCCGTAGACGAAGTCAAGACCATTGTTTTTGAACACGCGGGCGTTACGGAAGACACTGTTTTCGATCTCGAAACCGAATTCGACTATGACGACGGACGTGCCGAATACGAAATCGACTTTGAATCCGGCGAATTCGATTATGACTATGACGTGGATGCCGTTACCGGCGAGATCCGCAGGGATGTCAAAAAGTATGACCCCGAAAATCTTATCGAACACGGAATTGACAAGGAATCCATTGTGAAGAAGATTATACTTCGTGAAGAAGATTTCGATGCTGTACAAAAATCCATCGTAGCAGGTGACCTTGAAAGAATCGTTTCGATCGCAGCGGAATATGATATCGTTCTCCCCTACGAAACGGTAGAAGATATTTTGGTTGACCGAAAGGCGAATAATAAAGATCAACTTACAGCAGGCGATGTGACCGCATTTGCGAAGAATCTCAGTACGGCAGAAGCTGCCGCTGTAGCTTCACTCATCAACGGAAAAGCCGTTGCTTCCGTGAATACCGGAAATACGGACTATATCACCGCCGAACGTGCGAAGGAAATCGCGCTCACCCACGCAAACGTGACGGAAACCAATGTCTTCGACTACGACTGCGAATTCGACAACGAAAAAGGCCGCGCGGTTTACGAAATCGACTTTGACTCCATGAACTACGAGCATGAATATGACATCGACGCAGTGACCGGAGAAATTCTGAAAAGCGAAAAAGAACCCCTCGACTGATTTTTTGTGAAACTGCCCAAGGGTACGGTATTCTCCGTACCCTTTTTCTGTCGCCGCAGACAAACACAACATCTTGTGGTCTGCAAATTTTGTCACCACAAGATATTGACAAGAGAGGACAGATATGATATAATAGGCGCACTCGAATCACTGACCCGAAATACAGAAACGGAGTATTCTATGGCATATACAGTAATCAAACGCGACGGTTCCGCCGTCCGCTTCGATATCGGCAAAATTTCCACCGCGATCACCAAGGCGTTCGACGCCTGCGGCATCGCGCATGATCCCAGCATTATCGACCTCCTCGCTCTCCGCGCAACGGCAGATTTCGCCCCGAAGGTTCAGAACGATTCCATCGGCGTCGAAACCATTCAGGACAGCGTGGAACGCGTCCTCAGCGAAACCGGCTACGCGGACGTTGCCAAGTCCTATATTCTGTACCGCAAGCAGCGCGAAAAGCTCCGCAACACCGAAAAGACCCTCCTCGACTACAAGAAGCTCGTGGACGGCTATCTCGGAAACCTTGACTGGCGCGTCAAGGAAAACTCCACCGTTACCTATTCCGTCGGCGGTCTGATCCTCTCCAACAGCGGCGCGATCACGGCGAATTACTGGCTCTCCGAAATGTACGACAAGGAAATCGCCGAAGCGCACCAGTCCGCCGCCATGCATATCCACGACCTCGGGATGCTCACCGGCTACTGCGCGGGATGGTCGCTCAAGCAGCTCATTCTGGAAGGTCTCGGCGGCGTGACAGGCAAGATCACGTCCCGTCCGGCAAAGCACCTCTCCACCCTCTGCAACCAGATGGTCAACTTCCTCGGCATCATGCAGAACGAATGGGCGGGCGCACAGGCATTCTCTTCCTTCGACACCTACCTCGCACCGTTCGTCAAGAAGGATAATCTCACCTATTACGAAGTCAAGAAGTGCCTCCAGTCCTTCATTTTCGGTGTAAACACCCCGTCCAGATGGGGTACGCAGGCTCCCTTCTCGAACATCACCCTTGACTGGACGGTTCCGGCTGACCTCGCGGAACTCCCCGCAATCGTCGGCGGCGTGGAACAGGACTTCTGCTACAAGGACTGCAAGAAGGAAATGGACATGGTCAACCGCGCGTTCATGGAACTCATGATCGAAGGCGACGCCAACGGACGCGGCTTCCAGTACCCGATCCCGACCTACTCCATCACCAGCGATTTCGACTGGTCCGAAACCGAAAACAACAAGCTCCTCTTTGAGATGACTGCGAAATACGGTACCCCGTACTTCTCCAACTACATCAACTCCGACATGGAACCGAGCGATGTCCGCAGTATGTGCTGCCGTCTGCGTCTCGACCTGCGTGAACTGCGCCGCAAGTCCGGCGGGTTCTTCGGAAGCGGCGAATCCACCGGCTCTATCGGCGTTGTCACCATCAACCTTCCCAGAATCGCGTACCTCGCGGAAAACGAAGCGGACTTCTACAAGAGACTCGACAAGCTCATGGACATCGCGGCACGTTCGCTCAAGATCAAGCGTCAGGTCATCGCGGAACTCATGGACAAGGGACTGTATCCGTACACCAAGCGGTATCTCGGCAATTTCGACAGCCATTTCTCCACCATCGGTCTGGTCGGCATGAACGAAGCCTGCCTCAACGCGAAGTGGCTCGGCGGCATCATTGCCGAAGAAAAGT
The DNA here is from genome assembly GCA_015065295.1 of Oscillospiraceae bacterium. Classification (GTDB taxonomy): domain Bacteria; phylum Bacillota; class Clostridia; order Oscillospirales; family CAG-272; genus UMGS1696. The sequence goes on from SVQN01000001.1 coordinate 110,392, forward strand.
CCCTCCAGTTTGCGAAGGATGTCCTCAACCACATGAGAGAACGTCTCTCCGACTATCAGGAAGAATACGGCGACCTCTACAACCTCGAAGCAACTCCGGCGGAATCCACCAGCTACCGTCTTGCCAAGCATGACAAGGAAGCGTATCCGGATATCGTCACCGCCAACGAAAACGGTACTCCGTACTATACGAACTCCTCTCACCTCCCCGTCGGCTACACCGCAGACATTTTTGAAGCCCTCGACATCCAGGACGAACTCCAGACCCTGTATACCTCCGGTACGGTCTTCCATGCGTTCCTCGGTGAAAAGCTCCCCGACTGGAAGGCAGCGGCCACCCTCGTCCGCAAGATCGCGGAAAACTACAAGCTCCCGTACTACACGATGAGCCCGACCTACTCCATCTGCAAGAACCACGGCTACATCACCGGCGAACACTACACCTGCCCCGAATGCGGCGAAGTCACGGAAGTCTACAGCCGCATCACCGGTTACTACCGTCCCGTACAGAACTGGAACAGCGGCAAGGCACAGGAATTCAAGGATCGCCGCCTGTACGAAATCGACATGACCTCCGATGCAGCACCGGCATCCGCGGACAAAGCAGTCTGCGGCAATGCACCGGCAGCATCCGAAGCGGTTCTGGAAGACGGCGTATACCTGATCGCCACGCAGACCTGCCCGAACTGCCGCGCGGCGGAAGCAAGACTGACCGCAGCCGGAGTTTCCTATACGAAGCTGTTCGCGGAAGATCACGCGGACCTCTGCCGAACCCTCGGCATCACGCAGGCTCCGACGCTGGCGGATGTTTCGGATGGAACGATCACCCTGTACGGCAACCTTTCGGAAATCGTGAAGTTCTGTGCAAAGAAATAACATAGGCTGAGTTTTCTCTGTCTGTAAATATTCAACGGCTGTACTCCGGTACAGCCGTTCATACCGCTGACAAACCCGTCAGCGGTTATATTTTTTTGTGCAGAAAGGAAGAAACAGAAACAAAAACCGTAAATCCGCTGCCGTGCAGAATAGGAAGAAAATCTCCACCATCTTCCATCGGATGGTTGTTTTTTCTTCCTCGCTTTTTCCTTAAAAGTCCAACGAACAATTTGCAATTGGAAAATGTTATACTTTGTTCACCAAAAAAATATAGAAACTGTTTTGACATACGCGGTATTCTATGCTATAATATATCATTGCAAAACTATAATCGGAGAACTGTTGAATTTTTTATGAGAATCCTTGGCATCGACCCCGGGATCGCCATCGTCGGCTGGGGGGTCATCGACTACGCCGGACTCGGCACCAAATGCCGCCCCGTCGCCTACGGCGCGATCACAACCGGCGCGGATGAGAAGACCGAAGACCGTATTCTCACGGTCTATGACGAAATGACGGCGGTCATCGCAAAATATAAGCCGGACTGCGCGGCGGTCGAAGAACTGTTCTTCAATACCAACCAGAAAACCGGTATCATCGTCGCGGAGGCACGCGGAGTCCTTCTTCTTGCCTGCCGTCAGGCGGGACTGCCGATTTACGAATACACCCCGCTTCAGATCAAGCAGGCTGTGGTCGGCTACGGACGCGCGGAAAAGCACCAGATCATCGAAATGGTGACGATGCTTCTCGCTCTCCCGAAGCCGCCGAAACCCGACGATACCGCCGATGCCATCGCCGCCGCGATCTGTCACGCGCATACCGGCACATCCAGACTTGCCGAATATTACAACAAACCGACCTCCATGGCGGGGAAGATAAAATAGCTAAGGACTAAGAACTAAGGGTGAATGACTATTCCGGATTTGTCCGTCAGCGGACAGAGAGAAAGTATGGGTATAGTCATTAGTCATTTACCATTAGTCCTTAGTCCAAAAAGGAGTTATTATGTGGGCTGCTGATAAATGGAAAGACTATGAATTGATTGACTGCGAAGGCGGGGAACGGCTCGAACGCTGGGGAAAATATATCCTTATCCGCCCCGATCCGCAGGTCATCTGGAACGGCAAACGGAAAAATCCGCTGTGGCGTGAGGCGCACGGTGTGTATCGTCGTCAGGGCGGCGGCGGGTCGTGGGTCGTCAACAATATGCCCGAAAACTGGTGCATCAATTATGGGAAATACCAGTTCCGTCTGCGGCCGATGGGCTTCAAGCACACCGGTCTGTTCCCCGAACAGGCGACCAACTGGGACTGGACAGACGGTGTGATCCGCCGACGGATTGCCGATCATGGGGACGGGGCGGAACGTCCGAAGGTTTTGAATCTCTTTGCCTACACCGGCGGTGCTACCGTTGCCTGCTCCATGGCGGGGGCTTCCCTCTGTCATGTGGACGCGTCCAAGGGGATGACCAACGCGGCGAAGGAAAATATGCAGCTTTCCGGGCAGGGCGACGCGCCGTGCCGCTATATTGTGGACGACTGCCGCAAGTTTGTCGAACGGGAAATCCGGCGCGGTGTCCGCTACGACGGCATTATCATGGACCCGCCGTCCTACGGCAGAGGCCCGAACGGGGAAGTCTGGAAGCTCGAGGAATGCGCGGCCGATCTCGTTGCGCTGACCGTCAAGGTTCTGTCCGACCGTCCGGCGTTCTTCCTTATCAATTCGTACACGACGGGGCTGTCTCCCGCGACGATGGCGTACATTCTCCAGACCGCGCTTCCCGCGAACCTGCGTCACGCGGCACACGTCGAATTCGGCGAAACCGGGATTCCTGTGACGGATTCCGGATTGATTCTGCCGAGCGGTGCGTCGGTGCGCTGTGAATTCCGATTCTGATTTTTTGAAAACGGGACGGTATCATTATGAAGAAAGAACCGATCATAAAAGCCGAAAACCTTACCTTTTCCTATCCGGGCGACGCCGAATCCAAGCCGGTACGCGCCCTTGACAACGTTTCCTTTGAAATTGAGGAAGGCTCGTTCACGGCCATTCTCGGACACAACGGAAGCGGAAAATCCACCCTTGCCAAGCTGATGTGCATGGTCAATTACCCCGATTCCGGAAAACTCTGGCTCTGCGGGAAGGAACTCACCGATCCCGACGTGACCGACGCGGACATTCTTGCCGCCCGCCGCGACATCGGGATGGTTTTCCAGAATCCCGACAACCAGATTGTTGCCTCCATTGTCGAGGAAGACGTGGCGTTCGGATGCGAAAATCTCGGACTTCCGTCGGACGAAATCCGGAAACGCGTGGATCGTGCTCTGGAGGAAGTCGGCATGACCAAGCACGCGCGCAGTTCGCCGCACAATCTGTCCGGCGGGCAGAAACAGCGTGTTGCCATTGCCGGCGTTGTTGCCATGAAGCGCAAATGCGTTATTTTTGATGAATCCACCGCGATGCTCGACCCGCTCGGACGGCGCGATGTCATGAACACTGCCATGAAGCTCAACCGCGAGGATGGGATCACGGTCATTCTCATCACGCACTATATGAGCGAAGCGGCGATGGCTGACCGCATTATTGTCATGGATCACGGGAAGATTCTGCGCGACGGTACGCCGTCCGAAGTCTTTTCCGATCCCGAAGCCATGTGGGACGCCGGTCTCGACGTTCCCCAGACGACGGAACTGCTTTATAAGATGAAGAAAGCCGGACTGGACGTGCGGCTCGATCTCTTTGACATCAACGACTGCGCGGCGGAAATCGCCCGTGCAATCCGGAAGGCGAAAGGGGAAGCGTGACCGATGGCAACCATTGAACTGAAAAATCTCACCTTTTCTTACAATAAAAATACTCCCTCCGCCGTATGTGCGCTCGATCATGTGTCGCTGACCATCGACGGCGCGGCGGACGGCATTACCGGTCTGATCGGTCATACGGGCAGCGGCAAGTCCACACTCGTGCAGATGCTCAACGGTCTGCTGAAGCCGGACGAGGGTCAGGTCATCCTCGACGGAACGGACATCTGGGCGGAACCGAAAAAAATCCGCGATGTGCGTTTCAAGGCGGGGCTGGTCATGCAGTATCCGGAATACCAGCTGTTCGCGGAAACCGTGCGCGAGGATATCGCATTCGGACCGAAAAATATGGGGCTGACCGGCGACGAGCTGACCGCACGCGTCATGGAAGCGGCGAAATTCTCCGGTCTGGCACCGGAACTTCTCGATAAATCCCCGTTTGAACTGTCGGGCGGTCAGAAACGCCGTGCGGCACTGGCGGGCGTTATGGCGATGCAGCCGAAAATCCTGATTCTCGACGAACCGGCGGCGGGACTTGACCCGGTCGGACGGCGCGACATCCTCGGCGGTATCCGGCAGTACGCGGGAGAAAGCGGCACGACGGTCATCATCGTCAGCCACAGCATGGAGGATATGGCGATGTACTGCGACAAACTCGTCGTGATGGCGAACGCGAAGATTCTCATGCACAAAACCTGTGCGGAGGTCTTTTCCGAATATCAGGAACTGATTGCCGTGGGACTGGACGTTCCGCAGATCACGCGCATTGCCTCTGCTCTGGCAATGAACGGCGCGGATATCGGCGCGGACATCTACACCGTGGACTATGCGGTCAAGCAGCTGATGAAAAAGCTGTAACGGGGAGGGACATCTATGAAATCTGACATTACGTTCGGTCAATACTGCGAGGGAAACTCGCTGATTCACCGGCTTGACCCCCGTGCGAAGATCATCCTTGCGATCCTGTACATCGCGGTCATTTTTCTGGCGAAGAGCGTGACGGCGTTTGCCCTGCTGATCGTCTCGGCACTGGTGCTGGTCGGGCTGACAAAGCTCTCTCCGGTGATGATCCTGCGCGGAATGCGGCCGCTTCTCTTCATTATCGTCTTTACCGCCGTCATCAACATTTTCTGGATGACCGGCGATGTTCTGCTCCTTTCTCTGGGGCCGATCAAAATCTATCTCGAGGGGATTATCAACGCGGTACTGATTATCCTGCGTATCGTTCTCCTGATCGTGGCAACCTCCGTGTTCCTGACCTACACGACCACGCCGCTCGCGCTGACGGACGGTCTCGAACAGCTCCTGTCACCGCTCAAGAAGCTGCACGTTCCGGTGCATGAATTCTCGATGATGATGACCATTGCCCTGCGCTTCATCCCGACGCTGATCGACGAAACGCAGAAGATCATGAACGCCCAGAAGGCGCGCGGCGCGGACTTTTCCACAGGAAGTCTGATCCAGCGTGCGAAGGCGTTGATCCCGATTCTGATTCCGCTGTTCATTTCGGCGTTCCGGCGTGCGGACGAACTGGCGACGGCAATGGAATGCCGCTGCTACACCGGCGGAGAGGGACGGACGCGCATGAACGTCCTGCACACCACGGCGAAGGACATTGTGTTTATTCTGGCACTTGTCCTGCTCGGCGCGGCGATCGTTCTCCTGAACCGGTATTTCCCCCTCTACGGACTGAGCTTATAAATCATGAAATTATTGTTGAAACTTCGATATGACGGTACGGCCTACTGCGGCTATCAGGCGCAGCCGGACAAGCCGTCGATCCAGCGGGTGCTGACGGACGCCGTTTCCGCCTGTTTCGGCTTTCCGTGCACCGTGACCGGATGCAGCCGTACCGATTCGGGCGTTCATGCCCTCGGATTCTGCGCGGCGGTCGAACCGGTGAATGCGGAAAACCGCATTACAATTCCGACGGGGCGTGTCCATCGCGCTCTGCGGCGGTTTCTGCCGGCGGACATTTCCGTCTGCGGCGAAGCGGACGTTCCCGACGATTTTCACCCGCGCTATTCCGTGATCCGGAAGGAATACCTCTACCGGATGTACGATACGGTCTGGGACGATCCGTTTGAAACCACCCGCGCGTGGCATCTGAAGCATCCCGTGACGGACGAAGGTCTTGCACGGATGAACCGTGCCGCCGCGCATATTGTCGGACATCACGATTTTACGTCGCTGATGGCGGCGGGATCGAAAATCGTGGACGCGCACCGCACCGTCTATTCGCTGAGCGTACAGCGGACGGGAGATTTCCTCGATCTGCGCGTATCGGCGGACGGATTTCTGTACAATATGGTACGGATTATCACGGGAACCCTCGCGGACTGCGCGTACGGCGTATTCGAACCGGACGATATGAAAGCCATTCTGGAGGCAAAGGATCGTGCGAAAGCGGGGAAAACCGCACCGCCGCACGGACTCTACCTCGCGGAAGTGACCTACGACCGTCCGGTGGAATGGAAAATATTATAGGGAGGGGAACTCATGGCAGACATACGTTCCGCATCTCCGCAGCCGGCCAGGGCGGGCGGGAATTCCCCGGAGAAACGTCCTCTGCGGGTTGCCGGAAGAATTCCGCCGCAGGTGAATGCATATTATAAAAAAGTATCGAATGCGTACAAAGGGTGCGCGATTGCGCTGCTGCTTCTTCTGGTTCTGTTCTTTCTGATGATGACCGTGTTTTTCGGGGATTACATGACCTACGAAAACGTGCGTTATCTGGTGCGGGACTTCGGCGCGATGATGTCGTCGGACGACGGCGGGACGGGATTTGCGCCCGTCGTCTACAACGGCTCCGACAGCATGAAATTCGATACGTTCAAAAACGGGCTTGCCGCGGCGAGCGGGGATAAATATCTCTACTACGACGCGACGGGCATCCGCATGATCGAGGAAGATTCGGGATGCTCCGAACCGGTTCTCGTTCCGGCGGATAAATATCTCCTGCTGTACGATCTCGGCGGAACGGGGTATTCGGTTTACAATCAGCTGACGCGGATCATCCGGCGGACGGCGGAAAACCCCATTCTGTGCGGCAGCATGAGCGATTCCGGGGCGTTTCTGCTGGTGACCCGTTCCAGAGAAACGCGGTATGTGGTGGAGGTGTATAATTCCGCGTTCACGCATACCATGCGGATCTACAAGGAAAATTACGTTCTCGACGCGGCACTTTCGCCCGACGGAACGAACATTATGATTGCTTCGGCCGTTCCGGACAGCACGGACTTCCGCTGTGAAGTGGCGTTCTGCCGTGTCGGACAGTCGGAAGCGTCGGCAACGCTGTATTATGAGCACACCATGCCTCTGGATGTCTGTGCCACGGAGGACGGTTTTATTCTCCTCTGCGATACCGCGCTGTATTTTTATGATTTTGACGGGACGCTTCAGACGAGCGTCAGTCTCGCGGGTACGGCACTGAGCTACGCGGACATGAACGATCACTCGATTGCCGTGGTCGGGAACGTGAACGCGCTCGGCATGGAAAGCCGTGTGCTGGTTCTTGCACCGTCGGGAGAAATCCTTCTCGACACGGTTCTGCAGGACACACGCGTGACGGGGGTGGAAGCCTCCGTGAATCCGGAGAAGGCTCTGGTCTATCTGGAAACGCCGGAAGGAATTTTACAGATCGGCGCGGACGGGGAACAGAACCTGTATGATGCCGGAGATGCGTCGGTCATCGGACTGGTTCCGGTGAGAAACGGCGCGATCATCTGTACAAAAACCAGTGCTTACGCCGCGTTTGCGGAGTAGGCGGATTATAAACGAACGACATTTTTGCAATTTGGAGGTGGAACTTTTGAGTCTTGCGCTTGATGCCGTGATTTTGTTTGCGGCGGTACTCATTCTTTGGCTGGGAGTCCGGAACGGGTTTGTACGATCCGTGATGGGACTGGTGAGCGGAGTGGCATCCGTGATTGCCGCGTATGCCTATACGCCCGCGCTGTCGGCGTATATCCGGAAAAATTATCTGATTGAAAATATCACGAACGGAATCGCGGAGACCCTGCGTTCTCTCGCGCTCGACACGGAGACCGACCTCTACAATCTCGAACGTCTCGCGGAGGATCTGCCGGAGCCGTTCACTGCCATTCTGGAACGGTACGGGGTGGATATCACCGCGTTTACCGAACAGCTTCACGGACTGACCGGATGCAATGAAGAAGTGGTCCGTGCGTTTGCCGCGCAGATTGCCGCTCCGACGACGGCGGTGATCTCCTCCGTAATTGCATTTGCGATCCTGTTTTTCGCGGTCTTTCTCGTTCTCTCCCTGCTGACGGGGCTGCTCGATCTGATTTTCACGCTGCCGGTTCTCCGGAGCGCGAATCTGCTGCTCGGGTTCCTGCTCGGCGCGGTCGAAGCGGCGTTTTTCGCCTGCATTCTGGCGACGGTACTGTCCGTTCTGGTGGACGCGCTCGGAGCAATCGATCCGGGAACCTTCGGCACGGATGTGGTGGAGGATACGATCATCTGCAAGTTCGTATTGAAGCACAATATGCTTGATAAACTGGTACAGGCACTCGGCTGGAACTGAGCTGCCAATAATCCACAGGAATAAAGGAATCTGGAATCAATATGACGATGTGTTCAAGATGCCACAAGCGTGTGGCAGTAGTGTTTGTTACCAAACTGGGCGAAACCAAGCCGGAGGGGCTGTGCCTCAAATGTGCGAAGGAACTCGGGATCACACAGATCAACGACATCCTCGCGCAGAGCGGACTGGATGACGAAACCATCGAGGGACTGAACAGCCAAATGGAAGCGATGATGGAAAACGGGGATATTGTCCCCGACGAAACCTCGTCCAGCGCACCGCTGTTCAATTTCTCCAAGCTCATGGGCGAAGGCGCGAAAAATGCCCGCGACCGTGAAAACAACAAAAAGAAATCCGATAAAAAAGACGGAACCTCCAAGCCGGAAAAAGAAGAACCGGAAATGAAGTTCCTCAAAAATTATACGACCAATCTGACCGCGCGCGCAAAGGAAGGGAAGCTCGACCGTATCGTCGGACGTGACCGTGAACTCGAACGGGTTGTTCAGATTCTCTGCCGCCGCCAGAAAAACAACCCCTGTCTGATCGGGGAACCAGGCGTCGGCAAGACAGCCATTGCGGAAGCACTCGCGCAGAAGATCGCGGCAAACGACGTTCCCTACAAACTGAAGGATCACGACGTCTGCCTGCTCGATCTGACTGCGCTCGTTGCCGGAACCCAGTTCCGCGGACAGTTTGAGTCCCGTGTGCTCGGTCTGCTCGGCGATGTGAAGGCGCACGGCAAGGTCATTCTTGTCATCGACGAAGTCCACAATCTCGTCGGTGTGGGGGATGCGGAAGGAAGCATGAACGCCGCGAATATCCTCAAGCCCGCACTGTCGAGAGGGGAAATTCAGGTGATCGGCGCGACCACGCTGACCGAATACCGCAAGTACATCGAAAAGGATACCGCACTCGAACGCCGGTTCCAGCCTGTCATGGTAAACGAACCGTCGGTTGCCGATACTGTGGAAATCCTGAAGGGCATCAAGTCCTATTACGAAGATTACCACGGCGTGAAGATTGCGAACGAAATCCTCACCTCCGCGGCAACTCTGTCCGAACGGTATATCACCGACCGTTACCTCCCCGACAAGGCGATTGACCTCATTGACGAAGCGGCGTCCCACATTTCCGTTCATACTCCGGAAATCAACGAACGCCATGAACTCGCCGACCGTAGGGAAGTGGTGAAGAAGGAATACGAAGACCTCGAAAATTCCATCAGCAATGCGGAAAATCCGAACGAAGACGGAAAAATCGAGGAAAAATATCAGAAGCTCTCCGAACTCAAAGCGGAGGAAATGCGGATCGAAGACCGTCTCGACGAACTGGACGAAATCTGCGGAAAGGTACGGATGCGCGAATCCGACCTCGCGGACGTCATTGAAATCTGGACGGGAATTCCCGCATCCACCATTGCGGAAAGCGAATACGAAAAGCTCGAACAGCTTGACAAACGCCTGAAGGAACGCATCATCGGGCAGGATACCGCCGTTGACGCAGTGGCGCGTGCTGTCCGCCGGAACCGTGCGGGCGTATCGTACAAGCGCAAGCCCGTTTCGTTCATTTTTGCAGGTCCGACCGGTGTGGGCAAGACGGAACTTGTCAAGGTTCTTGCCGCCGACCTGTTCTCCTCTCCGGATACGCTCATCCGTCTTGACATGAGCGAATTTATGGACAAATTCTCCGTATCGCGCATCATCGGTTCGCCTCCGGGCTACGTTGGCTACGACGATGCCGGACAGCTCACCGAAAAGATCCGCCGCCGCCCGTATTCCGTCGTCCTGTTCGACGAAATCGAAAAGGCGCATCCGGATGTTATGAATATCCTTCTGCAGATTCTCGACGACGGCATCATCACCGACTCGCACGGCAAGCAGGTCGACTTCTGCAATACCATCATTGTCATGACGACCAATGCCGGCAGTACCTATGCGACTGCCAAAGCCGGATTCTCCGACCTTGCGGATACCGCGCGTACCGAAGACAAGACGAGAAAGGCTCTCGAGGAATTCCTGCGCCCCGAATTCATCAACCGCGTGGACGAGATTATCACGTTCAACGCGCTGTCCCGTGAAAACTTCATTGAAATCGCGCGTATCATGACGGGCGACCTGACGAAGCTGCTGTACGACAAGGGCATGGACGCACACTTTACGGAAGCGTGCATTGCCCATATTGCCGATAAATCGTACTCCGCGAAGTACGGTGCAAGAAATATGCGCCGCTTCATCCAGACCGAGATCGAAGACAAAATTGCCGCCGAGCTGATTGCCGCGCGCGGACTGCTGTCCGAAATCACCGTGGACTGCGCGGACGATACGCTCCGAATCACGGCGGAATAAGCGGAATCAATTGCTATGAAATACCAAAACGATTGGCATCTCAAAAAAAATGCCGACGTTCTGACCTCCCTCGGAACCGACCTGTACAAGGGTCTGTCCGACAGGGAAGCGGCGCGGCGGAGACGGAAATATGGTGCCAACAATATCTGGCGGGTGAAGAAGGCGTCCGCGTGGGATGCGGTCTGCGAGTCCCTGTTTGATATCGCTACGCTCCTGATGATTGTCAGTGCGGCGGCCGCCGCTTTGTTCGATCAGAGCGGAGCGGCACTGGCGGTCACGGTCATTCTGGTGATCGGCGGGATTCTGCGCTCGGTGGTTTACATCCGTGCGAGCCGGATTCTGGAAACGATGGCGGAGGGGTTTCTGCCCGTTGCCACCGTGATCCGCGACGGCAGAATCTGTCTGCTGCCCTCGTCGGAGATCGTTCCGGGCGATATTGTATTTCTGGAAGCCGGAAGTACCGTCCCGTGCGACGGACGCGTTCTTGCCGGGGAGGATTCCGTTGTCAGCGAACGCGGAATCACGGAAAATCCGTCGCCCGTCCATAAATTCGATATGGTGATCGATACCGATGCGGAAAGCGGGGAAGTCCCGTGCGAATGCCGCCCGAATATGGTGTTTGCCGGATCGGTCGTCCTGTCGGGGAATCTCCGGATTGCCGCGACTGCGTGCGGAAAACGTTCCCTTATCGGCATGAAGCAGGACGGGATCGTCATCGAACCGTCCGGAAAACTGCCTTTGATCGAGAAACTTCAGGGATGGTGCAAGTTCACCAGTCTGGTGATGCTTGCCTGCGTAATGGGCATCACGGTGCTGTCCCTGTTCTGCCGCGACGGATTCACGCTCCCGCAGATTTTCCTTACCACGCTTGCCATGTCGGTCGCCGCGATGAGCGAATACCTGACGGTGATCGGGTACATCATTATTGCCGCCGCCGTCCACCGCTGTGCCGGAAACGGAGACGGGAAGAAAAATGAAAAAACAGCGGTTACGCGGATCCGCCGTCCGTCCGAGATCGAAAAACTCGCGCGGGTCGGTCGGATTGTGTTCAGCGGCAGTTCGTTCTTTGAATCGGGCAGTGCCGACCTGTATGCGAACCGCGTCAACGGAACCTATTATGACCGTTCGTCCGGACAGACGGATGACGGTGCTCTCGGCGAACTGATATCGCTGGCAATGCCGGCGGCGGCATCCGGTGCGGCCGGACGTTCGCTCTCCAGCGGCACGGCGGAAACGATCAGCGAACGTGCGCGGACGGTGCGGACTGCCGCCGCGATTTACGCGAAAAAAACAGAGGGGAAAATTTCTCTGCCGGACTATCCGGTTCTCGATCATGTGGATGCGTCCAACGTCTTCGCGGCGGGGCTGGATACCTCGCTGATCGCTTACGACGATCATGTGCTTGCGGTTTCCTGCGGCAACATTGCGGAGGTTCTCCGTGTGTGCGCCGTACAGCAGACGGCAGACGGGGACGTTCCCCTCGATACGGAAACGCGCCGCCGTATTTTTACGGAATGTGCCAAACTGGAATACATCGGCGCGACCATCGTTGCCGTGGCGAAGCGTCCGTCGGAATACACGACGCTCAACCGTCTTGCCGTGATTATTCAGGATATGACGTTTGTCGGATTTTTTGCCGTGGCGGAACAGCCGGAAGCGGGAATGAACGACAGTATCGCGTATCTGCGCAAAAACGGCATCGTTCCGATCCTGTTTTCGTCGCAGGCGGAACGCGATTTGTATTACTGCCACGATATCGGTCTGATGGGGAAGAAAACGAAAGTGATCCCCTATACCGAACTGAAAGAAGACGATATCCGCGGCCTGTCGCCGTACGGAATGATCGTATCGTTCCCGGAAATGCCGTACGGAATTCCGTCCTCAGCAAAGGCGGAAGCGATGAAGACGATCATGGCGGGCGATGCGGAAACGCGCCCGGTCACAGCGGCGGTCGGCAGGGAAGTCAGCGACGGCGAAATGCTCCGTCTGGCGGACATCGGTTTTGCGGCGGCGGGCTCGGCGTACCGTCCCGTACCGGAACCGCTGTCGAGAAATGCGGCGGCAGTCGTGTGTCCGTCAACTGCGAACGGACACGGCGGTCTGGACGGCATCCTGCGTTCCTTCCGGACAGCGGGACAGGCGGTGCGGAACATCAAAGCGGCGGCGTTTTATCTGACGACGGCGCAGATCGCACGTCTTGCCGTGATTCTGGCGGCGGTTCTTCTGCCGCAGGTACCCCTGCTGAACGAAGGGACGATTCTTGTCTGGGGACTGCTGTTTGACTTTGCGGCGGTTCTGGTCATGGCGTTCGAACAGGGCGAAGATAATCCGTCTGTAAACGAAAAAACGCCGCCCACGGGACGGTTTGTACCGATCCGGATCCGTCGTGCGGCAGGAATCGGGCTTGCCTGGGGGCTGTCCGCACCGGCGACGGTACTGCTGGTGAAGCTGCTGTACAGCCGGTTTCCGCTGCGGTTTTCGGGCGGGAAGGAAATCACGCTTCTGGTCGGCGCGCTGCTTCTGTGCGGACTGGTGACTGCCAGCGAGAGCATGAAGCAGGGAAGTCTGTTCCGGCATATCCGGGTCAACTATGCCTTTTTCGGATTTCTTCTGATGACGGTTGTATTGGTACCGGTTCTGATGCTGACTCCGTTCGGCGCGGCATGGATCGGCGGAAAGCCGTGCGGCTGGATGGCGGTTTTTGCGCTGATTCCGGCGGTGGTGATGCTGGCGGTCTGGGAGATTTCCAAAGCGTTGAAGAAGAAAGGAGCACCTTCGGTGCGGAAGGAAGAAAAAAGTACCTGACGGTACTTTTTTCAATTTTATGTCCCTGCGCGGGACGGCGCACAAAGGGGCTCAGACGCCGCCCCTTTGTGAATTCCCGGCTAACGTTCGGGGGACTCGCCCTTAAGGGCTCAAACAGACAGCGGTTTGCACTCAGCAAATTGCACGGAAGAATAGAGATTTCGTTTTGCTGAAAGGTGGAACCTGAATTTTCAGTTTTTCTTTACGGCTGTTTCTACTGAACGAACGTTTTGGACAGATTTGCACTGCACCTTGTTTCTTCCTAAAAATCTGAATGCGGGCAAACCGCTGTCTGTCTGAGGCCTTAAGGCCGAGTCCCCCGAACGATTTCCAAGCCGGCAATTCATAAAGGGGCGGCGTCTGAGCCCCTTTATGCGCCGTCCGCGCAGGACATAAAAAATTGAAAAAAGTACCGTCAGGTACTTTTTTCTTCCTTAAAATCCCTAGAGCTTCTTTTTTTTCCCTTATCCGCTTTTTTGTACGAAAAAATTGCGTAAGTTGACGGAAGATTCTCGGTCTTAGGTATTGTATTTTGAAGCAATTTGTTATATAATATTCATACCCCCAAAGGCGATAACCCGATTATAAGAATATAACCTACAAAGATTATATGGATATGTCCGGCAAAGCCCTGAGGTGTATTAAGATATTTATGGAAAGGATTATAGATTGTTATGGCTGAAAACAACGAATGCACCCATGACTGTTCCACGTGCTCGGCGAACTGCTCTTCCCGTAAGGAAGGCCCTACGTTTGAAGCTCCTCACAAGGATTCCCATGTGAAGCACGTTATCGGGATTGTATCCGGCAAGGGCGGCGTTGGTAAGTCTATCGTGACGTCCATGCTCACAACCGTAATGCAGAGACGCGACTATAAGTGCGCGATCCTTGACGCGGACGTGACCGGCCCGTCCATTCCGAAGGCGTTCGGCACCAAGGGTGACATCCTCTCGACCGGTGACGGTCTGCTGCCCCTCGAAACCAAGACCGGTATCAAGATGATCTCGGTCAACCTCCTTCTCGAAGAAGAAACCCGTCCTGTTGTATGGAGAGGTCCCGTCATCGCGGGTACCGTCAAGCAGTTCTGGACCGATGTGGTCTGGGGCGACGTAGACTATATGTTTATTGACATGCCTCCGGGAACCGGCGACGTTCCGCTGACCGTCTTCCAGTCGATCAAGCTCGACGGTATCGTGATCGTTACCACTCCTCAGGATCTCGTTTCCATGATCGTCGGCAAGGCGGTTAATATGGCCAACCTCATGAATATTCCGGTCGTCGGTCTGATTGAAAATATGTCCTATGTGAAGTGCCCCGACTGCGGCCGCGAACTCCATGTCTTCGGGAAGTCCAAGGCAGAGGAAGTCTGCGCGAAGTACGATATCCCGCTTCTCGCAAGAATGCCCATTGACGAACGTCTCGCTTCCCTCATCGACCACGGCGTGATCGAACTGATGGAAAACGATTACCTCGAAGGCGCGGCAGATGCTGTCGTCAAGTTCTGCGAAGAATAATTCCGGGGAATCATCCTCAAATTGCCAGCAAAAAAAATATATATCAAACTCTTTTTAGGAGGACATTTGTTCTATGAAAAAAGCACTGACCACCGTTGCTTTCAACGGTACAGCGGAACAGCTCGCTGCTCTTGACGCAGTGATCGCTGAGCACAAGGGAACGGCAGGCGCACTCATGCCTGTTCTTCAGAAGGCGCAGGACATCTACGGTTATCTTCCGGAAGAAGTACAGCGTCACATTGCAAAGGGTCTTGATGTTCCGTACTCCGAAGTATTCGGTGTTGTAACCTTCTACGCTCAGTTCCTTCTCAATCCGAAGGGTGAACATCCGGTCGCTGTATGTCTCGGTACCGCCTGCTACGTTAAGGGTTCCGGTCTCCTTATGGAAAAGCTCGAATCTCTTCTCGGCATCGGCAACGGCGGCATCACCGAAGACCTCAAGTTCAGCCTTGACGCAACCAGATGTATCGGTGCGTGCGGTCTCGCTCCCGTACTGACCATCGGCGAAGACGTTTACGGCCGTCTTGAACCCAATATGCTCGAAGGCATCCTCAAGAAGTATCAGTAATTCGCAGCAGCCGCTCCGCACACTGCTGATTTTCCTGCCGACGATACGGCAGAATGGTGGGTACTATGAAAATATGTGAAATCAAGGATCTGCTCGGTGCTGAAGTGCTGTGCGGCGAAGATATGCTCGAACACGACGTATCTTCCGCGTGCTGCAGCGATATGATGAGCGATGTGCTTGCCTACGTCAAGGATCAGGGCGTTCTCCTGACGGGTCTTGTCAATCCGCAGGTGATCCGCACTGCCAACATGATGGATATGGTGTGCATCGTGTTCGTCCGCAACAAGGAACCGAGCGAGACGATGCTCGAACTGGCAAGAGATTTCGGTCTCGTTGTGATGCGCTCGTCCCTGCGCGCATTTGAAGCGTGCGGTCGTCTCTACGAAGGCGGTATCGGCGGTAGACTGGGGGATGCTCATGTCTGAACCGATCAATTTCCACTTTAACGTAGACGGCGAAAACTTTTCCTCTGCGGGCGAAGCGTCCGTTGTGGTAAAGAAAAAGCTCCGCCAGCTTGGATTTCCCCCCGATGTCATACGCCGTGTCTCCATTGCCATGTACGAAGGGGAAATCAACATGGTCATCCATGCGAACGGCGGAGATGCGGATGTCACCGTTGACGACGAATTCATCACGATCGTGCTGAAGGATACCGGCCCCGGCATTCCGGATGTCAGTCTGGCAATGCAGGAAGGCTACTCCACTGCAAGAGAAAGTATCCGCGCACTCGGATTCGGTGCCGGCATGGGACTTCCGAATATGAAAAAATATACCGACTCCATGGAGATCGACACAACCGTCGGCGTAGGCACGACCATCACGATGAAGATCGCGCTGTAAAATAGCTAAGAACTAATAGTGAATAGTGAATAGCTGTCCTGAACTGACGCAATTCTATCTCCACGGTGTCAGCCGAATCTTGTCAAATCCTTTTACTGAAAAGGTTTTTGGAAGGGGTTCGGACGAGATTTGCTTCGCAAACTCGAAACCTTTTTCCTTAAAAAAGGTTTCCCCGAGAAACAAAATTTCCCAAATCTGCACGGAGGACTTATGAAGGATTACAAGCATTCAGTTTCGCTGGATGTCAGCAAATGTCAGGGATGCACCACTTGCCTGAAACGCTGCCCGACGGAAGCGATTCGCATACGCGACGGACGCGCTGTTATCTCTTCCGCTCGCTGTATCGACTGCGGAGAGTGTATCAAAGTCTGTCCGTACAAGGCGAAAAAAGCGACGCACGATCCTCTGTCGTGCATTCACGATTACAAATACACCGTTGCGCTCCCCGCTCCGTCTCTGTACGGGCAGTTCGACAACATGGACAACATCGGCTACATCATCCGCGGACTCCATGATATGGGGTTCGACGATGTCTTCGAGGTTGCCTGCGCCGCCGAACTTGTGTCCGCGTACACCCGCCTGTACATAAAACGGAACAATATTCCCAAGCCCGTCATCAGCTCCGCCTGTCCCGCCATTACGCGGCTCATCAGCATGAACTATCCCATGCTCTGTGAGAACATCATGCCGATTCTGCCGCCCGTCGATATCGCGGCGCACCTTGCACGCGAAAAGGCAAAGCGCGAACATCCGGAACTCTCCGATGAGGACATCGGCATCATCTTCATCTCCCCCTGTCCCGCAAAGGTCAGCTATGTGAAGAACGATTTTGCCGGGGAACGGAATTATATCGACGCCACGATCTCCGTGCGCGACGTGTACTTTGAACTGATCGATAAAATGAAGCGGCGTCAGGACGAACCCTACGAATCCACCGAATCCGGCATGGTCGGCATCGGCTGGGCTTCCACGGGCGGCGAGTCCACCGCCATCTTCAACGAACGATATCTCGCCGCCGACGGCATCGAAAACTGCATCCGCGTTCTCGACCAGATCGACAACGAAGATATCACCAACCTTGACTTTGTGGAACTCAATGCCTGCTCCGGCGGATGCGTCGGCGGCGCAATGACGGTCGCAAATCCGTACATCGCTCAGGCAAGACTCCAGATTCTCAAGCGTTATCTTCCGGTTTCGCCGAACCGACCGGTCAGCGATTATATCCCGGATGAATTCTACAACGAGAACGAAGTGGAATACAATCCCTACAACCTCCTCTCCGAAGACCGTGCAACCGCGCTCCGGATGATGAGCGACATCGAGTCCATCACGGAAGGCCTTCCGAAGCTCGACTGCGGCTCCTGCGGCGCGCCGACCTGTATGGCATTCGCCGAGGATATCGTCAAGGGAGAAACGTCCGCTGACGAATGTACCGTCATTATGCGGATGCTGTTCCATGAGTATCTCGAACAGCACAAGGAAAAAGACAAACAACAGGAAATACTCCGGAAAATTTCCTCCATCAAGGATGGGAAAACGCAGAAATCCGAAGGATGAAAGGGTGGATGAGCCATGAAACTCTCCGAACTGTGCGAAAAGCTGTCTCTGACCGTGGTTGCGGGTGAAAATAACCTCGACACGGCGTTCGACGGCGTGTATGCGGGCGACCTGCTGAGCCGTGCCATGAGCCATGTCGAAGCGGAAAACCTCTGGATCACGATTATGTCGAACATCAATGTTATTGCGGTAGCAAGTCTCACCGAAGCCGCCGCCGTGCTTCTTGCCGAGGATGTGGAACTCATCCCCGAAGCACTTGACGCGGCGCGGGAAAAGGAGATCACCGTTCTTTCCTCTCCCCTGACCGTCTACGAACTCTGCGTGAAGATCGGTGAACTCGTATCATGACCGAGTACCGCTGTGATCTTCACATCCATTCCTGCCTCTCCCCCTGCGGCGATGATGAAATGACTCCCGCCAACATTGTGGGTATGGCCGTTGTCAACGGTCTTCAGATCGTTGCCCTGACCGACCACAATTCGGCGAAAAACTGCCCCGCGTTCTTCGCGCAGGCAAAGGCGTACGGAATCATCCCCATCCCCGGCATGGAACTGACCACCGGTGAAGATATTCATGTGGTGTGCCTGTTCCGGACGCTGGAAGATGCGATGGAATTCGACCGCATCGTGGAAGGACATCGGATGCTCATCCCGAACGAACCCGATATTTTCGGGCATCAGCACATCATGGATGAGAACGATGAAATCGCCGGTGAGGAGGAATGCCTTCTCATCAACGCAACCGACCTGTATCTCGAGGACGCCTACGAACTGGTGAAAAGTCTCGGCGGCGTCTGCTATCCCGCGCATATTGACCGTACCTCGAACGGCGTGATTGCGATGCTCGGTACCTTCCCGGAGGAACCGAAGTTCACCGCATACGAGCTGAACGGCGCGGATTCCGAAGAGGAGTACCGTGACCGCTTCCCGATTATCCGGGATCTCGTGCATACCGTTTCGTCCGATGCCCATTATCTGTGGGACATCGCGGAAGAAGGGTTTGTCATCGCCATCGACGACGAGCCGTATTCTTCGGCAAATGTGCGGAACAAGCTGATCGACTACCTGTCGGGCAAGTAAGAGTATTTCTGAAAAAACAGAAGATTATCTTGGATAAAGTTCTTCTTTTTCTCCTTTATCGAGGAGAAAAAGAAGCAAAAAGAGGAACTCCTTGGATGTCCAGAGAGTTTCGCGGACTGCGGTCCGCGACCAAGGGCTCTGCCCTTGGAACCTGCGACCTTTTGAAAAAGGTCGATCAAAACTTTCCGTCTGAGAGATCGAACATTTATTTGCAGTTTATACCAATCCCTTTTCAGATGAAAGGTTTTTGGAAGGGGTTTGGGGAAACCTTTTTCCTTAAAAAAGGTTTCCCCAAGAAAAAAACAATTCTCTCCGGAGGTGCGTCTATGGACGAGCTGTCACTTTATGTTTTGGACATTACCATGAATTCCGTGCGCGCGGGGGCGACCGAGATTTCGATCACCCTTGAAGAAGACGCGGAATGGCTCACGTTTACCGTCTCCGATAATGGCTGCGGCATGACGGAAGAGCAGGTGAAGCGTCTCGACAACCCGTTCTTCACCACGCGCACGACCCGGAAAGTCGGTCTCGGCATTCCGTTCCTCAAGATGCTCGCCGAAATGACGGAAGGGTATGTGAAGGTCACATCCGTTCACGAGTCGGTCAGCGAGGATCACGGAACGACCACGCAGGCAAAGTTCGGCAAGAACCACATTGATTTCATTCCCATGGGCGATATCGTCGAAACGGTGAAAACGCTGATTCAGGGTTCTCCCGACGTCAACTTCACCTTCGATCATACCATGCCCGGCCGGGAGGTTCACCTCTCCTGTGCGGAACTGAAGGAGATTCTCGGCGACGAGATTTCCCTCGCGGAACCCGAAATCCTCATGTGGATCGGCGAGTTCCTGCATGAGCAGTATGCTGAGGAAGAATAATTCCCCACGTTTCCTTCGCTTATTCTATAACAATTGAAAGGATTATATATTATGAAGTCCATTGAAGAACTCAAGGCGATTAAGGCTAAAATGGCGGACAAGGTAGCAGTCCGCAGCTCCACCGGGGATATCCGTATCGTTGTCGGTATGGCAACCTGCGGTATCGCAGCAGGCGCACGTCCGGTTCTCAACGCTTTCGTTGAAGGCGTGACCGCTGCAGGTCTCACCGAATCCGTTACCGTTACCCAGACCGGCTGCATCGGCATCTGCCAGTATGAACCCGTTGTTGAAGTATATGAAAAGGATAAGGAAAAGGTTACTTACGTTAAGATGACTGCTGACCGTGCCAAGGAAGTTATTGAAAAGCACATCAAGGGCGGCGCGGTTGTTTCCGAATACACCATCGGCGCAGCTAAGATTTAACATTTAGGAGGAATAAACTACTATGATTCGTTCTCATGTACTGGTGTGCGGCGGTACCGGTTGTACATCTTCCGGCAGCCAGGCCATCCTTGCAAAGCTCGAAGAAGAACTCAAACTGAAGGGTCTTGAAGATGAAATCAAGCTCGTACAGACCGGCTGCTTCGGTCTCTGCGCGCTCGGCCCGATCATGATCGTATATCCGGAAGGCACCTTCTATTCTCAGGTTACTCCCGAAGATATCCCGGAAATCGTAGAAGAACACCTCCTCAAGGGTCGTCTCGTTGAACGTCTCGTTTACAACGATACCGGCGCCGAAAAGAAGGAAGACGTTGCTCCTTCCCTGAACGACACCACCTTCTACAAGAAGCAGAAGAGAGTTGCTCTCCGTAACTGCGGTGTTATCAACCCCGAAAATATCGAAGAATATATCGCAAGAGACGGTTACTTCGCACTTGCTAAGGTTGTCGGCGAAATGACTCCCGATGACGTTATCAAGGTAATCAACGACTCCGGTCTCCGCGGACGTGGGGGCGGCGGCTTCCCGACCGGCCGTAAGTGGTCCTTCGCTAAGGCTTCCGTTTCCGACAAGAAG
This sequence comes from Oscillospiraceae bacterium, assembly GCA_015065295.1. GTDB lineage: Bacteria > Bacillota > Clostridia > Oscillospirales > CAG-272 > UMGS1696. Next base: position 131,215 of record SVQN01000001.1, read on the forward strand.
TACGTTGTATGTAACGCCGACGAAGGTGACCCGGGTGCATTCATGGACCGTTCCGTCCTCGAAGGTGACCCGCACGCCCTCATCGAAGCTATGGCAATCGCTGCTTACGCAATCGGCGCAGACGAAGGTTGGGTATACGTTCGTGCAGAATATCCGATCGCTGTAAGAAGACTCCAGATCGCAATCGACCAGGCTCGTGAATACGGCCTCCTCGGCGAAAATATCTTCGGTTCCGGCTTCAATTTCGACCTCCACATCCGTCTCGGCGCAGGTGCGTTCGTATGCGGTGAAGAAACTGCTCTCCTTACCTCCATCGAAGGTAACCGCGGTGAACCCCGTACCCGTCCTCCGTTCCCGGCAGTCAAGGGTCTCTGGGGCAAGCCTACCATCGTAAACAACGTTGAAACCTACGCAAACATCGCGCAGATCATCCTCAACGGTGCAGAATGGTTCGCTTCCATGGGTACCGAAACCTCCAAGGGTACCAAGGTATTCGCTCTCGGCGGTAAGATCACCAACACCGGTCTCGTAGAAATCCCGATGGGTACTACTCTCCGTGAAGTTGTTGAAGAAATCGGCGGCGGCGTTCCGAACGGCAAGAAGTTCAAGGCTGCTCAGACCGGTGGTCCTTCCGGCGGCTGCATCCCGGCTTCCCTCATCGACACTCCTATCGACTATGACAACCTCATCAAGATCGGTTCCATGATGGGTTCCGGCGGTCTCATCGTTATGGACGAAGACTCCTGTATGGTTGACATCGCAAAGTTCTTCCTCGAATTCACCGTTGATGAATCCTGCGGTAAGTGTGCACCCTGCCGTATCGGTACTGTTCGCCTCCTCGAAATCCTCAACAAGATCACCGACGGCAACGGCGAAATGGAAGACCTTGACAAGCTCGAAGAACTCGCAAACTACATCAAGTCCGCTTCCCTCTGCGGTCTCGGTCAGACGGCTCCGAACCCGGTTATCTCCACTCTCCGTTACTTCCGTGACGAATACATCGCTCACATCGTGGACAAGAAGTGCCCGGCAGGCGTATGTAAGAAGCTCCTCTCCTACGAAATCATCGCTGACAAGTGTAAGGGCTGTACCCTCTGCTCCAGAGTATGTCCCGCAGGTGCTATCACCGGTAAGGTTAAGGAAGCTCACGTTATCGACAAGACGAAGTGCGTAAAGTGCGGTGCTTGTATCGAAAAGTGTAAGTTCGGTGCTATCATTAAGAAATAATTGAAAGGGTCGGAAAACTATTATGGATATGATTAAAGTTAAGATTAACGGCGTGGAATATTCCGTTCCGGCTGGCGTAACCGTTCTGGAAGCCTGCAAGTACGCGAACATCGATATCCCGACGCTCTGCTACCTCAAGGACATCAACGAAATCGGCGCATGCCGTCTCTGCCTTGTTGAAGTTACCGGCGCAAGAGGTCTTGTAACCGCCTGCGTATACCCGGCAGCGGATGGTATGGAAATCCAGACCAACACCGCAAAGATCCGTGCTGCAAGAAAGACCAACCTCGAACTCGTTCTTTCCGCACACGAAAAGAAGTGCCTCTCCTGCATCCGTTCCACCACCTGCGAACTCCAGAAGCTCGCTCAGGAATACAAGGCTGACGAAGATCGCTTTGTATACGGTGCAAAGGACGAAAAGGTTTCTCTCGACACCTCTTCCGTTTCCATCATCCGTGACAACAACAAGTGTATCCTCTGCCGCCGCTGCATCGGTGCCTGCAACAATCAGGGTATCGGCGCGATCGGTGCTGTAAACCGCGGTTACGACTCCATGGTAGCCTGCGCGTTCGAAAAGGATCTCGCTGAAACCTCCTGCATCAACTGCGGTCAGTGTATCAACGCATGTCCCGTCGGCGCACTCTACGAAAAGGACGACACCCAGAAGATTCTCGATGCCATCGGCGATCCCACCAAGCACGTTGCGATCTGCTGCGCTCCTTCCGTACGCACCGCGATCGGCGAATGCTTCGGCTACGAACCCGGCACCGACACCGAAGGTCAGATGGTTGCAGCTCTCAAGAAGCTCGGCTTTGACGGCGTATACGACATGAACTTCACCGCAGACCTTACCATTATGGAAGAAGCTACCGAATTCCTCGGCAGAGTAAAGAACGGCGGTCCGCTCCCGCTCATCACTTCCTGTTCTCCCGGATGGGTTAAGTACTGCGAACACTACTTCCCGGAAATGACCGAAAATCTTTCCACCTGCAAGTCTCCTCAGCAGATGTTCGGCGCAATGTACAAGACCTACTTCGCAGAAAAGCTCGGTCTCGATCCCAAGAACATCGTATTCGTTTCCGCTATTCCGTGTACCGCTAAGAAGTTTGAAGTTTCCCGTCCGGGTCAGGACGTTGACGGCGTTCCGGGTGTTGACATCGCTGTTACCACTCGCGAACTCGGCAGAATGATCGAACAGGCCGGCATCAACTTCCGCGATCTCGCTGACGAAAAGTTCGACCAGCCGATCGACGTCGGTTCCGGCGCAGGCGCGATCTTCGGTGCTACCGGTGGTGTTATGGAAGCTGCTCTCCGTACCGCTGCAGAAGTTATCGAAGGCAAGCCGCTTGAAAAGGTTGACTTTGAAGACGTTCGTGGTACCGAAGGTATCAAGTTCGCTGCATACAAGCTCGGCGACATCGAACTCAAGGTTGCTGTTGCATCCGGCACCGCTAACGCAAACAAGCTCCTCAAGGGTGTTCAGGACGGCACTTACGACGTTCAGTTCATCGAAATCATGGCTTGTCCCGGCGGCTGCGTAAACGGCGGCGGTCAGCCCATCCAGCCCGCATCCGTTCGCAACTCCATCGACCTCCGCAAGGTTCGTGCGTCCATCCTGTACAAGGCTGACTCCGAAAAGCTCGAATACAGAAAGTCCCACGAAAACCCGATCGTCAAGAAGGTTTACGAAGAATTCCTCGGCGAACCCAACTCCCACAAGGCTCACGAGCTTCTTCACACCCACTACGTAAAGCGCGGTCTGTAATTGAATAGAGGGGGAGTTCTTGGGGAAGAAACTTTTTGAAAAAAGTTTCTTCCCCGGGAGTTTTTGTGAAGCAAATACTCCGCCCTTCTTCAAAAACTTTCCGACGAAAATAGATGACAAAGAAAGTGCAGATTTGGAAAACGAAATTTCAGCCGGTTCACGGACGTTTCGTTCCTTCAAATCTGCACTTTCTTTGTCATTATAACAGGGTAAAGTTTTTTGAAAGGGGTTCGGGGGAAACTTTTTTCTAAAAAAGTTTCCCCCGATTTTTCTATTCAATTACTTGTTGCCGTAAGTTCCTTCGGTGTCGAAGACGATGCCGGCGTCTTCCTTGTTGCGGGAAGTCTTGATCTTTTCCTGGAGCATTGCCCAGAATTCTTCGCCGTCGTTCGGGAGTTCGACCCAGTCGTTCTTCCAGGTGGAGAGAACCATTGCGTTGGCGATGGAGAGGCCGTTGATGCCTTCGTAGCCGGGAGCAAGGAGTTCTTCACCGTAGAGGAGATGATTGGTGAAGTTCTTGAGGATACCGACGTGCTGTTCGCCGTGTCCTTCGGGAATTTCGATTTCTACGGTGTTTGCCGGGATGGAAGCGAAGCCCTGTGCGGAGCCGAAGGTGAATTCGCGTTCGTCCACGTCGAGCTTGGTGTACATGAGATGGCCGCGTTCGTAAACGAGCTTACCCTTGGAGCCGGTGATTTCGAGACGGTTGGTTCCGGGATATTCGCCGGTGGTGGTGATGAACACGCCGGTTGCGCCGTTCGGATACTTTGCCATCGCGGTTACGTCGTCTTCAACTTCGATGTCGTGGTACTTACCGAATTCGCAGTTCGCATAGATTGCGCTCGGCATACCGAAAATCCACTGCCAGAGGTCGATGTTGTGCGGGCACTGGTTCATGAGAACGCCGCCGCCTTCACCGGACCATGTTGCGCGCCATCCGCCGCTGTTGTAGTACGCCTGCGTACGATACCAGTCGGTGATGATCCAGACGCACCGCTTGAGTTCGCCGAGTTCGCCGCCCTGTACCATTTCACGCATCTTCTGATAGAAGTGGTCGGTACGCTGGTTGTACATGATACCGAACGCCTTGCCGCTCTTCTTGGCAGCATCCATGAATTCATGGATCTTCTTGGTATATACGCCGATCGGCTTTTCGGAAAGCACGTTCACGCCGTTTTCAAATGCGTCGATACCGATGGTCGGGTGGAAATAGTGAGGGGTCGCAATCATGATCGCGTCCACTTCGCCGCTGGTAATCAGCTCATGCGAATCCGCAAAATACTTCACGGAGTCCCCGCATACGCCGCGCGCCCAGTCGAGACGTTCCGGCTTGATATCGCACACGGCCGTCAGAACCGCGCCGGGAATCTTTCCCGCAAACAGGTTGTTCACATGACCGGAACCCATATTACCAAGACCGATCACACCGAATCTTACCTTATCCATAATGTTCCTCCATTTCGTGCGGGATGCTCTTCCCGCTCTGAATTTGGTTTCATTATACAACATTGAAGGGGATTTTTCAAGAGTTTTCTGTAAATTCAAATGGGGATAAAATTTGTGGGGAGTTACGAAGTAACTCCCCACGCCCTCTTTTCAAAAAACTTCAGTTTGTGAAAGGGGATTTTTGTTTGTACAGATTTATCAGAAAGGTGTACAGATCGGTCTGGTCGGCGGTGAAACGGAAGGTGACGCTGTGATCGGCGGCGTGACCGTACAGGGTGCCGGTTACGATGATATGTCCGGTTTTATCCATCTCAAATCGGACACGGCTGCCGTAACCGAGATCGGTCAGTTCGGCGGAGGTATCGTGGAAGTCGTACAGGTTTTTGAGGGACTGCACAAATTTTACGAATTCTTTTCGGTCACATTCCCAGTTGGTATGACCTCTGAAACCGTCTGAGGAGACACGGACGGTGAAAAAGAAGTTGTACGGATTGCCGTTTGCTTCGTCTTCCGCAAAGTGTCGGAAATACGAGAATTTCAGAAAACTTTCACCGGAGCGCAGTTCACAAACCATAGAATACCTCTTTTACCATTCAAAAAGTCTCTTTCCGAAAAATTTACTTTACTTCAATATCCATTGCTGCGCCGATAAGTCCGTCTGCCTTGACGGTCAGCGTGAGCTTGCCGGGCTGATCCTTGATCGAGCGTACACACGCGACGCAGTAACCCGCGAGAACCTTCTTGTCAGGACGGGCGAAGGATTCCGTTTCGCGCTGGTCGCCGTTGTCGGTGGTCAGCAGCTCGCCGTCGCCGGTGACGCTGAAGTACAGACGGTTGTCCGCGAGCGGGCAGACGGTGCCTTGTTCGTCAACAACGCTTGCGGTGATATAGATGAGGTCGTCACCGTCGGCAGCAATGGACGCGCGGTCGGTGGAAAGGGCGATGTAGTGCGGCTTTCCTGCGGTACAGACGATCTTTTCGGCAGCAGCATTTCCGTCTGCGTCATACGCGACAGCCTTGACTTCGCCGGGTTCGTAGACCACGTCGTTCCACATCAGGCGGTAGCGTTCGAGTTCGCCCATGTCGCCGCCGGACTTGTCGCCGAAGGTACGCTTGCCGTAGGATTTGCCGTTCACGAACAGCTCAACTTCCGGCCAGCTTGAGTAAACGTGTACCGGAACGATCTGTCCTTCCATCCCTTCCCAGTTCCAGTGCGGGAAGACGTGGAGAACTTCGGAATCCGTCCAGTGGGATTTGTAGCCGTAGAAGCGGTTTTTCGGCAGACCGGCAATGTCCACTGCGCCGAAATAGGACGAACGGGACGGCCATTCGTTGTAATACGGGGTCGGTTCGCCGAGGTAGTCCATACCGGTCCAGACATACTCGCCTGCAACGTATTCGAAATCGTCCTGTGCGGCGAATTCGCGTTCTGCGTAGTATGCCCAGCCCGGAGCTTCCAGATCGTAGGCGGAAACGGTCAGGTCGTCGTGCTTGTTGCAGGGGATGGCGACTGCGGCGGGGAGCTTGTACACACCTCTGGTGGAGACGCAGGACGCGGTTTCCGTGCCGACGAGCTTCATGGTCGGGTGATCGCGGTGGAATTCGGCGTAATGGTGCGGCTTGTAGTTGATGCCGACGACATCCACAAAGTCCGCGAGGTGATTCTTGAACGCCGCCCATGTATTGTTGAATCCGGCGGTCGTCGGACGGGTCGGGTCGGTACGGTGGCAGGTTTCGGTGAGCATCTTCGCCGCGCGCCAGCCTTCCGGATCGCCCTGTTCCTCGATTTCGTTGCCGATCGACCACAGGATGACGGACGGATGGTTGCGGTCGCGGCGGATCACGTCGATTACGTCCTGGGCGGCGTGTTCGCGGTAATACTTCGCGTAGCCGTTGGAGATTTTCGGCAGGTACCATTCGTCGAAGAATTCGTCCATGACCACGAAGCCGAGTTCGTCACAGAGAGCGAGCAGTTCCGGCGACGGCGGATTGTGGCTGGTACGGATGGAGTTCACGCCCATTTCGCGCATGAGACGGAGCTGACGGCGGAGAGCCGCAACGTTGACTGCCGCACCGAGAGAACCGAGGTCGTGGTGGTTGCAGACCCCGTTGAGCTTGACATGACGGCCGTTGAGGAAGAAACCGTGGTCACAGGTGAATTCGATGGTGCGCGCACCGAATTTCACGGAAGTATTGTCGAGCGCATTGTCGTTTTCGTCGAGAAGGGTGATATTTGCGGTGTAGAGGTTCGGACTGTCGATATCCCAGAGCTTCACGTCATGGATGGTGAACAGGTCGGACAGTTCGCCGAGATAGGTACCATGTGCGACTTCCGCAGCCTTTTCGCCGGACGGATCAAGAATGTCCGCTTTGAATTTCAGCGTTTCGGGACCGGTGTAGTCCACGGACAGTTCAAACGTCGCACGTCCGCAGGCTGCTTCGAGCTGACGGAGCCAGATGCCGTTGTAGTTGATGTGCTGCTGTGCCTTCTTGACGAGGTAGACGTTGCGGTAAATGCCCGCGCCCGGATACCAGCGGGAGCAGTCCTCGTAAACGGATGCTGCCACGGTGATAAGGGTCGGTTCGCCGTAATTGGCGAATTCGGAAATGTCCACGCTGAACGATTTGTAGCCGAAGTGGTTGAAGAATGCGTGCTTTCCGTTGACGTAAATGTGGGAATCCCACATAACGCCGTCGAATTCGAGGGTGATCGCCTTGCCTTTGTCTTCCTTTGCAAGGTCGATCCAGAGACGGTAAACGCCGAGCCCTACGATCGGGAGCGCGCCGGTACGTCCGCTGTGTTCGATCGGACGGGTGATGCCATCGGCGGCGATTTCGCGGTAGCTGGCGTCGTTGAGTTCGGCGAATTCACCGGATGCCGCCCAGTCGTGCGGAACGCGGACGGTGTCCCACGCGGAATCGTCAAACGCGGGAGAGTATACGGCTTCGTCGGCACTTCCTTCGGGGAAGAGACGGAATTTGTAGCCGTAAGCGAGGCGGGTGATGCTTCTTTCCATAATAAAAACCTCCGGAGGTACAAAATTTTTCTGAAACCATTGTACCATATTCCGGAGGATTTTTCAAGGTTAATCCAGTGAGATGATCTCAATACTGTCAAGAAGCGGCTGAAGATGGGTTGTGAAATAATCGTCGGGGTCTTCTTCATAGAGAGTGAAGACAATTTTTGCATAATTTTTATTGTCCGGAAGCAGAATATTGTAATAATACTGTTTTCCGGAACGGTACGGGGAAGCGGTCAGCTGAGGCCCTTCCACAGTTACAGAAGAGGAAAAGCTGATGTAAGAAAGACCATTGGTAAGGATGCCAGAGGATTGTTCGGCAGGTATTCCATAGAAATACCCCTGAAACAGTTCAGGACTGTAAATTGGGAACGTTTCCGAACGTTCTATCGCAAATTTTCCTGCTTCACGGAAGGGGATGTCACCGGTTGTAATAGAACCAGAGCCGAACCATTCCCAGTTTTCCGGAAGATCGAAGGAAAGCTGATATTTATCCGTTTCCGAAGGATTTTCGGAATGAATCGTAACCGTAACCTGTTCAGGTTCGGAAAACGGAATTTCTTCGGGAGCAGGTGTATACCCCATATCTCCCATCAGGAGCAGACGGAAAGCAAAAACAGCGGCAAGAACTTTCATGAGGAACCTCCGTGAATGTAGAATTGATAATACTATTGTAGCATACCGCAGAAGAATTTGCAAGAAAATTTTCTGCAAAAAAAGGACACCATAGGGCATCCTTTCCGTATTATTTCAGGTATTCCTTTACAAATTCGTCGATGTCAGCGTACCGCTTCACATCCAGTCCGGCTTTTCGGTATTCCGCGAGGTACGCATCCATTGTCCGGTCGAAAAACTCCGCAGTTTTCCACAGGTTATCCGGATCATATCCGGACATAGCATCGTAGGAGCCTGCGGTATCGTAAGCGGCGCAGAGAGACGAAAGCATTCCGCTCATCGCGCTCATGCTCATGAACGCCAGATAGTGGTCGCCGGTTTCCGCAGCGAAGTACATTTTGTTTCGCCAGTTCGAGAACATTTCCTCATAGGTACCGCCGATGGTTTCCGGTGTAACCGGTTGTTTCGGCACCGTGTGAAATTCCCGGGATGCCGTCTTAACGGTCGTTTTGGTTTCGCGGAGCAGATGGATGAGTGCGTTGTGCAGACATTCCTCCGTATCCGCCGAGACCACCGCGCCGATGAGGTCACACAGAGGTTCCGGACGTTTTTCCATTGCGGACAGTTCTTCATAAGCGCGGCGCGTTCCGAGACGGAAGTACGTCCGGTTCAGCGCGGCAAGCGTTCCCTGTATATGCCAGATCATGTGCGCGGCACAAACCCGTGCGGCGGACAGGGAAGAGGCGGTCAGCGATTCCGCAAAATTATGCTCCGCCTGCCGCAGATGCTCCTCCGCGCGTGCGAGGGCATTTGCATAAGACGGCGATTCCAGCTGTTCCCGTACCGATTTCCGGAGAGAGTTCAGCCGTTCACGGTAGGTTTCATCCGCACACCAGACAATTTTGGAATCCATGAGTTTGGAAATCTGCGGATAATCGTACTGTATGCTTTCTTCAAGGTTTTGCCATGTGGTACAGTAGATATCATGTCCCACGCCGAGGTCATCCTGAATAAATCCCGACGAAAGCTGAAATCCAGCATCGTCATTGACCAGAATCAACAAATCCAGATCGGATTTTTCATGGATATCACCAGTCATAAACGACCCGTAAATCCCGATCATCGCCAGCGACCCGGGACAGACCCGTTCGGCTTTCGCAATCACCGCATCAATAATTCTGTTATTCCGTTCTTCAAGTCTGCACTTATCAAAATCATTTTTCATAGGTTAAAAAGGTTTTTGGAAGGGGTACGGACAAGATTCGTGGAGACTACTTTGTAGTCCCCACGAACTTGAAACCTTTTTCCTTAAAAAAGGTTTCCCCGAGAAAAAACTTCAATTATTCAACCGTCGGCGGAACCCAGCCGTACTTGTAGGAGTTGGACTTGGGGGTGCAGACGAATTTTGCTGCGTTGATGAGGACCTTCTGGATTTCCGGGTTGTGGTAGGTCGGAACGGATTCGTGACCGGGACGGAAGTAGAAGATCTTGCCGCGGCCTCTCTTGTAGGTGCAGCCGCTGCGGAAGACTTCGCCGCCGGAGAACCAGCTGATGAAGACGAGTTCGTCGGGCTGGGGAACGAGGAAGTGTTCGCCGTAGGTTTCTTCGTGTTCGAGGATGATGTTTTCGCCGAGGCCTTCGGTGACGGGGTGACCCTGTTCGATAACCCAGAGGATTTCCTTGTCGCCGGATTCACGCCACTTCAGTTCGCCGGAAGGCGTGCCGCAGAGCTTCTGGAAGATCTTGGACGCGTGGCCGGAGTGAAGAACGACCATGCCCATGCCTTCGTACACTCTCTTCGCAACGCGGTTGACAACTTCGTCCGGAACCGCGCCGTGTCTCATGTGACCCCACCAGAAGAGGACATCGGTATCATCGAGAACTTCGTCGGTCAGGCCGCATTCCGGATCGTCGAGGGTCGCGGTGCGGACTTCATAGCCGGCAGCTTCGAGGAAGCGCGCAATACACATATGAATCCCGTCCGGATAAATCGCCTTTACGGCCTCATCCGTCTTCTCATGAGCGAACTCATTCCATACTGTAATTTTCATATTGTTTCTCCTTTGTGGATAATTATTTTTGATTTTTTCTTGGGGAAACCTTTTTTTGAGGAAGCGAGATTTGCTTCGCAAACTCGGGTTTCCCCAAACCCCTTCCAAAAACCTTTTTGGGCAGGGGGATGGGATGGATATTGTCTGTGCAATTCCGGTGCATCAAATGGGAGCGATACAAATCACGAGAAAATCGTACGCGACCTCGTTGCCTCGGCACAGTGGGATGTTTTGCTTGGAGTTATTGTTTTTTACATTAAGTTGACCCATTTTCCGATTTCGGAGGATTCGATAATCGCG
>SVQN01000108.1 GCA_015065295.1 Oscillospiraceae bacterium
CGACCGCGACAACTGGTTCCTCCATATCAATATGTGGGACCCGCATACTACCTACCGTACCCCTGCCGAGTTCGGCAACCCCTTCGAGGGCGACGACTTCTTCGAGCATACCTGGATGACGCAGGACATCATCGACGCACAGCGGAAGGAAGCCTCCCCGCACGGCGTCCGCGAAATCGGGATGTACAACAATACACCCCTTCCCGGTTATCCCCGTCAGCCGATGGAAGTCCGCGATATGAACGACTACCGTACCCTCATGGACGGCTACGACTGCGGCATCGCCTATATGGATATGCACATCGGCAAAATCCTCGACGCGCTCCGAGAAACCGGCGTGTATGACGATGTCTGCTTCATCATTTCGTCCGACCACGGCGAAAATATCGGCGAGCTGAACAGCTATGCCGAACATTCCACCGCCGACAATATTACCTGCCGCATTCCCATGATTATCAAGTGGAAGGGCGGACAGGCCGGGCTTGTCGACAACGAATTCCACTACAACGTCGACCTCTGTCCCACCATCGCCGATCTGTTCGGTCTGGAACCCGCGAAAAACTGGGACGGCACCAGCTACGCCGATACCATCCGCGACGGTACGCCCGTTTCCCGCGACTACGTCGTCCTCTCCCAGATGGCGCACGTTTGTCAGAGAAGCGTCCGGTTCGGCGACTGGCTCTATATGCGTACCTACCACGACGGCTATCACAACTTCCCGCGTGAAATGCTGTACAATGTGGCGGATGATTACTACGAAACCACCAACGTTGCGGCGGAACACCCTGATGTATGCGACAAGGCGGCGCACATGCTGCTCGAATGGTTTGACAACGCCATGCTCACCTCCCGCACCGGCATCGACCCCATGCAGACCGTCCTGCGCGAAGGCGGCCCGTATCATACCCGCGGCTGGCTGAAGACCTACTGCGACTTCCTCCGCCAGACCGACCGCGCGGATGAAGCCGAACGTCTTATCGCCCGTCATCCCGATGAACTGTAAATCATTCTATTATTAAAAAAAGGAGTAACAAAATGGGTTTCGCACCTCTCGAATGGCTCAATACCTTTATCAATACGTACCTGATCTCGTTTGTCATCAGCGTTCTGCTGGCAGCCGTGATCCTCATCGTCGGCTTTGCGCTTGTCAAGACTCTTCTTAAGTTTGTCAAGAAGTTTACCTCCAAGCTCGATGTCAACATCCAGACCTTTATCGAAAACTTTGTCGGCATCGCTCTCAAGCTCGTTGTTATCCTTACCGCTGTCATCGTCATCGGCGTTCCGGAATCCTCCGTGATCGCGGTTCTCGGTTCCTGCGGTCTTGCGATCGGTCTTGCTCTTCAGGGCGGCCTTTCCAACATCGCAAGCGGCATCATCCTCATGTTCTGCAAGCCCTTCCACGTCGGCGATTTCATCATCAGCGGCGACATCAGCGGCGTTGTCAAGGACATCGGTATCTACTACACTCTTGTTACCACGCCGGACAATCAGGACATTCACGTTCCGAACTCCACTCTTGCCGGCAGCACGATCACCAACCTTTCCACCGAATCCGTCCGCCGTCTGGACTTCGATTTCAGCGTATCCTATGACGCTGACCTCGACCTGACCAGAAAGGTTCTCCTTGCGGCCGCTCAGATGAACGATCTGGTTATGAAGGATCCCGAACCGGTGGTTCTCGTTACCGCGCACGGTGCATCCGGCGTGACCGTTCGTCTCCGCGTATGGTGTGCGGCTGAAAATTACTGGACAGTCAACTTCGATATGTGGGAAGACGTCAAGAAGGCGTTCGACAAGTTCAATATCGAAATCCCCTACCAGTATGTCAACGTTGTCATGAAGGACAAGAAGTAATCCAATCAAAAAAGGAATCTGTTCGCGCAGGTTCCTTTTTTTGTTCAATTGAATTTCACAAAAAATCCTCCGAAATTTCCGTAAATATTATATAATGTTAATAAAACCCTCACAAATTTATGGTATACTGTTATCAGCAATGAAAAACGGAGGAATTTGTATGAACATCCTCATGCTCCTGAAACCCAAAAGCGAAGTACAATATCTGCTCGATACCTGGACGATCCGTCAGGGACTGGAAAAAATGCGCGCGCACGGCTATGCGGCCATCCCGGTGCTGACGAAGGACGGCCTGTACGTCGGGTGCGTCAGCGAGGGCGATTTTCTCTGGCACCTCGTGGATCGAACCGGACAGATCGACAGCATCCGCAAATGTGAGAATTACCGCATCCGTGAAATTATCAAACCGGAACGGAATCCGGCCGTGACCGTGGACGTCGATATGGAAACGGTGCTGGAACGTTCCATGCACCAGAATTTCATCCCCGTGACCGACGATTACGGTGCGTTTATCGGAATCGTCACCCGTCAGGATATCATCCGCCGGTTCTGCACTGTTGAGCGGAAAAACACCGTTTCCGCCGTCGGCCGTATCTATTCGTCGTAAGAAAACAGTTACATATTGAAAAAAGCAGGATTTCCTGCTTTTTTGCTGTCATTATGTGAGAATCCGATAGGTACAGGATTCCCGGATGCCGAACGCCGCTTCGTACTTCCGTTCAAACGGAATCCAGCGGGATTCAAACATTCCGAGCATCTCCGCGCCGTCCCGTCCGAGAATCCGGCGTTTCTGCTCTTCCTCGTCCGTCTCCATGAATGCACGGATGTCCGCATACTTCCCGAAATGCGGATGCAGAGCGTACGCGCCTTCGATGATCGTCACGGGCGTTTTCGGCAGAACCGCATGGTGTGTTACCGCCATTTCCGAACAGTCGAATACCCCGTAGGTCAGCACATTGTCCGTCAAATGGCAGACGACTTCGTCATAAAAACGTTCGTAATCCACGTTTCCGCCCGGTTCGGCAAAACGTTCCGGCGTACGCTTGTACGGGGGAAGGAAAAAGTCGTCCATGTGAATCAGACGTGCGCCGAGAATATTCGCAAGCCGTGCCGCCAGCGTCGATTTTCCGGACGCGCAGAATCCGTCAATGACGAGAACCGCATGACCGTTCCGGGCAATTGTTTCGTCCAACCCCGCAAAGAGCGGCAGCAGGAGCGTCATGTCCCGCCGAACTACCCGGTACGCCGGACGATACGCCGCGCGGTATTCCTCACTATGGCTCACTACCCGGATGCCGTCCGCCAGATAACCGCTCAGATAGGTTTCCAGCGCGTTCGTGCCGAACGGAAATACGCCGTCACGGGTCTGTTTCCGCAGAATGTCCAGACGTTCCAGAAACTTTTCCTCCGTCCCGCTGACGACGGTACCGGCGTCCAGAAACAGGGAAGCGATCCGACCGGCGGACTCCTCACGGTTCAGATAAAGCCGCGCAAATCCGCCGCCGATGTCCTCTGTCTGCGGACATTCCGGAGCGGGAACGACTGTTTTTTCTTCCTCCGCGATTCGTGCGCGGACAGTTTTCTCATCCGCCAGCAGATGTCCCACGCCGAACGTCGCCTGATAGATCAGCTTGACCGCGTCGCACGGCGTCATCAGCGGATACCGCTTCGCATGAGATTGTAAAACGTCCGCAAAATCCGTACTATACTTCAAATTTAAGACCAACTTTGTCATCCTTTCCAGTATCAAGTTTTTTGAAAGGGGTTCGGGGAAAACTTTTTTTCAAAAAAGTTTTCCCCGAGGACATTCACTCTTATTTTGTCGTTTGTGCTTCGACGAGACGCTTGCCGCAGTAGATTTCGCGGAGCTTCGGCTTTTCGATTTTGCCGGTGGGGTTGCGCGGTACGTCCGCGAAGATGATCTTGCGGGGACGCTTGTAGCGCGGGAGGTCGAGGCAGAATTCGTTGATTTCGTCTTCCGTGGCGGTCATGCCGGGCTTGATTTCGATGATCGCAGCCGCAATTTCGCCGAGACGGTCGTGCGGGAGACCGATGACGGCAACGTCCTTGATCTTGTCGTTCTTGCGGAGGAAGTCTTCGATCTGAACCGGGTAGAGGTTTTCACCGCCGGTGATGATGACGTCCTTCTTACGGTCAACGAGGTAGATGAAGCCGTCTTCGTCGCGCTTCGCCATGTCGCCGGTGTAGAGCCAGCCGTCTTTGAGAATTTCGTTGGACGCCGCTTCATTCTTGTAGTAGCACTTCATCACGCCGGGACCGCGTACAATCAGTTCGCCGACCTCGTCGCCGGTGACCTTGGTTCCGTCGGGAGCCACGATTTCCGCTTCCCAGAGGTAGCCGGGAACGCCGATCGCGCCGACCTTGTGGATGTTTTCCACGCCGAGGTGTACGCAGCCGGGGCCGATGGACTCGGACAGACCATAGTTGGTGTCGTACTGATGGTTCGGGAAGCGTTCCTTCCAGCGTTTGATGAGGGACGGCGGAACGGGCTGTGCACCGATGTGCATGAGTCTCCACTGGGAGAGACGGTATTCGTCGGGGTTGATGTCGCCGCGGTCGATGGCATCAAGAATGTCCTGCGCCCACGGCACGAGAAGCCATACAATGGTCGCGCGTTCTTCGGAAACGGCGCGGAGGATCCATTCGGGAGTAACCCCCTTCAGAATAACTGCGCGGCTGCCGGAGAGAAGGCTGCCGAACCAGTGCATCTTCGCACCGGTGTGGTAAAGCGGCGGAATGCAGAGGAACACGTCGTCACGGGTCTGACCATGGTGATTCTGTTCGACCTGACAAGCCGCAATAAGAGCGCGGTGAGCGTGCAGGATTGCCTTCGGGAAACCGGTCGTACCGGAGGAGAAGTAGATCGCCGCGTCGTCGTCCTCATCGTATTCCACAGCGGGAGCGATGGAGGAGCAGTAGGTTACAAGACGGTCGTAGCTGTCCGCGAAATCCGGGCAGTCCGCACCGACGAAGAAACGGTTTTTGATGAGCGGAAGTTCTTCGTAAACGGCTTCGACACGCTCGGTGAATTCCGGCCCGAAGATGAGGACGGACACGTCCGCGAGTTCCGCGCAGTACTTGATTTCGTCGCTGGCGTAACGGTAGTTCATGGGAACGGCCAGCGCACCGGTCTTGAGAATCCCGAAGTAAACGGGGAGCCATTCAAGACAGTTCATGAGAAGGATCGCAACCTTGTCGCCCTTCTTGACCCCACGGGTCATGAGCAGATTGGCGAAACGGTTTGCCTTGGTGTCGAATTCCTTCCAGGTCATTTCTCGGCGGTATTTTTCGCCGGGCGTCGCTTCGATCAGGGAAAATTCGCGCCATGTGGTGTTGGGATTCGGCTGGTTCGCCGGGTTGATCTCAACGAGTGCGACTTCATCTGGATGAAGTTTCGCGTTTTTTTCGAGTAAATCCGTAATAACCATTGTGAAAAACCTCTTGTATTGAATTGCCGGAAGGCAAAATAAAAAGTCCCCGGCTTAGAAATTAAGCAGAGGACGGAAAAATTCCGTGGTACCACCTCAGTTTGCCGCACCCTCACAGGTACAGCCTCAGCAGGCACATCATAATGCCCTGACGATTAACGCTCGCCGCACGGTACAGCCTACTTGTCCTTGAAAAACGTTCGGTATACTGCTCCCGGAATGTATTCGCGCCGCCTTCTTCATGACTCGCACCGACCGTCATTTCTCTGGAGAAGGGGAGGGCAGAGCTACTTCTTCCCGATCATTACATTTGGTGTTATCATATCACTGTTAGCGGATTTTGTCAAGGGATTTTTTGAATTTTTCAGAAAAATGCTTTCTCAGAAACCAAAGATATGCTATAATAAAACCGCATCGCAGATGCAAATCTGACAGAAAGGAGGAAAATCAAATGGAAAACAAAAAACATAAAACAATGCTCGGGAGGGACAGGGCAGACTGACTCTTCCGGCAAAGGAGGAATCATGTATATTGAAACCGATCGTCTGATTGTCCGTACCTTCCGCGAGACGGACACAGATGCTTTATATAGAATCAAAACCGATCCGCAGGTCATGTATTACTGTCCCGATCTGCTGGATGTGGAGGTACAGCCGACGGATATCGTGAATTATATCCGCGAATTCCGGAACATGGAGGAAAACGGTGATCGGGATACATGGCGGTGCTATGCGATTGAACACCGGCAGACCAGCGAAGTGATCGGCTGTCTGACCTTCGGAAAATCTGAGATGCTGCACGAATACGAACTCGGCTGGATGATGCTCGGGGAACATACCGGAAACGGATATGCGGCGGAGGCTGCCGAAGCATTTGCCGAAGAATTCTGTCGGACAAACGGTATTGATTATCTGATCGTGGTCATGGATGTGGACAATCCGGCATCCCGCAGAACCGCCGAAAAAAGCGGATTCAAGCTGTTCGAAAAACGCACCGTCTATGACTATTTTTATAACCGCTACTGCGACGACTACTATTATTTCCGCCGATACTGGTCGGGATGTACCCTGACCGATAAATTCTACGGCGACACTCCGTACACCGGCCGCTCGGTCAACTGAATCAAAAAAGAGGAACTTTTCCCAGGTTCCTCTTTCGTTTTCGTATAAACCACGTCCATTTCCAGTCTGAAAAGGTTTTGGAAAGGGGTTCGGGGAAAACCTTTTCCTTAAAAAGGTTT
>SVQN01000022.1 GCA_015065295.1 Oscillospiraceae bacterium
TCCATGAACGATTATAGCACAATTCAAAGAATAATACAAGAGGTAATCAGCGAAAAAGAAGTTCGTGAAATTACAGAAATGTGTGGCTATAAAGATACCGGACGAAAATTGACGGTATATCATTTCTTTCAGTACCTTCTTGGAGCAGCGATCATGGAAGTGAGCAGCTATCGGGAACTCTGCTGCCTGAAAAACCTCCTCGGTCTGCCCGAAATCAATTACTCCACGTTCAGCAAAAAAGCAGCGGAAATTCCGTTTGAAATCTATGCCGAAGTCTGCCGACGGGTTCTGTCACGCCTGAACCGTCAAAAACGGAGGGCTCTGAATCCCCAATTCCAGCGGATTCTTTCTGTCGTGGATTCGACACGAATCATTGAAAAAGACAATCGGTTCCAATGGGCAATGTATCGGGAGGACCAGAGCGGTGTGAAGTTCCATGTCTCCTTTCAGCCGGATACCGGAATGCCGACGATGGTAATTCCGACGGAGATCAACACCGGAGATTCCACGATGCTGGAAAAACATTATGACCGTGAAGTCTGTCTTCTTGCAGACCGTGGGTATCTCAATGTTGCGAAAATGTGCCTTATGGACGAAACGGGACAGGAATTTGCGATCCGTATCCGAAATGATATGAAATTGAACAAATGCATCCCATTTCCGAATCTGTTTCCGGAGGAAAGCAAGGAGTATACGGATGTTCTATGCTGTATCGGAAACGACCATTCGATTCCCGCACACTGCCGGAAACATCAGTTCCGTGTTGTGTCTTTTCAGGATACCAAAGGAGAAGGAGTGCGGATTTGCACCAACATTCAGGATCTTTCCGGACGGGAAATTGCTGCTTTGTATAAACTCCGCTGGAAAATCGAAACATTTTTCAGAGAACTGAAGCAGAATTTTACAATCAAGAAGATGTTCGGTTCCTCGAAAAACGCTGTTTTTTCACAGGGACTTATTGCGTTTATCGCTTACGCTTTTCTGTATGATTGCTATACATCGAAGAAGGTTATTTTTTCTGAGAAAACATGCAGGTACTATACTTTTCTTCATTTCCTGCGCTCTTTACGCTACTTTTGTCCGGGTGTTCGACTTTTTTAACTTTTTGTGAATATTCAACACACATGACGGGGGCGCCGCTCCCTACGAGTACAGCTTTCCCTTTTGTTCATCCATCGGACTTACGTTTTTATTGCCGCACTTCCAAAATATAAGCCTCACTACACCCCGCCGTTGAACTGCTCTCTTGCAATTCCCGCAAAAATCCGGTATACTGTTCCCAACAGAACCGGTTTTGAATCTTACAAAAACGAGGTATCCCCCATGACGATCGGTCAGCGCATCAAACAGCTCCGCCGCGAACGCGACATCACGCAGGAACAGCTCGCCGAATACCTGAATCTCTCCGCATCCGCCGTTTCCCAGTGGGAATGCGGGCGCGTTCTTCCCGATATTTCCCAGCTTCCGCTGCTCGCCAATCTGTTCGAAGTCAGCGCGGATGTTCTTCTCGGCATCGACGTGGACAGCAAGGCGCAGAAAATTGACGAAATCTATCAGAATGCTCTCATAATCTCGCAGGAAGGCCGCCGGTACGAAGCAATCGACCTCCTCCGCGACGGTCTGCGGCAGTTCCCCGACAGCTTCAAGCTGATGGAATTTCTCGTCGCCGAACTCCGCGCACGTCCGCCGAAGGACGGCGAAGGTGCGGAAGAACTCGCCGCATACCGCCGCCAGATGGAGACGTATCTCGACAAAATCCTCGCCGGATGTACCGACGACGCCATCCGCGCGAGAGCTGTCGAAGCAGCGTGCTTTCTCTATCCCGAAATCGGACGGTACGACGATGCCGTGAAGCTCGCCGAAAGTATCCCCGAAGGATTCACGCGCCGGGAAATGCTGTGCATTCTCTATTCCGGGACGAAGCAGTACGAAACCAAGCGGGACGACATTCTCTCCAAATTCACCAACTCGATCGGTGATCTTACCGACCTCGCCGAAAGCAGGCACGACGACGGGACGGATGTCTTCACGGACGACGAAAAACTGCGGATCTACGAAAAGCAGATCGCTATGTTCGCGCTGTACTTCGACGACGGACGGTATCTCTATCACGCGCAGTACCCGAAAATCGCCCATCTCGCCTCCGCGGACATTTACGCGAAACGCGGCGACCATGAACAGACCCTCTCTCACCTCGAAAAAGCGGCAGAATTTGCGGTCGAATTCGTCACAATGAAGGAGGACGACGTTCTCACGTCCCTTCTCGCGCGCGGCATTCCGGACGGCGGCGCATGGCAGGAAGAACACAATCAGGCGCAGTGGATGCTGGAAACCTGCGCGCATCCCCGCTATGATTTCGTCCGCGGCGACGAACGCTTCCGGCATCTCGTGGAAAAGTTAAAACTTTACGCCAAATAAAAATTGACAAAGGCTCCGTTTCGTTTTATAATGAAGAAAAAACGAAACGGAGCTTTTCTCATGAACCTGATCGAAAAACAGACCGCATCCGACCTCCTCTACGACGGCAAGGTCGTCACGCTGTACAAGGACACTGTCGAACTTCCCGACGGCGCGTCCGCCATCCGCGAATATGTCAAACACATCGGCGCGGTATGCGTCGTTCCCGTAACCGACGACGGCGAGGTAATCCTCGAACGCCAGTACCGCTACGCCGTCGGTGAAATTTTAGTGGAAATCCCCGCCGGAAAGCTCGATTTTCCGGGTGAAAACTGGGAATCCGCCGCCCGCCGCGAACTCCGGGAAGAAACCGGCGCGGAAGCACGCGAACTGATCGACCTCGGCGACTACTACGGCTCCCCCGCGATCATGGGCGAGCGCATCCGGATGTTCCTCGCGCGCGGACTGACGTTCACAAACCAGCACCTCGACGACGACGAATTTCTGGAAGTCTTCCGTCTTCCGCTGGACGAAGCGGTACGGCAGATCATGGCGGGCGAAATCCCGGACGGAAAAACGCAGGCAGGGATTCTCCGCGCAGCGATGATGCTGAAGAAATAACCATACAGAAAGGATACACGTCATGAAAATCGGAATCACCAGCGGCTCATTCGGCTATCTTCCCCTTGAAAAACGCTATCTCCGCATCCGCGAACTGGGCTACGACGCGGTCGATCAGGATCTTGCCGACACGAAGGCACCGTATTATCGGGATGCCGCCGCGATGGAAGAACACTGCAAAGCCGTCCGCGCGGCCGCTGAAGCCGCAGGTCTGGAAATATCGCAGGTTCACGGGCCGTGGCCGACGGACGACACGACCGCCGAAAACCGTGCGGAAACGCTCGGCAATATGCGTCTTGCGGTCTACGGCTGTCACTGTCTGGGATCGCCGTATCTCATCATCCACCCGCAGATGCCCTACGGCTGGGGTCAGGAAGAAGACGCAGACTTTGCCCTCTCGCTGACCGTCGAACTCATGAAAGCCCTCATGCCGGACTGCGAGAAGTACGGCGTGACGCTCTGTCTCGAAAACATGCCGATGACGGCGCACCGCATCTCGACGATGGACAGAATCGCGGAAGCGGTCGCGCTGGTCAATCACCCGAACGCGGGCATCTGTCTGGACACCGGTCACACAAACGTCTACGGTCACGATCTCGGCGACGCCGTCCGCACTGCCGGAACGTATCTCCGCACCCTGCACGTTCACGACAACGACGGGCGCGCCGACCGTCACCAGCTCCCCTATCTCGGCACGTCCGACTGGTCTTCGTTTACTGCTGCTCTCGCGGAAACGGGCTTCGGCGGTGTACTGTCCCTCGAAACCGGCGGTGTATCCAACAGACGGATGCCCGTCTCTGTCCGCGATGCTGCCGACCGGCTGACTGCTGCCGTGGCGAAGGCTTTGGCAGAACAGGCTACAAAATAAATAGCGTGCGGATTTCTTGGGGAGAACCTTTTTGAGGAAAAGGTTCTCCCCAAACCCCTCTCCAAAACCTTTTTAGGCGGTTGTAGCCGGTTTGTTTGGCTGATAGGATGGGGAGGGGGAAATGGAAAAACTCCGTGGAGTACGGTTTAAGAGTGTTCGGCCCGTTGACGTGGGGCTGGTTTGAATCTCTTCGAAAATCGTTCTGGGGAAGTCAGGCTCCGCCAAGACCCTGACTTCCCGCGCCATGCAGAAACTGCATGATACAATACGCCACTTTTGAATTCAGCTACATTTTATTGGTTTTCCGCGCGTCTTGGCTCGCCCGCCGTCCGCGCTTTGCGTTCGTTTGGTTGGCTGACATACAGTTTTCTTCGAAAAGCACGAACGGCGTCAGCCAAGGAGTGCGGGAGATTCCTTTATGTAGCTGAATTTTGACGCGACGCACCTCATCACCGTATCCCTTCCGGCAACGGAAGTCAGGGTCTTGGCGGAGCCTGACTTCCCCGTTATAATTTTCATGGAATTTCAAACCAACATCATGTCAGCGGATGGGATCAACTATATGTCAGCGCAGGCACCCAAGAAAATCCCCCCATAAAACAAAAAATCTGCTGTACCAAACCGGCTACCGCAGTCCAAAAAGGTTTTGGAAGGGGTTTGGGGAAACCTTTTCCTCAAAAAGGTTTCCCCAAGAACCAAACCTCCCCTTGAATCCCCGCGCATTGTGTGCTATAATGTAAGCGGCAAATTATGCACATAGAATCAAGAAGGAAACAAAATGGCAAAAAACAAAGAAAACAAAATCCCGGCGGATCCCCGGTGCGGCATCGTCGGCGGACAGGCCGTGCTGGAAGGCGTTATGATGAAGTCCCATGAGCGGTGCAGTCTTGCTGTGCGGATGCCCGACGGGAAGATCGCCGTTGACAATTCGATTTTTGTCTCTCTCCGGAAGAAGCATAAGGTCTGCGACCTGCCCATCATCCGCGGATGCGTCAGCATGGTCGAACAGCTCAAACTCAGTATGGATATGCTCACCAAGTCCGCCGAAATGCAGGGCGTTGACCTCGACGAGCCCGAAACCAAATTCGAAAAGTGGCTCCTCGAAAAGTGCGGCGATAAGCTCATGCCCATCATTTCCGCCATCGGCATGGTGCTCGGTCTTGCGCTCGGCGTCGGACTCTTCCTCCTGCTCCCCACCTTCGGCGCAAAGGGTCTCGACTTCCTCACCGGCGGCTTCATCGGCAAGTATGCCCTGCTCCGCTCCTTCGTGGAAGGCCTCATCCGCATGGCTCTCTTCGTCGGCTACGTCTGGGGCGTATCGTTCATGCCCGATATCCGGCGTACCTACGAGTACCACGGCGCGGAACATAAATCCGTCGCCTGCTTTGAAGCCGGAATGGAGCTGACCCCCGAAAACGCGCGGAAATGCACCAGATTCCATCCCCGCTGCGGTACCAGCTTCATTTTCGTCATGCTCATTCTCTCCATCGTCATCAACTCGTTCCTGACATGGGACAACGTCTGGATCCGCTTCGGCTCCAAAATTCTGATCCTTCCCCTCATCGTCGGCCTCGGCTACGAATTCATCCGCTACGCCGGCGGTCATTCCAATCCCTTTACCAAAATCGTCTCCGCTCCCGGCCTGTGGATGCAGCGCATCACCACCCGTGAACCCGACGACAGCCAGCTCGAAGTGGCACTTCTTGCGCTGAAAACCGCCATCCCCGACGAATTCGGCAGCCTCTGGAACGAATCCGCTGCCAATGCCGAATCCGACAAAACCGAGGACAAGCCGGAATGACCGTCCTCGATATTACCCGCCGTCTAACCGACGCGGGCATTGACCCCGCCGATGCACGGTCGGAAGCCCGCCTTCTCGTTTCGTACGTCACCGGAAAACCCGCGTCGTATCTGCTGGCCAATCCCATGGAGGATTTCGATTCCCCCGCCCTTGCGGAAGCGGTCGGAAAACGTGCGGAACGCTATCCTCTTCAATATATCATCGGAAAGTGGGAGTTCTACGGACTCCCCTTTGCCGTAAACGAGCATACCCTCATCCCCCGCCCCGACACCGAGCTGATCGCCGAAGCCGCCATCCGTCATACCCCCGCAAACGGCAGGATTCTTGATCTCTGCACCGGCTCCGGCTGCATCGCGGCGGCTATCCTCGCAAACCGGACATCCGCCAACGGCATTGCCGTGGATCTGTACCCCGAAACGCTCCGTGCGGCAGAGGACAATCTGACCGCGCTCGGTCTGAACGACCGCTGTACATTCGTCTGCGGCGACGCAACCACCGACCTGTTCGACCCGTCCGTCACCTTCGACGTAATCGTCTCGAACCCGCCATACATAACCGCGGATGAGATGACCGTCCTCGAACCGGAGCTGGCGTACGAACCGGAACACGCTCTCACCGACGGCGGCGACGGTCTGTCCATCCTCGAAAAAATCATCGAACTTTATAAAAATCACCTCGCGCCGGACGGAGTCATGATTCTCGAACACGGCTGGAAACAGTCGGACGCCGTCCGCGAAATCGCCGCAAACAACGGCATGACCCACGAAAAAATCATGGACTACGGCAATAACACACGCGGAGCGGTGTTAAAAAGGCTAATGGCTAAGAACTAATGGTGAATGACTATGCCAGATCGCCCGTCAGCCGACAAACCCCAAATCCAGCCATAGTCATTCACCCTTCACCATTCGTCCTTAGTCCTAAAGGAGTTTTTATGGATCGAACCATTAAATTCTGTGACGTAACCCTGCGCGACGGCGAACAGACACCCGGCGTGCATTTTACCCCGTCCCAGAAGCTCGACATCGCCAAACGGCTCCGCCGGATGGGAATCGACATCATCGAAGCCGGGTTCCCCGCGTCGTCTGCCGGCGATTTTGACGCCGTTTCCGCCGTCGCACAGGATATGGCGGACGACGATGCCTGCACGGTCTCCGCGCTTGCCCGCATGACCACCGGCGATATCGACGCCGCCCTCTCCGCCATCGAAACGGCAAAACGGAAGCGGCTCCATGTCTTCATCGCCACCAGCGACATCCATCTCGAAAACAAGCTCCACATGACCCGCGAACAGGTGCTTGCGCGGATTTATCAGTGCGTCACCTACGCAAAAAGCAAAAATATCGCCGATGAAATCGAGTTTTCCGCCGAAGATGCCACCCGCACCGACCTCGGATTCCTCTGTCAGGCGGTCGAATGCGCGGTAAACGCGGGCGCATCAATTATCAATATTCCCGATACCGTCGGCTATACCACCCCGGATGAGTTCACGGATATCCTCCGCGCCATCCGTCAGGCGGTCAAGGGACGGTACGAACTGTCCGTTCACTGCCACAACGACCTCGGTCTCGCCGCCGCCAACAGCATTGCCGCCGTTCAGGCAGGCGCGACCCAGATCGAATGCACGATCAACGGCCTCGGCGAACGCGCAGGCAACGCCCCGTTTGAGGAAGTCGTCATGGCACTGACCGTCCGGCACGACGTGATCGGCGCGTTCCACCGCATCCATACCCGCGAAATCACCGAAACCAGCCGCCTTGTCGCGTCCATTTCGGGCATCCCGATCTCGCCGAACAAAGCCGTCGTCGGTGCAAACGCCTTCTCCCACGCAAGCGGCATCCACCAGCACGGCGTGATGAACGCCCGCACGACCTACGAAATCATGGACCCCGCCTCCATCGGTCTGAACAGCGCGGACACCATCGTCCTCGGCAAACTCAGCGGCCGCCATGCCTTCGCGGAACGGGTCAAAGCGATGGGTTATTCCCTCACTCCCGAAGGAATCGACGCGGCGTTCACCCGATTCAAGGAAATCGCGGACAAAAAGTCCGTCATCACCGACGAAGACGTGCGCGCCATCGTCGGCGAATACCTCGACTCGCTGGAAGGACGGTATTACCTCTCCACGTTCCAGATTCAGTCGGGCAACCACATCAAGGCGATGGCACTCGTCACGCTGAAAGTCACCGTCGGCGACAGCGAACCGTATGAAGTCACGGAAGCCGCTCCCGGCGAAGGTCCGATCGACGCGGCGTTCAACGCCATCAAACGCATTGCCGGTGCGGAAAACACGGTTCTCATTTCCTACGGAATCACTGCCGTAACGGAAGGCACAGACGCGCTCGGCGAAGCAAGAGTCCGGCTGAAAGCGGAAGATAATTCCGTCTACACCGGCCGCGGCGTATCGACCGACGTTATCAAAGCATCCATCAAAGCGTATCTTAATGCAGTAAATAAGTGGACGAACGCAAATAAGAAGACTAAGGACTAAGGGTGAATGGTGAAGGACTATATCCGAACTTACCGTCAGCCGACAGACTTGAAATTCAGCCCAGTCATTCACCATTCACCTTTAGCCATTAGCCCGTATTTTTTTATTGATATGAAAATCGAAATCTTTGACACGACCCTGCGCGACGGGGAACAGGGCGCGGGCGTGGAGTTCTCCACGGACGACAAGCTCCGCGTCATTCACGCGCTCGACAAACTGGGCGTATCCTATATTGAAGCCGGCATGATGACCGATGATCCCGCGAAACACGCATTTTTTGATACCCTCGCGGACATATCTCTTGAAAATGCGAAGCTCGCCGTCTTCGGGCAGA
The DNA here is from genome assembly GCA_015065295.1 of Oscillospiraceae bacterium. GTDB lineage: Bacteria > Bacillota > Clostridia > Oscillospirales > CAG-272 > UMGS1696. The sequence goes on from SVQN01000022.1 coordinate 8,513, forward strand.
CCTGCCGTACCGGCGAATGTGCCGCCGACAATCCCGCGCTCCGTGCCATCGCCGAATGCCGGGTTCCCGCCGCCGTCCTGTACGGCAAGGCATGGGACTATCAGGTCACGGATGTTCTCAAAACTACCGGCGGCGAAAATCTCCGCATGATCTACGACAGCATCTCCTTCGTGAAATCGTCCGGGAAGGAAGTTATCTTCGACGCGGAGCATTTCTTTGACGGCTACGCCGACAATCCCGTTTACGCCATGAGCGTCGTTGATACTGCGTTTCTGGCAGGAGCTTCGCGCGTCGTTCTCTGCGACACCAACGGCGGTATGCTCCCCGATGTCATCGGCATGGTCTGCGCCGCCGTTACGAAAAAACATAAAAACATCGGCATCCACTGCCACAACGACCTCGGCATGGCGGTTTCCGGCTCCGTTGCGGCGGTTCTGTCCGGCGTGACGCAGGTGCAGGGGACGATCTCCGGCATCGGTGAACGCTGCGGCAATGCCAACCTCAATACCATCATCCCCGTTCTCCAGCTCAAGCTCGGCTTCGACTGCATCGGCGAGAACCTCAAAAATCTCTCCCGCACCGCGCGAAGCGTCAACGAAGCCGGAAATCTCCTGTTCGACGAAAACGAACCGTTCGTCGGCGGATACGCCTTCACCCATAAGGCGGGCGCACACATCGACGGTGTGTCGAAAGCACCGCGCGCGTTCGAACATATCACCCCCGAAGCGGTCGGCAACCGGCGGAACATCGTCGTCAGCGGCCTCTCCGGACGTGCGGCGGTCATCGACAAAATGCGCGCATATATGCCCGACCGCGATTTCCGTAAGGACGACGACGGCGTGATCCGTACCGCCGCGCTCATCCGCGAACGGGAAGCCGCCGGGTTTGCCTACGAGGACGCAGGCGCATCCCTCGTTCTGCTGATCGACGAAGCCCTCGGACAGCGGAAGCGGTATTTCAACCTCATCAGCCTGAAAGTCATCGTGGATTCGCAGAACAATGCGGACATGGGCGCGTCGGCAGTCATCAAAATCTCGGTCGGAGGCCGGGACGAACTCACCGCAGGCGAAGGAAACGGTCCGGTCAACGCCATCGACGAAGCCCTGCGCCGCGCACTTCTCCGTTTCTATCCGGAAATCGCGGATATGCGGCTGACGGACTACCGCGTCCGCGTGCTGGACTCCAACGCAACCGCGTCGGCGGTACGCGTATCCATCGAATCCACGGACGGCGTGTCCGTCTGGCGCACCATCGGCGTGTCAAGCGACGTCATCAACGCGAGCTGGCAGGCGATGCGCGACTCGGTCGAATACATGCTCCGCATGAATTCGACAGCTAATAACTAAGAACTAAGAGTGAATAGCTATTATCCAAACCTCCCGTCAGCCGACAGACATAAAATTTCACCTTAGTCCTTCACCATTCACCATTAGCCATTAGTCTTTTTTGAAAGGTATTATCATGAAAACTGTTGCTGTTCTCTTCGGCGGCAAGTCCTCCGAATATGAAGTCTCCCTCTCCTCCGCGTACGGCGCGCTCACCAATATCAATACCGAAAAATACAACATCGTCAAGCTCGGCATCACCCGTGAAGGCCAGTTCTGGTATTACTGCGATACCAATGAAAAAATTGCGGACGGCACCTGGATCGACGGCGAAAAATATCCCGTATCCCTCGACCTCACCGGCGGCGGACTGATCGTTTTCCGGAACGGTGAAATCGAACGCATCCACGTTGACCGCGTTCTCCCGATGATCCACGGCAAATTCTGCGAAGACGGTACCATGCAGGGGATGTTCGCCGTTGCGGGCATTTCCGTTGCGGGATGCGACTGCGCTTCCTCCGCCGTCTGCATGGACAAAGCCATCACCAAGGCAATCGTGGACGCGGAAACCGGCATCCGTCAGGCATGGACCATCGTTGCGGACGCGGCAGACTGTCCCGTGAAGGAAAACGAAGAAACGCCCGAAATCGCCGACCTCCGCCGCCGCTGCGAACGCAAATTCGGCTATCCGATGTTCGTCAAGCCCTCCCGCGCGGGTTCTTCCGTCGGTGCATCCAAGGTAAAAACCGCGGCTGCGTTCAACAAAGCCATGTTCGTTGCCTTCGCGGAAGACACGAAAGTTCTCGTGGAAGAATGTATCGGCGGTCCCGAACTGGAAGTCGCCGTCCTCGAAGAAAACGGTAAGTACACCGTCGCAGGCCCGGCCGAAATCGACGTCGGCTCCAGCGAATTCTACGACTACGAAACCAAGTACGTCAGCGACGCGTCGTCCTACTATCTCCCGGCACGCCTTTCCGAAGAAAAGCAGCAGGAAGTCCGCGACAAAGCCCTCGCCATTTTCAAGGCACTCGACTGCCGCGGCTACTCCCGCGTAGACTTCTTCCTCCGCAAGAACGGCGAATTCGTTTTCAACGAAATCAACACACTTCCCGGCTTCACGCCCATCTCCATGTACCCGAAAATGATGATCCATCACGGCATTTCGTACGCCGAAATCATTGACAGATTAATTGGCTAATGGCGAAAGGTGAATGGTGAATGACTATGTCCTGACCAAATGTCAGCCGACAGACCTAAAATTTTGTCTAAGTCATTCACCATTAGCCCTTAGTCCTTAGCCCGAATATATTTCCGGAGGTTTATTATGCCTATCTTGATGAAACCCATCTCCGCGATGGAAAAGTGCTTCATGGACGAATCGTATGACTCCAAGAACGCGATTTCCTGCGGCTCCGCTCTGCGCGGGGAAGAATTCTGCTTCGAGATCGCCTATACGTCCGACGATCCCGGACATCATCCGAAAGCGGTCTGCTCCCTCGCGGTGGACTCACCTCTTGCGGAGTATGTGACCGTTGCCAAGGTCGAACAGGTTCCCGTCCGTGTTCCCTGCTACCGTTGGGCGGACGACAACTATCTCCGCAAGGAACCCGGGATGTTCCCCGACCTGCTCATCCCCGCAAAGCCCGGCGCACCCGTATTTGTCACCTACGGCGAGCTGAAATCCCTGTTCGTCACCGTCAAGGTTCCCGCTGACCTCGCCGGCGGCGATTATCCGATCACCATCAAGTTCATGTCCGGCGCGGATACGGCTGCCGAAGCGACGCTGACCCTCCACGTCATCGCGGCGGAACTCCCGGCACAGAACTTCATCGTGACCCAGTGGTTCCACTGCGACTGCATCGCAGTTTACTACGATCTGGAAACCTTCTCGGACAAGCACTGGGACTACATCGCAAACTTCATGAAGACCGCCGTTGACAACGGCATCAACACGATTCTCATGCCCGTTTTCACTCCTCCGCTCGACACGGCAGTCGGCGGCGAACGTCCGACCACACAGCTTGTGGAAGTCCGCAAGACGGCTGACGGCTGGGAATTCAGCATGGACGGCGTGGAACGCTGGGTAAAGACCGCCCGTGAATGCGGCGTTGAAAACTATGAAGTTGCCCATCTCTATACCCAGTGGGGTGCCGGTCACGCGCCGAAGGTCATGGGTTATGATGAAAACGGCGAATACAAGCGTCTGTTCGGCTGGGAAACCGACTCCCTCTCCGACGAATACCGGACGTTCCTCCGCGCCTTCCTGACCGCATTCTGCGCGAAGATGGAAGAACTCGGCGTAGACAAGAAGAACATCCTGTTCCACATCTCCGACGAACCGTCCATCGACCATCTGGAACCCTATCGTGCGGCACGCGAACAGATCGCCGACCTTCTCGAAGGCTACGTTGTCATGGACGCACTGTCGAACTTTGAATTCTACAAGACCGGTGCGGTGCAGAATCCGATCCCGGCGAACAACCATATCGATCCCTTCCTGGAAGCGAATGTTCCGAATCTGTGGACATACTACTGCTGCGGACAGGGCAACGATGTTTCGAACCGGTTCCTTGCCATGCCGACGGCAAGAACCCGCGTAATCGGCACGCAGTTCTGGAAGTACAGGATTGCAGGCTTCCTGCAGTGGGGCTACAACTTCTGGTACGCGCAGGGCTCGACCCACGCGATTGATCCGTATGCGATCACGGACGGCGACTATTTCGTACCGGCGGGCGACTGCTTCTCGGTCTACCCGGGACCGAAGGGACAGCCGTACGAAACCCTGCACCTGAAGGGTTTCACGATGGCATTGGCAGATATGCGCGCGATGTATCTCGCGGAAGAAAAATGCGGCCGCGAAGCGGTGATGGCAGCTCTTGAAGGCGAGCTTGGCGAAGGCTACGAACGCGGGATCACGTTCTCGCAGTATCCGCACGATGCGGCATGGCTGGAAGGCGTTCGCGCGAAGGTGAATGCACTTATCGAAGGATAAGTTTCGGCTAAAGTTATCTTATAAGGTAGAAAAAAGTACCCTGACGGGTACTTTTTTCAATTTTATGCCACTACGCGTGGCGGCGCACAAGAGGACTTCCGGAGCGAAGCCCTCTTGTGAATCACCCCGCTCTATAAATCGTTCGGGGGACTCGCCCTTAAGGGCTCAGACATACAGCAGTTTGCACTCAGCAAATCGCACGGAAGAACAGGGATTTTGTTTTACTGAAAAGTGGAACTGATATTTCAAGTATTCCTCACGGCTGTTTGTAGTGAACTTACGATTTGGACAGATTTACACTGTATCTTGTCTCTTCCTAACGATATGAATGCGGGCAAACCGCTGTATGTCTGAGGCCTCAAGGCCGAGTCCCACGAACGCTAAGCCAGGAATTCACAAAGGGGCGGCGACTGACGGAGTTCACTCCGTGAACTCCATTTGTGCGCCGTCCCGCGTAGGGACATAAAATTTGAAAAAATGTCCAACGGACATTTTTTCTTACCTATTGATTTCCCTATGGAAAGTATGTTATAATAATTCTGTATCGAAATGTATCATTGAATGAAAAAGAAAGGTGAAAAGCCGTGAAAAATAAAATTATCCTCCTCTTCCTCATCGTCGCGTGCTTTATTCCCTCCGTGGTAGCGTACGCCAGCTACAACAACACCCAGAACGCCCCCGTTGACGATAAAACCGCTGTCTCGATCTCCATCGACGATATCAACGGAAAAAATTTCCGCTATACCCGCGAAGCCGAAGGCGATACCGCCGATACGCTCATTGATTTCTTTATCACGGCTAAGAAAAACGCCACTGCCCTCGCCTCTCTCCCCGAAACCCTGCAGACCGAGGACTACTACAAGGTAACGATCTCCTCCAACGTCCGTGACGAAACTTATCACTACTACTTCTCCTCCGATCCCACCACCAACTACTTCCGCGATCCCAACGGTCAGGCGTACAAAATGGCCGAAGCGGACGCCGAAGTCTTCATCAAGACCGAGTATGCCGAAAGCCTTTACGAAATGTCCGCGATGCCCAATCTCACCCTTTCCGGTACCTACTCCGTCACGCCCGACACCGCCGTATGGCAGTACAAAAACTACACCGGCGAATATGTGGACAGCGATGTGACCGGTCTCGTGGCGGACACCGCCGAACGCTATGAACTCGAAGGCGGTCTAGATCTCAAGTTCGACATGGAACCCGACTACTGCCGTGTCTATGTCACCGGCGCGGACGGCTCCGTCATCTTCGACGATATGTACGGCAACATGGGCGACTTCCGTTTCGACGGTCTCGGTCAGGTAACGGTTGACGTGGTAGCAAAATGGTACGAAGACTCCTCCCGCACCTTCTGCGGCGAGCTGGATTATTCCTTCCTCTCCTATGTCACCGCGCCTGCGGAATTCTATCTCGGCATGAACACCGTGGATGCGGGACGGTTTGTCACGATCACGGCGACGAACGTTTCCATCCCCGAAAATATCACCTATACCTCCACGATGGCAAGCACCTACAAGCCGACCTTCTACATGGAAGGCGATTACGCCGTCGCGCTTCTCCCGATTGATGCGGAAACCGCTGCGGGTCTGTACACCGTCACCCTCTCCTACGGTGCAGTGACCAAGGAACTGACGCTCGCCATCGAAAACGACGGCATCAAGTCTTCCTATTACTCCATCCCGGCAGCGACGGTAGCCTCCACCCGCAACGACACGACGCTCGAAGCCTTTGAAAAGGCGGTCGGAGAAATCGGTGCGAAGGCATCGTCCACCCGGATGTTCTCCGGCTCCTTCGCCGAACCGGTGAACGGCTGGTTCCAGCTTCTGCGCGGCTTCGGACGTGACATTTACGTCAACGACGCGACCTCGCCGACCTACCGCAACAACGGCATTGACTACAACGCCGGCGACGGTACGGACATCATCGCATCCAACGCAGGCGAAGTCGTCTACGCCGGATGGCTCGACTACACCGGCAACATCGTCGTCATCGAACACGGCTACGGTCTGAAAACGTGGTACTACAACCTCGGTTCCGTCAGCGCGTCCGTCGGCGACAAGGTCGAACGCGGCACCGTCATCGGCAAGGCCGGCTCCACCGGCTTCACGGGCATCTCCGGTGTCCACTTCGCCATGTCCGTCGGCGACCGCTTCGTCTCACCCTACGACACCTTCGACTGGACCGACAGCACCGGCAAGGTCGTTATTGCGAAGATTGATGAATAAGATTTTGCGGGGAGAAACTTTTTTGAAAAAGTTTCTCCCCGCCCCCCTCTTCAAAAACTTTCAAACAAATGGATTGGCAAGGTTGGGTGCAAATCCGAAATACCTGAAATTTCTGTACGCTGCACAGCCGGTTGGGTATTCCCAAATCCGCACTGCACGTTGTTATCCCATTCTGTTTGAAGTTTTTTGAAAGGGGTGCGGGGAAAACTTTTTTCCAAAAAAGTTTTCCCCGCTTATTATTAACATAAAACAGGTACAAAAAATGCTCAATTATATTACCGGACGCAGCGGGACGGGGAAATCCACCGCTGTTGTCGAACGGATCAAACGGACAGCGGCGGAGACCGAGCGCGATATTGTGCTGATCGTTCCCGAACAGCAGACCGTGGTCTGGGAAACGCGCATTGCCGAGGCTCTCCCGGAATCCGCGTATTTACGGCTCGAGATCACCAACTTCACCCGTCTCGCCAACTCCGTTTTCCGCGAATTCGGAGGGCTTGCCGACACCGTCGTGGACGAAGGCAGCCGGATGCTCATCGTCTGGCGTGCCATGCTTTCCGTCTGGGGCGGCATGACTGTCTACAACAAAACCGCCGGAGGACGTGAGGACCGCAACATCTCCCACCTTCTCCGTGCACTCGACGAACTCAAGGGAAGCGGCATCTCTCCGTCCGACGCGGAAGCCGCGCTGGAAAAGCTGGAGACGACCGACGCTTCCCTGACCGCCCGTCTGCGCGATGCCGTTCTCGTTTACGCCGCTTACAACACGCTCCTCCATGAAGAATACATCGACCGCGGCGACCTGCTCGACAATCTCGCCGTGACTTTGCGCGATCATCCCTATTTTCGTGGAAAATCCGTCTTTATCGACTCGTTTTTCTCCCTCACCCGCGCCGAAGAACGCATCCTCGAACAGATCATCCGTCAGACCGACGACGTGACCGTTACATTCGCCTGCCCCGGTACGCCGTCCGACGACGAACTCCAGTTTGCCGAGGTACGCGAATTTTATAAGACTGCGCTCCGCATCGCCGCACGCGCCGGACGCGAAGTCAACCGAATCTCCCTCGAAACCGACCTGCGCCACAGACCCGGCTCCGCGCTTGCCGCCGTCGAACGGTATCTGTTCGATTACGGTACCGGAACAACGCCGCCCGATCCGGCGGAACTTGACGGCATCGGAAATGTCGAAATCATCCGCTGCGCCGACCGGTTTGACGAAGCCGAAGCCTGCGCTTCCCTGATCGACCGTCTTCTGCGCGAGGGCTATCGGTGCAGCGACATTGCCGTTGTGGCGCGCGATATCAAAAAACTGGAAGGCATCACCGACGCGGCTCTCCGCGCACACGGCATCCGCTGTTTCATCTCCGAACCCGGCAGCGTGTCCTCCTCTCCCGCCGTCCGGCTGATTCTGTCCGCGCTCGGCGTGCAGTCGTCCGGATGGATGCGCCGCGACCTCATCCGCATGATAAAAACCGGTCTGACCCCGCTCGACGAATATGAAAGCGACGTTTTCGAGCTGTACACCGAAACGTGGAACATCCGCGGCAAACGGATGTACACGAGCGAGGAAGGCTGGTCGATGAACCCCGACGGGTACAAAACCGAGCGTACGCTGCGCGCCGAACGGATGCTGGAAATCGCCAACCGCGCACGCGCCAAGCTGATTCCGCCGCTCGCCGATTTTCTCTCCGTCTTTGAAAAGGACGGAAAAAATACCCCCGCCGATGTCCGCACGATCTGCGAAGCCATTGTATATTTCGCGGAAGCCATCGGTCTGGAGGCCGCGCTTGAACGAACCGCCGACGAATACCGCGCTCACGGAATGCCCGCCGAAGCGGAAAAAATCGGCGCGGGATGGCAGTCCGTCTGCGAAATCCTCGACCGGATGGTAACGATGCTCGACGGCGTGACCCTCGACGCGGGACGGTTTTCCGGCCTGTTCCAGCGCGTCGCCGCCTCCATGGACGTCGGCACGATTCCGACCGGCATCGACGAAGTGGTTCTCGGCAGTGCCGCAGGTGTACGCTTCGACGAAGTCCGATGTGTGATTCTGCTCGGCTCCACCGAAGGGGAATTCCCCGGAAATCCCACCGACGACGGCACGTTTTTCTCGGACAGCGACCGCGTCCGGCTGGAAACCATCGGTCTTGACATCGCCACGCCCGACCTCAAACTCCGCACCGCAAGAGAATATTTCATGTATTACCGCACCGCCGCCGCCGCAACCGAAAAACTCTACATCCTCGCTCCCGTCACCGGCGACACGGCGTTGTCGGAAGGCGCGTCCCGCGTTGCAACGATTCTCGGCAGTGACCGCGTGACCTCGTTCGGCGCGAAACCTCTCTCGGATGTGCTTTATCATCCGTCGTCCGCCGATTATCTTCTGTCCCGCCGTCACGGCGGCGGAAAAGAACACGATCTTCTCGAACGTCTTGCCCGCGAAACGGAAACACAGCTCCATGACGTTCCGCTGACCGCCGCCCGGGAACTGGTTCGCCTTGCCGACGAAACCGAAGCAAATCTGGATGAAGCCTTCCCGGAATCTGCGGAAACGGAAAATCATCCTGTGGAAAACTCCAAAGATTTCCCCAGACGGCGCATCAATCTCACGCAGGCGCGGATCGAAACCTTCATCGACTGCCCGTTCCTGTACTGGTGCAAATATAAAATGAAGCTGAAGGACACCGCCAAAGCGGACATTTCCACCCCCGACGTCGGCGTGTTCATCCATGAAATTCTTGAAAAATTCTTCCGCGATCTTCCGCCGGACGCTGATCTGCCTTCGATGTCCCGCGAGGAAATCGAACAGCGTGCGGACCGCTGCATCGGGGATTACCTCCGCCGTCTCGCAAAACAGTCGGGGATGTGGGATCTCGTCCGGCTGCAAACGGAGGAACCGGACAGCGGCGTTCCCTCGGACGAGCTGAAAACGATCGTTCCCGACGATGTGCGGCTCGACGCACGGCTGGAATATCTGTTCATCCGTCTACGCCGCTCGGTGCTGGTGTTCCTTGAAGCGATCCTCCGCGAAATCGCCCAGAGCGGATTCACGCCTGCCGCGTACGAACTCCCGATCGGCGTGGATTCCGGAGACGGACAGCGCGCCGTTGCGCCGGTGAAATTCGTCACGGAAGACGGATTCGAGGTCGTTCTGCGCGGGATCGCCGACCGCGTGGACGTGTACCGTGCCGCCGACGGACAGTCCTATGTCCGGATTGTGGACTATAAGACCGGTTCCAAGACCTTCTCCCTCGACGATGTGAAGCAGGGGATCGGCGTGCAGCTTCTGATTTATCTGTTCTCCGTCTGGAAATCGGGCATTCCCGGCATTGCGAAACCGGGCGAACTTCTCCCCGGCGGCGCGGTTTACTTCTCGGCACGTCCGGGCAGCGGACTGTCGGACAACTGGCTGACCGCCGACGAAGCCCGCGAACTTGTCATCAAAACCATCGGACGGAGCGGAATTTTCCTCGCCGACGAGGAAATCCTCGACGCGATGGATCACGGTCTGACCGGCGAATACATCCCCGTGAAGAAAACCAAAGCCGGCGAAATCCGATCCACGGCGGCACTTGCCACGCTGGAGGAATTCGGCCAGCTCTACCGCGAACTCTCCGACACCATCTCCGGCATTGCCACGGCAATCACGTCCGGCATCGCTCATGCGGTACCGAGAATGCGCGGCGGACGCCTGCCGTGCGAATTCTGCAGCAATCAGATGATCTGTCGGGTAAAATAGAGAGAAGAGTGAAGAGAGAAAAGTGAAAAGAAATGGAAGATTTCCGTTCCCTGCGGGAACAGAAATCAAATAATTGTATTTTTGAAGCGGATTTTCTCTCTTTGCTTTTTGAACATTTGTTCTTTTTAGATTGTTTTTTATGCACCCGCATATACACCCATCGCATTTTTGAATGCACAAACATTTGTTCTTATTGTTTCAGGGTGTATGCACTCATGCACCCATTTATTGTATTACGGAGTTTTTTCATGAAATATACGCCCGCACAGGAACGAGCCGTCTTTTTCGGGGACGGAAACCTCCTGTTATCCGCCGCTGCCGGGAGCGGTAAGACCGCCGCGCTCACCGGACGCATCGCCGAACTGCTCATTTCCGACCGCGCCGAGCTGTCCGAGATGCTGATTGTTACCTATACCCGTGCTGCCGCCGCCGAAATGCGGTCGCGCATCTCCAGACGTCTGCGTGAACTGTCCGCCGAAGGACATCGCGTCGGCCGTCATCTTGCCGCGCTTCCCTCCGCAGACATTTCAACGATTCATTCCTTCTTATATAAGTCGCTGCGCCCCTATTTTCCGTCGCTGGGGCTGTCTCCGGATTACCGGATTGCCGACGTTTCCACCATCCGTGCGCTGAAAACCGCCGCCATGCGGGATGTCGTGGATGATTTTTTCTCACGAAACGAAGGATTCTCACAAAAAGACAGACACTCACAAAATGAAAGTGAAGAAAAAGCCGCCGTATCCTTCGCGGAACTGGCGGATGTTATCGGTCAGGCGCGGGACAGTGCCGCACTGGACGAGGAACTGCTCCGGATCGCGGAATCGCTCGTGGCGGCAGCGGAGGACGAGTCCTCTCTCGAACGTTACGCCGACGAACTGGATGCAGCCGCCGACAACGTCATGGATTCTCCCCACGGCGCGGTTCTGCGCGGATTGCTGGAAAATCTAACCAAACATTATTTCAAAATCTTTTCGGAGTGCGCGGAGGAATTCCCAGCTTATCCCAAAGTTGAGAAAGCCTACGCACCTGTCCTGCATTACACAATCGAGTGGCTCGAACGGGTGGCTTCCGCCCTCGTTTCCGCGCCGTATGACGAACTCCGCGCCGTGTTTGCATCGTATGCGCCGCCCTCGCTCGGCCGCTTATTATCCAAGGATGCCTGTGAATCCTCCGACCGGTTCAAGTTCCACCGCGATCGTCTGAAAGCCGACATCGAACGGCTGTCCGGCGACTTTTTCGCCTTCACGGACGACGAGATCCGCCTCTCCGCGCACCGTACCGCCGCCGTTCTGCGCTGTGCAAAGGACGTGATCGGCGCGTACTTCCGCGAGCTGGAACGCCGCAAACGCGCCGCGTCCGCTCTGGAATACAGCGACCTCGAAACCCTCGCCATCCGGCTCTTCATCGCCCCCGACGGCACGCCGACCAACGCCGCACGCGAAGTCGGAAGCCGCTACAAATACCTCTTCATCGACGAATACCAGGACACCAACCGCGTGCAGGACCGCATTTTCCGCGCGCTTTCGGAGTCGAGCGTCCGCTTCATGGTCGGCGATATCAAGCAGTCGATCTACCGTTTCCGCGGTGCCGAACCCGCCGTTTTCTCGGAATACCGCCGTGCATGGCCGGTTCTCGATCCCGCGTCCCCGGCAGAAGCACCGGAATTTTCGCCCGACGCCGGAAACGCCCTCTTCATGAGCGAAAATTTCCGCTGTGACAATCCCGTCGTACGCTTTGTCAACATGGTATCCGACTACACGCTCCCCCACGGCGGCATCCCCTACGATACCGGCGACGCGCTCATTCACGCCAAGACCGAACCGGCGGCGGAGCCCGTCGAAGTCTGTCTGATCGGCTGTCCGCGAAAAAAAGCCGGGGACGACGATGCCGACGACGATCCCCGTACCCGCAAGATCAACCCCGAAGCGGTGTACATCGCCCGCCGCATCCGCGACATGATCGGGAAATACTCTCCCGACGGTTCGGCGGTTCTGCGGGCATCCGATATTGCGATCATTCTCCGCAGTCCGTCGCCGCGCAGTGCGATGTCTGCCGCCGCCGATTATGAATCCGCCCTCGCGGAATACGGCATCCCCGTCCGCATGAAGACCGCCCGTCCGGTCACATCCTACGCATCCGTACAGCTTCTGATGTGCCTTCTGAACATCGTGGACAACCCGCTCCGCGACATTCCGGCGGCAGGTGCGATGCGATCCCCCGTGTTCGGCTTCACCGTGAGCGACCTCGTGGAGCTGCGGAAGCTCTCCGCCGTGTCCGAGGACTCGGATATGCCCCTCTACATGGCGTGCGAAGCGGCGGCTGCGGACCCCGAACATCCCCTTTCCAAAAAATGTGCAGCGTTTCTCGGCTGGATCGCGCGGCACAAAACCGCCTCCCGCGGAATGCCGTCCGACCGGTACATCGAATTTCTCATCCATGACGTGCGCCTGTTCGCCGTCGACGGCATCCGCGGAAATGCCTCCGAACGGGATGCCGTGAACCAGTTCTGTCTTCTCGCACGGACCTACGAAGGCTCCGGCGAAACCGGCCCGACACGCTTCGGCGGCATCTCCGGATTTCTCGCGTACCTCGCGGACACGGACGGCATGAACGACGAACTGTCCGTCCCCGCCGATACCGACGCGGTGTCGATCATGAGCATTCACACGTCCAAGGGGCTGGAATTCCCCGTCTGCTTCCTCGCGGAATGCTCCAAACGCCGCAACACCGCCGATGAACGCGGCAGCGTCCTCATCGACCGGGAACTCGGTCTGGGGATGTATCTGCCCGACGAAGGGGGACTTGTCCGGTGCGGCAACTTCCTCCGGTGCGCGATCGCGGAAAAAATGCGCGAAGAATCCGTCGCGGAGGAAATGCGGATGCTCTACGTTGCGCTGACCCGCGCCAGAAACCGCCTGATCGTCACGGCAAAGGTTCCCGACGCGGACAAGCTCCTCGACGAAGCGGAGAAAACGCGCGGCGACGCGGACGGATATTTCGTCACCGGTCAGGGAACGTACATCCACTGGATCATCGGAGCGGCGGCGAAGTACGGAAACGCGGATTTTTATAAAATCACGCAGACCGCCGAAGCCGAAATCCTCGGCGAAACAGCGGAAATTGCCGCAGATTCTCCGGAACTTCTCCCGGAAACCGCGGAACATTCCGAAGACCTTCCGCCGGACGAATCCGTTTTACGGGAACGCTTCGCCTTTGTCTACCCGCACGAACACCTCGCCGCGATCCCGTCGAAGCTGTCCGTCTCGGGCTTATATCCCGAAATTCTCGACGAAGGCCGGCCTGCCGATACGGTCTACACCGTCACGGAGAGCGGATTTGCGCCCGTTTCCGAAGAAATTCCGGAGGAAGAAGAACGTCCCGCAGAACCGAAACAGGGCCTCCGTCCGCGCTTTATGACGGGCGAGAGCGACATCAAAGCCGCCGACCGGGGAAGTGCCACGCACGTTTTCCTCCAGTTCGCGGATTTCGAACGCCTCGCCGAAGACGGTGCGGAAGCCGAACTGGAACGCCTTGTCCAAAGCCGTCATCTCACGCGGAAACTTGCGGAATCCGTTCATCTCAGCCAGCTCCGCCGCTTTGTCCGGAGCGATCTGCTGGACAAGATCCGCCGCTCCCCGATGGTACGGCGCGAGTTCCGGTTCAATACGCGGATGCCCGCCGAACAGTTCACCGCCGACGAAACCCTCCGCGGACAGCTCCGCGCCGACGGGGTCAGAATCACCGTACAGGGGGTCGTGGACTGCGTATTCCGCGATCCGGACAGCGGTCATCTTGTCCTCGTGGACTACAAAACGGACAGTCTGTCCGCAGAAGAATGGCAGAACCGCGCGCTGGCGCATAAAAAACTGATCGCCCGTCACCGGAACCAGCTCCTGTACTACCGGGACATCTGCGGAAAAATGTTCGGCGAAGAAATCGAAAAAACGGTCATTTATTCGACAGTTCTCGGGGAATGCGTCGAAATTCCGCAGAAAGAGTCCGGACATTGTTCTTGACATTTCAGGAAAAATTATGTACAATGAACCTACGGAATAAAATCCGCGTTTTGCATACATAGTATAGGTAAATAAAAAACAAAGAAAGGTGCGTAATCATGAAAAAACTTCTCGCTCTTCTCCTGTGTGCCCTCATGCTCGCTCCGACGTTTGTCTCCTGTGCTGACAACGCCGATTCCGACGATTCCAATGGCGGCACCGCATCCACCCCTGCGGTCGATTCCGGCGATACCTCCGAGGAAACCGAAATCACCCGCGCAACCACCCCGGACAATCTCCCCGACGACCTCAACTTCAACGGAATGTCCCTGAACGTCTACCATTTCGGCAACGAAAACACCATCAAGTATGACTGTGCAGGCGAACTCAGCGGCGACATCGTCATGGATGCCGTCTACAACCGCAATCTCTCCGTGGAAGAACGCCTGAACGTCAAGTTCAACTGGATCGCCGGCGACGCAACGTGGGACGGCTTCCCGAACGAAGTTTCCCTCGCGCTTCAGGCGGGTACGGGCGACTACGACCTCATCGTTGAAGAAAGCTCCCGTCTGTGGCAGCAGTCCATCCGCGGCTACTACCACGACCTCATGACCCTCTCCGAATACATCGACCTCGACCAGCCGTGGTGGTACACCGAAATGATGGAACAGGGTTCCATTGACAACACGAAGCGGTACTTCCTCAACGGCGACCTGTTCCTGACCTGTATGTTCGGCGCGTCCGCGATGTACTTCAACAAGGGAATGTTCACCGACTACATCGGCGACATCCAGCAGCTTTACACGCACGTTCTTGACGGAACGTGGACGTACGACGTATTCGCAGACTACTGCCGCACCGTTCACACCGACGTCAACGGTGACGGCGCGAACGACGCGGGCGACATTTTCGGCTTCCGCTTTGAACAGTGGGGCATTCCGAACTATCTGTCCATGTCCACCGGTCTGACCTTCTCCTCCCGCGACGCGGACGGGTATCCGGTTCTCGAAATCATGACGGAAGACGGCATCAAGTGGGGCGAGACCCTGTACCGTCTGCTGTACACCGACAACATTTCCATGGAAGGCAGCAAGCAGGAAACCTTCATCAACCAGACATCTCTGTTCTACCCCGGTCAGTTCTCCACGGCGCACGAACTCCGCAACGTAAACTTTGACTACGGCATGGTACCGTATCCGAAGCTCTCCGAAGACCTCGACTATATGTCTGCGGCGGCAACGGTCAACGGCAACGGCGGCGCGGTTCCGGTATCGGCTCCCGCGGACAAGCTCGACGCGGTATGCGCGGCAATGGAAGCACTCTCTGCACAGTCCTACCGCACGGTTGTTCCGGCATGGTACGACACGGCTCTGAAGGTCAAGTATTCCGACGGCCGCGAGGATGCACAGATGGTTGACATTATTTACGAACACATCAGCACGTCCTTCATCATGATGGCGGACAAGGAGCTCGGCATCGGTTCGATCTTCACGAACGCGGTTTATAATGCGGCGAACGACGGCGCGTTTGCGTCCTACTATCAGGGACAGAGCAAGGCGATCGAAAAGAAGCTCGAACGCTGCATTGAAGACTACAAGAAGCTCGGCGACTAAACAATTATAAAAAAAGAGTTCGGAGGATTTCTGTATCAACGGCTGAACCCGTAGGGAGCGGCGCCCTCGTCGCTCCGTCTAACGATTTGAATTTCATAAACTGGCTGTAAACCAAAGATAAAGGTCTGTTTACAGCCATGTATTGATCCAAATTGTTTCACGGAGCGACGGGGGCGCCGCTCCCTACAGGTTCAGCTGTTGATATGGAATACCATCGAACTCACGTCAATTAATCCCCGCTGAACTATTCTTTTTTACACTTCTACCGGAGGATCGATTTTGTCGAAGACATCCGTCAGAGCCGCTTCTTTGCTGGAAAACGGCATCGAATAAGTGTTCTGATAGACCGATTTATAATAGCCTTCTTTATACTTATCCCGCAGGATTGTGATGATTTCGCCCTTATATTTGATATATTCGTTTCCGTTTCGGCTTCGCTTCAGCGGGGTACGCAGGAACGTTTCCAGGCGCGACTGGCGGTTCTTGAACGCGTTTTCGCGCTGTCTTGCACGTTCCGCGTCGCCTTCCATCCGTCCCGCACAGACACAGCCCGCGCCGATGGCTCTCGGATACGCCGGATGGCGCATCACATGGACGTACCGGATGATCTGGTGTCCGCACATCCGGCAGATGCCGACCGGTTCGCCGAGGTCGTAGATCGCTTCGCACGTCCAGCCTTCGTGCGGGACATCGCTCCGCTTCCAGAGATTTTCTTCCCCTTCATCCACGGTATTCAGCCATTCCGCATTCCGGTATTTCTCCGGTACCGCCTGTTTTTTCAGTTTCGGCGGTTCAGGAAGGTCTTCGGCGATCTCCGTGGAAGGAACTTCCACAGTAATCGGAAGCTGTTCGGACGGCAGATTGCCTTTTGACACATTTTCCGGTTCCGGCATCGGCAGTCCGATTTCCTCCGTCTGCGGAACGGGAATCCCGATCGTCACCGGTTCCTCCGGCTTCTGCGTTTCCGTTTCGCGTTTGGCATTTTCCAGCGCGTTCTGCCGCATCGCCGCAAGGTCTTTCCATGCGTCAAAGTCGTAATCCATCCCGACCGGCTTGACGGTATTCGTTTTTTCAAATAATATGCTGTAGATTCTGCGGTCGTTATCCACGGCAGTGATCGTCCCTTTGCCGAAGACCGGATGTTCGACCGTACTGCCGATTTCGCGCGCGCCGGTCTGCACGGGAGGATTCATTTCCGCCGTTCCCGTTTCGGACAGTTCCTTCGGGATCGTGCCGATACGGACATAGTTCTGCTCGCCGATTTCGAAAATAAACCGGGACGGACGTTTCTGACGGGGCGACTGCCCGTTCCCTGCGGACGACGTTCCTTCGGATTCCGTCAGGTACAGCCGCCGCATGGCACGGGTCAGCGCGACAAAGCACAGGCGGCGTTCTTCCTCAAGCCCCGCGTCCTTGCGTTCTTCGAGCGTTCGTCCGGACGGGAAAATCCCTTCCGAGAAGCCGCAGACAAAGCAGACGGGGAATTCCAGCCCCTTGGAGGCGTGAATGGTCATGAGCTTGACTTTGTCCGTATTTTCCTCGGATTCGTCGTTTTTCGCCTGCAATGCCGCCTGACTGAGGAATTCCTCGAGAGGGTAGAATTCACCCCAGCTCCGTTCGGCTTCGAGTGCCGTCCGCTTGAATTCGGCAAGGTTATCGAGGCGTTCCATGCTGCCGTTTTCACGGATATACTGTTCGTACCCCGACTGCGACAGCACGGATTCGATCACATCCGAGAGGGGCATTTCACGGTAATGCTTCCGCATGGTTTCGATTACTTCGACAAACTGTGCCGCGCCGGAACGCGCAAAGTCCGGGAGATCAACGTATTTCACAAGGGTTTCATAATATGACAGATCCTCACGCATGGCAAGGTCGCGGAGAACGGCCATTTTCCGCTTGCCGAACATCCGCTTGGGGGTATTGATGACGCGTTCAAACGCATTGTTGTCATTATAAACGATCAGTTTCAGGTACGCCAGCGCGTCGCGGATTTCCATGCGTTCATAGAAGCGTACGCTTCCGTACAGTTCATACGGAATCCCCGCCGCCATGAGCGACTGTTCTACAAACCGCGACAGGAATCCCGACCGGTACAGAACGGCGATATCGCGGTAGGCGTGACCGTCCTTTGCAACGAGCTTTTTGATTTCGTCCGCCAGAAACCGTCCCTCGTCCCCTTCGGATTTCGCGTGGAGGTGGATAACGTCCGCCCCGCGGTCGCCGGTGGTGAACAGATTTTTCGGGATGCGGTTTTTGTTGTGCGCGATCAGCGTATTGGCGGTATTCAGGATATTCCCCGTGGAACGGTAGTTCCGGTTGAGGAGAATGGTCTGCGTACCGGGGAAGGTCTCATCGAATTTGACGAGATGCTCCATGGCGGCACCGCGCCATTCGTAGATGTTCTGGTCGGGGTCGCCGACGACGAACAGGTTTTTATGTTCGGCGGACAGCATCTGGATGAGCCGCAGTTCGCGGAAGGAGGAATCCTGAAATTCGTCCACCTGAATATAATGCAGGCGTTCCTGCCATTTCCGGAGGACTTCGGGATAGCGTTCGAAGATTTCAAACGTGAAGGAAATCAGATCGTCGAAGTCCAGCCCGAAGGTTTTCTTCTGCTTTTCCATGTACATCCGGATAATACGCTTTTCGAGGGATTCGTCCTGTTCGGGGGAGCCGAAATTGCCGGTGACAAACCTGTTCACATACGGTTCGTGCGCCTTGATGTAGTGGATGCTGTCGAGGATTTTCTCGAAGCTGGCGCGGTCGAGCTTGATTTCGAGTTCGGCGTAAATTTCCTCCAGGATTTTCTTCTGGTCGGACTCGTCGAGGATGGGAAAGCTCTGCGGATAGAACAGCCGCCCGATGTCCTCGCGCAGAACGCGGACGCAGAAACCGTGGTAGGTCGTAATCAGCGAGGTATCGTAGCCGTCGCCGACAAGGGAACGGACGCGGCGTTTCATCTCCCCGGCCGCCTTGTTGGTGAAGGTCACGCAGAGGACGTTTCCGGGATGAATCCCGGCGGCCTTCACGAGATAGGCATAACGGTGGGTCAGGGTTTTGGTCTTGCCGGAACCCGCGCCGGCGATAATGCGCACATAGCCCTCGGTCGCGGCAACCGCTTCGATCTGCTGTTCATTAAGTTTATCAAACAAGTCCATCATAGTCGTACAATTCTCCGGATATCACCCGATTTTGCATTTATTATACCTCATATCGGGTGGGATTGCAAGGGGTTTGATTTTTCTCCGTTCCTGTGCTATACTGTATTCATCGAAAAGACCGAACACCATATTTTTTGAAAAGGAGAACTCCCTATGAAACTCGGTTTATTCAGCGATCCCCATTTCTGTCCGAAGGACGTAACCTGCGGCACCCGCCGTCCGGCTCTCTCGTTCGGAAAAATCCGCGAAGCCATGGAAGTATTCCGCGCGGAAACGGTCGATCTTGTCGTCTGTCTCGGCGATCTCGCGGACGAATGCGGGACGACGGAAGAAAACATCGCGGCGGCGGAAGAACTGTCGGCGATGATCCGTTCGTTCGGGCTGCCGGTGTTCTGCGTCCCGGGGAATCACGATTATCAGAATTTCACCCGCGAGGAATTCGCCCGGCACACCGGCGGACTGAACGCGCCGCCGTCATACCGTACCGGAGAGGGGAAAACGCTGATTTTCCTTGACGCCAACTGTGCGGACGACGGAACGGTCTACCGCCGGAACGCGCTCGACTGGACAAACGCTTATCTGACGGAGGAACAGCGGGACATTCTGCGGAATGCCCTGACCTCGGAAGAAACGAAAGAAGCGTACGTTTTTGTTCACCAGAATCTCGATCCGACCGTGGAAAGCCACCACATCATCCGGAACGCGGCGGACATCCGGGAAATGATCCGCACGTCCGGCAAAGTGAAGGCGGTCTTTCAGGGACATTATCACCCCGGCAAGGAATCCGTGATCGACGGAATCCCGTATCACACGCTCCCCGCGATGTGCGAGGGAGAGGAAAACCGGTTTTTCGTTATGGAGATATAGGGAATTTCACGCAAGTTTTCCGAGTAAAAATTCCTTAACGGTATTGACAAATGCGGTTATCGGGGGTACGATATCGTTGAACAACCCTTGTACGAAATTCACCACGAAAAGGAGAACCTGCCATGGCATTTTTAACCGAACACGACCGTACTTACAAGACCCCGGAGGATATCTGCGCCCATCTCGGCGACGATTACGCACGTTTTGAAGGTGCCATCGTTCCGCCGCTGTTCCAGAATTCCCTGTTCGTCCATCCCACCGAAGCGAACGGTGTGACCGATACGGAATTCGACTACTCCCGTATGGGCAACCCCACCCTCGACATCGCGGAACGCAAGATCGCGGCTCTCGAAGGCGGGGACGGCGCGCTCTGCTTCTCGACCGGCATGGCGGCCATCGGCGCGGCGATCATTCATTTTGTCCGCACGGGCAGCCATATCGTCATGGTCAACACCGTATACGGCGGCGCGACCGGCGTTGCCAACTATGTGAAGGACAAGTTCAACGTGGAAGTCACGCTGGTAGACGGCCGCGACCTTGAGGAAATCCGGAACGCGATTCAGCCGAACACCACGCTGATCTACGTCGAAAGCCCGTCGAGTCTTGTCTTCCGGATGCAGGACATCGCCGAAATCGCAAAGATGGCGAAGGAACGCGGCATCACGACAATGATGGACAACACCTACTCCACGCCGATTCTCCAGCAGCCGCTGAAGCACGGTATTGACGTGGTGGTTCATTCCGTCACCAAATACATGGGCGGCCACAGCGACCTGATGGGCGGCGCGGTCGTCTCGAACCGTGACATCATCATGGGCATCCGGAACAGCGAACGTGCGATTCTCTGCGGCACGATGGACCCGCATCAGGCATGGCTGCTGACACGCGGTCTGCGTACCCTGCCGCTCCGTCTGAAGCAGCACGCGGCAAACGCGGCGAAGGTGGTTGAGTTCCTCGAAAACCACCCGAAGGTGGAAAAGGTCTACTACCCCGGCTCGAAGACGTACGAACAGCCGGAACTGTTTGCGAAGTATATGACCGGCACGAACGGTCTTCTCAGCATCGTCCCGAAGGGCACGGCGGAAGAAGCGCAGAAGTTCGTGGGACGGCTGCATTTCTTCCAGAACGGCTGCAGCTGGGGCGGCTTCGAAAGCCTTGCGATCTACCTCGGCGGCCCGGTACCGAAGCTGGTCCGTCTGCACGTCGGTCTGGAAGACCCGGCGACGCTCATCGCCGATCTGGATCAGGCATTGAACCGGATTGAGGAGTGACAGAGCAATATTGTGAACGGGAGTTCTTGGGGGAACCTTTTAAGGAAAGGTTCCCCCAAACCCCTTCCAAACCTTTTTAATCTGCTATCAAATTTAGGATATGCGGATTTTTTCTTTTTTAAGGGGATTTTCTTGGGTACCTGCGTAGCCATATCGTTGCCCCCATCCGCTGACATTTGGTTAGTTTGAATCTCTACGAAAATTGTTTTGGGGAAGTCAGGCTCCGCCAAGACCCTGACTTCCCACGCCATATGGAAATACATTGAATAAAATGCGTTGCGATCAAATTCATCTACATATTGGCATCTTCCGCACTCCTTGGCTGCCGCCGTTCGTGCTTTGCGATAGAAATACCTGTGGATGTTTGAGGAACCACAGGTGCTTTTCTGTCATTTATAGGGGATGGGATTATCGGTACGACAGAGAATATAGTCTGTAGAAGTTTGGTACAAATCAGCAAGCTGAATAAGAAGTTCAATCGGAAGCTGACGTTTTCCTGTTTCATATTGAGAATAGGTGTTTTGGCGGATGTTTAATTTGGATGCCACATATTCCTGAGTGTAATCATGGTCTTCCCGCAGATCGCGTATACGCATATAAGATTCCTCACATTCTGAAAAGATGTGGTCAGTATAAAATATCTCCGATTGAGATATTGACATTTATCTCAAAATGTGATAAAATCAAAATGTAAGGAAAATAATTGTCCTAATAATGATGAAATAATCGAAAGGTTATTTATAAAATTTATCGAAAGGAGATTGCATATGTGGATCGCAGCTGGTTGGATTGTTAATTGCGGATTAGCATTCCTTGATTATTCGCTGGCATGGTACATTCTGCACTGAATTTATGCAGATAAGAAGACGGTTCAGCCTCAAAGGGGTTGAACCGTTTTCTTATTTCTATAAATATACAAACGCAAAGCGCGGACGGCGACCGAGCCAAGACGCGCGGCAAACCAATAAAACGTAGCTGAATTCTAAATTGACGTACTACATTATGCAATCGTAATATGGCGTGGGAAATCAGGGTCTCGGCGGCCCCTGATTTCCATTTAACGATTTTCGTAGAGATTCAAACCAGCATTACGTCAACAGGTCTAACAAATTTCAGCCGAACTCCACGGTATATTTCAAAAAGTCCCCTCCCCATCATATCAACTATCTCCACGGCAACCGCAGTCTAAAAAGGTTTTGGAAGGGGTTTGGGGAAACCTTTTCCTCAAAAAGGTTTCCCCAACAAATCCGCACCCACAAGATTTTGTAGTTGCATCTGCCCCGCATCCGTGCTATAATAATCCCAACAACTCTCCCCCAACGGAGGTACACATGAACGAACTTTATTCCGCCCTGCGCGAATCCGGCGAATACTACGCCGCCGAGCTGGTCGTCAACCTCGACCGCAGCCCCCTCTACCGCTACTCCCGCGCCGCCGCCGCTTACTTTGAACACGCCGTTCTCACCCCCTACGACGGCGGCCGGCTCTATCCCTGCGGACATTCCATCAACCGCAACGCCGGCAACGCGTCCGTCTGCGTCAAGCCGGAATTCTCCTACACCTATTCCGCCAACCTCGGCAGACTCGCCGGAAAATCCCCCGAGGCCGCTGAAATGCTCGGGAAGGAATTCGCGCAGGTCGCCCCCATCCGTACACCTCACACTGTCGGCGGTGCGGGTTATACGCATTCCTTCATCAACTACCGCCGCATCCTCAAAGACGGGCTGAACGGCTACCGTACCCGCGTGGAACGCCTGCCGGACGGCGATTTCCGTGACGCAATGCTCGTCCTCCTTGACGGAATCGAATGCTACCGTCTGCGCTGCATCGCTCTTCTGGAAGAAGCAAATGCGCCCGAAGACCTCATCGCCGCGCTCCGCAAAGTGCCGAACGAATCCCCCTCCAACATCTACGAAGCCCTCGTCGCGTGGAATTTCGTCTACTATGTGGACGGATGCGACGACATCGGCGGACTGGACCGCGGCCTGTATCCCTACTGGAACGGCGAGGACATCCGTGACCTTCTCCGCGAACTCTACCGCCACATCGACGGCAACGACGGCTGGTCCATGCCCCTCGGCCCGACGTACAACGAACTCACCGTCCAGTGCATCGACGCGTCCCACAGCATCCGCCGCCCGAATATCCAGCTTCTCGTCACCGACGATATGCCCGACGAGGTCTGGAACGCTGCTTACGGCTCCATCGGTTCGAGCTGCGGTCAGCCGTCCTTCTACAACTGGAACGGCTACAAGAAGGAACTCAACAGCCGCCTCCCGCAGGTCACGGATGCCGATCTTATGTACATCGCGTTCGGCGGATGCACCGAAACCATGATCGAAGGCCTCTCCAACGTCGGTTCGGATGACGCGGGCATCAATACCGCGCTGGTGTTCGACCGCTTCCTGCGCGAAAACCTCGGCAAAATTGACACGTTCGAGGAATTCATGGAACGCTATACCGTCGAGGCGGAACGCGCCGTTGCGGAAACCTGCGATATCCTCGAGGAACACCGCAAGACCCGTGCGAAATTCCGTCCCCAGCCGGTGCGTACGCTGTTCATCGACGACTGTATCGACCGTATGACCGACTTCAACGCGGGCGGCGCACGTTACAACTGGAGCGTCATGAACGTCGCGGGGCTGATTAATGTTATTGACTCGATGGTGGTCATCAAGAACCTCGTCTATGGCGAAAAGCGGTACACCGCAGAGGAATTCCTCGAAAAACTCGACGCACGCGACCCGCTCTTCCTCGCGGACTGTGCCCGTCAGCCGAAGCACGGCAACGACATCGCCGAAGTCAACGAAATCGCCAATACCCTTTCCGGCCGCATTTATTCCGAATTCGAGCGGCACACCTGCACCCCGGGCGGCAGATACTTCCCCGTATCGAACCAGTTCACGACCTACGAATCCGCAGGCCACGGCATCGGCGCGACTCCGGACGGACGTGCGGCAAACGATCCGCTGTGCGACTCCTGCGGCGCAATCCACGGCCGCGACACGGAAGGTCCGACGGCACTTCTGTCGAGCGTAGCGGCACTCCGGCTTGACCTTGTACTGGGTACGCCGATCACGAATATCCGCATCTCGAAGCCGAATCTGCCGACGCTTCTGAAGCCGCTGGTACAGGCGTTCTTCCAGAAGGGCGGTATGCAGCTTCAGGTGACGTGCGCGTCGCGTGAAGAGCTTCTGGACGCACTGGATCATCCGGAAAAGCACGAAAGCCTTGTGGTGCGTATCGGCGGCTTTGCGGAATACTTCAACCGGCTGAGTCCCGTCCTGAAGCAGACCGTTATCGACCGTACGGAATACTGAGAACAACAAAAAACCGCCTGACGGCGGTTTTTTCAGTTTTGTTTAATCCGCAAGCCCCATGTCTTTGAGGGTACGGTCCATCATTTTCTGCATAACCTTGCTTTTGGAAGCATACTGCGACGCCAGCGTACTGGTCGTATCGTTTGCCATGTTTTCGATAATCATACGCATATCGCCCCAGTTATACAGTGCGCCGAGATCATAATAGATCGAATCATGGATCAGCTGAAGCATTTCCACGGATTCCTCGTCACGCGCCAGTTTGGTGTTCAGGTAGTTGTCATAGAAGATCGGAAGAACGTTGTAGTAGGAATAGTAGCTCATCGCTTCCAGAAGGAACGCTACCGTATCCGGATCGCTTGCGGAAATCGGAACCCCCGTGGTCGGGCTGTTGCCGAGGCTCGCGTCATGATAATAGCGGCTCTGGGTCTCGTCATACTTGGGAGAGGGCAGAACACCGTAGTCGTCTTCCATTTCACGCATACCGCCGCCGAGACTGCCGATACTGAACAGCCAGCATCCGCTGGTCGTACGCATTTTGCTGAGCGTGCTCCATACGTCGTCCACACCGGTCATACGCTGTGCAAAAATGGTGGTTTCACGGTTGCCTGCCAGTTCCATGACCTTTTCCAGAATATTCACATTCTGTTCCGACCCGAATGTGATTACCGGAATGTCCTTGTCATCCTTTTCGGCACAGCGGAAACCGGCTCCCAGTGCCATGGTCCAGGTCACATAATTTTCCCCGATCAGACCCCACCGGTCGTTGGTATCGTACACACCGTCCCCGTTGAGGTCGGTCTTGACGACCTTGGCGTAAGCGATCATTTCGTCCAGCGTCCACTTGCCGTCACGGACAAGACCGTACAGTTCCTGAGGATCAATTCCGTGGTCGGTGGCAATATTCTTGTTGAACAGAACGTGGTAGATATTCTGACGTGCGGTCGTCATATACGCGCCGAGGGTGAAGTACAGCTTCCCGCCGATGGTGATCCCGTCGTTGAATTCCTGATTCCACCACGGCTTCTCGAAGTCAAAATAGGACAGTTCTTTGAGATTGTGGTAATTTTTTGAAGAATTGGCGATAAACTGACCGCCGTCCAGCAGGACATCGACGGTATCGTCCCCGCTCATGACGTATTGCGCGACATCGGTGGACGGATGCTGACTTTCGCTCGGCAGCAGTTCGATGTCACAGTTATAGGTTTCCTCCAGAAGCAGATTGCGTTCGTAGATGGCGTCCGGCACGGGGTCGCCCGTCAGTTCCTCCGTATATACACCCTGTTCGATGAAATAACTTCTGGAACGCAGAAGGGTCAGTACAAATCCGTCCAGATCCGTTTCCGGCAGACCGGACGCGAGGGTTTCCGGCGCGGGTTCGGTTTCCTCTTCCGTCACAGCCGCCGCTTCTCCGGCAGAATCCGCTGCGGAACCGTCCGCGGGAGCAGAATCCTGTGCGGCGTTCCCGCATCCGTTCAGCAGAAGGGACAGCAGAAGCAGACAGCACAGCATTCCTTCCAGTTTCTTTTTCAGCATCACAACAATTCCTCCTTTATTTTTTGACGAATACAAAGGGAGTTTCCACTCCGTTTTTCGGCACATCGAATAAATTCAATCTATTATACCATGGTTTTCCAATGGTGTATATGGATAAAACATGAATATTATATGAAATTTTCCGCGCAATTTTTTTCGCGGCATTAAAAAAACGACGCTGAAGCGTCGTTTTTACGTTTGTGCCGGGGACGATTCGGAGAGAACTTCGAGCATCAGGCGCGCACCGATGCGGAAACCGAGCGTGAAGGAGTCGAGGGCTTCCTCCGCGTGATGGCGGGACGCGCTGTCATAGTATGCCTGATACTTCTGCCGCTGTTCGTCGGTCATGCCGTCGAGGAGAGCGTCTTCGGCTGCCGTAACCTGACGGATGAGATCGCGCCATTTGTCGGGATTGAGCGGCGGATGTGCGGCCGGGATGAGGTCACCGTAATAAAGCTGTTCGATCAGGGTCATGGGATTTCTCCTTTTAATACATTTTTGTATTAAGATAAGCATATTATAGCGAAGTTATATTAAAATGTCAATACATATTTGTATTAAAGTCAAGGAGAAACCATGAGTTATTATCGCAGATTACGGGACTTACGGGAAGATCACGATCTCAACCAGCAGCAGATTGCCGATTTTCTCGGAATCCACCAGACACAATACAGCCGGTATGAACGCGGCAGCTATGATATTCCGACGGACTTTTTGATCCGGCTGGCAGACTTATACAAAACATCGACAGACTATATCCTCGGGCGCACGGACAATCCGAAACCGTATAATTGTAAACCATGAGATATTATCACAGACTGCGTGAACTGCGGGAAGATCACGACCTGACACAGAAACAGGTAGCAGACTATTTAGGAACCTATCAGCCGCATTACGGGAAATACGAACGCGGGGAACGGGACATTCCGACGGACTATCTGATCCGGCTGGCGGACCTATACAAAACATCGACAGACTATATCCTCGGGCGCACGGACAATCCGAAACCGTATGGTAATACCATAGAACACAAAATTTGATAGAATTCTATACCCTTCCGCTTCTCTTTGTCATTCCGAGGACTTATCTCTTGAAATTATAGCTGAAGTTTTTGTCCGAGGAATCTTTGCACTCCCCTGTGTCAGCCGTAAAAAATGTCCGTGGTTGTGAAAAAATTGCAGCTTCAGAGGTTCAACTTTGTCCTTACAAACGTTGTGTACCAATATAGGAATAACGTGAGTTCGATAGAAATTCCAACAGGTTGACGAACACACCGTAGGGCGGGGGCTTGTCTCCCGCCGTGAAGAAATTCAAACTGTTCGTTCCGGCGGGAGACAAGCCCCCGCCCTATGATTTTGATAGTTTTCCTATCAAATTTTATTTCATCGAACTCACGTTAGGAATAGCAAACTATTTGTTATAACAAAGTGTAACCTCTGAAGTTGAAACTGTATGATAACCACGGACATTCCTTACGGCTGACACAGGGGAGTGCAAAGATTCCTCGGACAAAAACTTCAGCTATAGTTTCAAGAGATAAGTCCTCGGAATGACAATGTTGGGTGCGAGGAGGATGTTTGGTTTATCTTCCGTTCGTTACGACAACGGGAAGCCGAAGGTTATAGAATTCTGTCAAATTTCACACCCCAGAAATTCCATAATCCGTTCCATTTCCCTCTCGGCATACGCCTGTCCGATGCCGTATACCTCGCGCAGCTTCGCCGGATCGCGTTCGACCCGCTCGATCGGGAGTTTTTCGTCCGGACACAGGATCAGCGTGTTCCCGCGGCGTTCCTCTTCCCGGAGGTATTCGAGCGTCTCGTTGTACATCTCATGCCGCCGCGCAATCGCGTCGAGCAGATGCGGGTACTTCCGGTAGACCACCCGCATCACGGGGAGAAGGCTGTTTTTCGATTTCGTGTACCCTCTCGGCTGGGTCAGAATCACGATATTTTTCTCGTACCCGAGCTCCTGAAACTGCCGGAGAGGGATGGAATCCGCGATCCCGCCGTCGAGCATCCGGAATCCGTCCACCTCCACGATCCGTGAGACGAGCGGCATGGACGACGACGCACGGATCCACTCCAGACCGTCGTAATCGGCGCGGTCGAGGCGGTGATAGACGGCGTTCCCGCTGTCAATATCCGTACAGACGACGTAAAACGCAGTCGGCGAGGCGGCAAACGTATCGGCATCGAACAAATCGAGGCGGTCGGGCAGCTCATGGTAGCAGAAGTCCGCGCCGTAGAGGTCGCCGGTGGTCAGAAGCGAACGGACGCTGCAGTAGCGCGGATCGCGGGCATAGGCGGTATTGTAGCGGAGCGCGCGTCCGGGCTGGTTCGACTTGATATTGCAGCCGAACGCCGCCCCCGCCGACACGCCGATGATCCCGTCGAACACAATCCCGTGCGCCATCATCGCGTCGGTAATTCCGGCGGTAAACAGACCGCGCATCGCGCCGCCTTCAAGAACAAGACCTGTTTTCAATGGGGGTACCTGCTTTCTGTTGGAATGGGGGAGAACGTTGGGGAAACTTTTTGAAAAAAGTTTCCTGTAGTTACGCTTTGCGTAACTACGACCCCATTCAAAAACTTTTCATCTGGGTTGATTATGGATTTACAGCAATTCCATAAAAATATGCAATACCAAGCGAATCCTTCGTAGGGACACGGCGCGCCGTGTCCGCCAAAGGGTCTGAACATAGCATATTTCGTAAATTAACCGTCCGATTTTGATGGATTTCCGACAAAATATCGTTTTTCCAAATTGCTCGACGGACACGGCACGCCGTGTCCCTACAAATTGCTTTTTGCATTCTTTTCCGGAATTATCTTGGATTTTCGGAAAGAGATTTACCGTTCCGTATAGTCCATGCACGCCTGAATGTAAGCGACGACATTTTCGACCGGGACTTCCGGTTCCAGCAGGTGCGTCGGGCAGACGTACAGACCGCCGTTCGGTCCGGCGATATCGAGGTTCTCGAATACCTTCTGCCGTACTTCTTCCGGCGTGCCGAACGGCATGACGGACTGCGTACCGATCGTCCCGTGGAAGGACAGGCGGTCGCCGTAGGTATCGCAGATTTTCTTGAAGTCCATGCATTCCGGCTGAACGGGGTTGAGAACGTCCACTCCGGCTTCGATGAGCTGGGGAATCAGCTCCGTCACATGGCCGCAGGAATGGTAGAAGATCAGCACGTCCGGATTGACCGCGCGGGCGGCATCAATGACGCGCTTCAGACGGGGTTTCAGCCATTCTCCGTACAGGCCTTCGCTCATCATGATCGTGTGCTGCATCCCGACATCGTCGCCGAGAAAGATCGCGTCCGCACCGGCTTTCGCAAAGCTGACAGCCCGCTGAACGGCGCGGTCGGTCACGAGGTCGAGAAGCACTTCGGCCATGGGGTCTTCGGAGATCATATCGCACATGAGGTTTTCCATCCCGCGCATATACCATGCAGTCTCCCAGATGGTACACTGCATCTGTCCGCGTGCGGCACGTCCGGCGTCGTGGAGAGCTTTGACGGCGGCGGTCTGCGCGGCGAGTCCGGTTCCGTCGGGGTCAAACTGCGGGAGAGGGTA
Organism: Oscillospiraceae bacterium; assembly: GCA_015065295.1. Classification (GTDB taxonomy): domain Bacteria; phylum Bacillota; class Clostridia; order Oscillospirales; family CAG-272; genus UMGS1696. Next base: position 38,150 of record SVQN01000022.1, read on the forward strand.
CGCAAGAATCTGTTCGACGGAGTCGAAATTTTCCATGGGATGGTGCATATAGGTCATGTGGAACGCGGCGGCGGAACCGGGTTCGTTGGCAACGCCCCAGCCGTCGATATGGGTGCCGGGTTTGAAGGATTTTCCGGCGTAATAGGGCAGGAACTCCTCGCGGGACGCACATTTTGCGGGAAGATCGGGGTCTAAATGTCAACGAAAAAGTGAGCCACATGCGCATGAATTTTTGAGCCACGTGTGATCACGAAAAAGTGAGCCATGTGCTCACCAATATTTGAGCCACCTAAACGGCAGCATCCTCCAATCCCTA
>SVQN01000109.1 GCA_015065295.1 Oscillospiraceae bacterium
TGTCAGCGCAGGCACCCAAGAAAATCCCCCAGAAAAGAAAAAATCTGCAATAACCAAATGGCTACAACAGATTAAAAAGGTTTGGGAAGGGGTTTGGGGAAACCTTTTCCTCAAAAAGGTTTCCCCAAGGAAAAAACAAACCTCCCCGAAACCCGGAAAACCGAAGCGATTTCACAGAATGGCTCTTGTCAAGAGGAGAATTTTGTGGTATTATATAAGGTATGAAACTGTCCCATCGGATGAGTTTCAGAGAACTGATGGAAAAAGAGGCTTCCCCATGGAACACAACACAACGGAAACGGCGGTTTCCTGTACGAAGATGATCCGGAAAGGAGTGTCGTGCCTGCTGATAATCGGGCTGGTGACTGCGGTCGCGCTGTCGTGCGGACTGACGCTCGATTTTGAGACGGATATCGGCCACTTCCGGTTCGGCGCACCGTCCTTTTACCTGATGGCGGCCGGAGTGATCGCGGCGACGGTGCTTTCGGCACTCCTCGGAAAGTACGCGCAAGGGAAATTCTCCCTCATCGCCTTCCCCGATGCCGCTCCCCTTTCGACCGGCGCATCGTACTTCGCCGCGTTCCTGGCAGTCGTTGCCGCTGCCGCATCCCTGTATGATATCTATATAATGAACCTCAGCGTTGCTGCGTCCAATCTGCAGATCGCCGCCGCATTCCTCCTCCCCGCTCTCCCCGTCTCGCTGATCCTCGGTGCACATGAAAAATACCGCTCCTCGGTCGTGCGTATTTTCTTTGCACTGCTCGCGGCACTCGCCGTCAATGTCAATATGTTCGCCTGCTATTTCGATTTCACACTCCCGCTCAACAGTGCCGTGCGGAATCTCATCACCATCGCACAGGCAGGCGTCGTGCTCTTCCTCCTCTCCGAAGCGCGTCTCGCTCTCTCCCACGAAACCCGCGCGACCGCTCCTTTCTTCGTCTTTACCTCCGCGTTCGCCGCGTCCGCTGTCTCCGGAATTTCGCTCGGTCTCTGCGTCTTCGCCTTCGTTTCCCCGAACGCCATCCCCATGGAAATCCCCGTCTACCGCTTCGCCTGCTACTTCGGAATCGGTATACTCGCTCTCTCACGCCTGCTCGCACTGAAGAACGCCGCAGGTCCGTACGTTCCCCCGCCGGAACCCGAACCGGACGAGGCCGGGGATGAAAACGAGAATGAAAATGACGGAAATCCCAAAGAAAAAAAGAAATCCAAATCCCCTTTCAAACGGAAAAACGGCGCAAAATCTGCGAAATCCGCTCCGCGTTCCGATAAACCGTAACTCTCTGCAAAGGAGTATCTTCTTATGAATAACGAAATCAAGCTCACTCTTGACCCGAATGCCGGTCTTTCCGCTGCTGCGGCTGCTCCCGCTCCCGAAGCTCCCGCCGCTCAGCCTGCTCAGCCCGCGCCGGCACAGGCTCCCGCTTACGACGAATCCATGTTCACCGAAGCCGAACGCCGCGCCATCGACGAATTCGCCGGACAGATTGATATCAAAAATTCCGGCATGATCCTCGGCTACGGCTCCGCCGCTCAGAAGAAAATTTCCGATTTCAGCGATACCGCTCTCGGCAGCGTCCGCAATAAGGATTTCGGCGAAACCGGTACCATGATTACCAACCTCATCGGCAATCTCCGTTCCATGAACGACGATGCGGAGGACAACGGTTTTCTCGGAATGTTCAAAAACACCAAGCGCAAGATCGAAAACCTCAAAACCAAGTACGACAAGTGCGAAGACAGCGTCAACGACATCGTCGCCATTCTGGAACAGCATCAGATCACTCTCCTCAAGGATGTCGCCATGTTCGATGACCTGTACGAGATGAACCTTACCTATTTCAAGGAACTCACCATGTATATCCTCGCCGGCAAGAAACGCCTCGCCGAGGAACGCGCAACTACCCTCGTGGAACTCAAGAACAAGGCCATGCAGACCGGTCTCCCCGAAGACGCGCAGGCTGCCAACGACTTCGAGGAACAGTGCATCCGCTTCGAACGCAAGCTCCATGACCTCGAACTCACCCGTATGGTCTCCATCCAGATGTCCCCGCAGATCCGTCTCGTCCAGAACAACGACACCATGATGGCGGAAAAAATCCAGACCGTCATCATGAATACCATCCCCCTCTGGAAAAGCCAGATGGTCATCGCCCTCGGCATCGAACACTCCCGTCAGGCAATGGAAGCCGGCCGTATGGTCACGGATATGACCAACGAACTTCTCAAGAAGAACGCCGAAGCTCTCCGTCAGGCAACCGTCGATATCACCCGAGAAGCCGAACGCGGCATCGTCGATATCGAAACCCTCACCCATACCAACGAACAGCTCATCCAGACCCTCGATGAAGTCCAGCAGATCCAGAAAGAAGGCCGCGAAAAGCGCGCAGCGGCGGAAGAGGAACTCGGACGCATTGAAGGAGAACTGAAAACCAAGCTGATCAACATGGGTCAGTAAATTCGCAAATAAGAATAAAGTAGGATGATTATGAAAACTTACAAGAATTTTTTTGCGGCGTTTGCCGTGTTCCTGGTGGTGCTGCTTCTGCTTCCCACGACCGTTCTCGCCGCAAGTTACCCGAAACACCAGAATTACGTTGCGGATGAGGCGGAAATCCTGACCGAAGAAACCATCAGCATGATTAAGGACACCAACAAAGTCCTCATGGGCGACTATCAGCTCACGATCGCCGTCTGTACGGTCAAAACCACCGGTTCGGAAGATATCGGAACCTACGCCCGCAATCTCTTCTCCAGCTGGAAGCTCGGCGAGGGCATTCTGCTCCTTCTCGCCAACGAGGACGACAAATATTATTTCGTCCCGAGCGTCGGCATGGAGGATATCCTCACCGCCGAAGTTCTCGCTTCCGTCCGTGATGAACAGCTCGAAGCCGATTTCGCCAGCGGAGCCCGCGACCGTGCGGTCTACAAAACCGTTGTCAGCCTGAAAAGTAAGCTCTCCGCCGGTATGGCCAACCGTGCGGCACAGCAGGCTGCCGCCGATGCTGCGGAAACCGAAACGGAATCCGCCGAAGAAAAAGGCACAACCCTCGGCAGTATCATCGTCGGATTCTTCAAATTCCTTCTCTGGCTCGTCATCATTGCGATCGTTCTGTTTGTCGGCGTATTCGTCTGGGCAATGTTCAACGACGATGTCGCGGCAATTCTCCGGAAGCTCATCTTCAAACGGAAAAACAACGGCCGCCCGTCCCAGAATTTCTACGACGAACGCATCTACGGCTCCCGGAACAATGCCCCCCGTCCGCCTGTAAATGCAAACGGAAACCGGAACCCCTATCCCGGACAGCAGCGTCGTCCGAACCCGAACGGCTACTCCAACGCCAGACCCTATCCCCCGCAGAACCCGAACAGCCGGGGCTATCTGCCGCAGGGACAGGCTCCTCAGAATCCCTATGGCAATCCGTATTACGGACAGATGCCGCAGAACGGATACGGTCAGCCGATGCAGGGATATCCCCAGCAGCAGAACAGCAATTACGGCTATCCGCAGCAGGGTCAGCCGATGCAGCAGACCAATTATCCCGCCGGAAACGGTTATCCGGGACAGATGCAGCAGCCTGTGAATCCGAATTACGGCAATCGCGGCGGCTACGGCGCACCGCAGAACAACGTCAGCACCGATGCAACCGTACAGTTCAATATCCCGAAACGCAACTGATTTTTTGACTTGTAATGATAAGGAGAACAGGGGGCGGCACAGTTTCCTTCCGGATTTGCGCCGCCCCTTTGGAATAAATACACCATGATATCCATCAGCACCCGTGCCCTCGCCTACCGCATCGGTACGAGGGACATCCTCACCGACGTCACGTTTTCCCTCGAGGAAGGCGACCGTCTCGGCGTCGTCGGCGTGAACGGAAGCGGCAAAAGTACCCTGCTCCGGATGCTCTGCGGCGAATATACCCCCGATGAAGGTGAAGTCTACATCGCCAAGGACAAAGTCATCGGGATGCTCCATCAGGACGACGCCTTCAACATCCTCTCGCTCGACTCCGCGAACACCATCGTGGACGAAACCGTCCTCGGACAGATTTATGCGATTTTCCCCGACCTGTGCCGCATGGAACTCCGGCTTGCCGACCTTCAGCGTCAGCTCGACGAGACTCCGTCCGACGACACCGTCACCCTCAGCCGTCTGTCCTCCGAGTACGAATCCGTCAATACCCGCTACATCGACGGCGGCGGCCTGCATTACAAATCCCGATGCCGCAGCATTCTGAAAGACCTCGGCTTCGGTGAAGAAACCTTTGATATGCCTGTCGCACGGTGCAGCGGCGGTCAGCGCACACGTCTTGCGCTCGCACGTCTGCTGTCGCGTGAGCCGGACATTCTCATCCTCGATGAACCGACGAACCACCTCGACACCGAAACAATGGAATGGCTCGAAAGCCATCTGGCGGCATACAATCCGAAAAAAACCATCATTCTCGTCAGCCACGACCGACTGTTCCTCGACCGCGTCACCACAAAAACGCTCGACATCGAACACACCGTCGGCAGGCTGTACAAGTGCGGTTACTCCCAGTACGTTGTTGAAAAAGAAGCGTACCGCCGCGAATGGGAAAAGAAATACGAAATCCAGCAGAAGGAAATCGCCCGTCTCGAGGCGTACATCGAACAGCAGAGACGATGGAACCGCGAACGGAACATCATTGCGGCGGAAAGCCGTGAAAAGGCAATCGCCCGCATGGAAAAAATCGACAAGCCGAAGGATCTGCCGAAGTCGATCCGCTTTGCGCTGAGTTCGTCCGGCGAATCCGGCAACGACGTTGCCTACGCAAAAAACCTGACGATGGGCTTCGGTTCCAATATCCTGTTCCGGAATCTGAATTTTCTCGTGAAAAAGCGCGACCGTCTCTTCATCTCCGGCCCGAACGGATGCGGAAAATCGACGCTCATCAAGCTCCTGCTCGGTCAATTGGAAGCGATTTCCGGCGAAATTGAATTCGGCTACAACGTGACGGTCGGTTACTACGATCAGGAAAACCAGAACCTCGACGACAACAACACCGTTCTGGACGAGCTGTGGAACGCGTATCCGAACCTCACCCAGACGGAAATCCGCAACACGCTCGCGCTGTTCCTGTTCCGCGGAGACGACATCGAAAAGGAAGTAGCGGTTCTTTCCGGCGGCGAACGTGCACGTCTGACGCTGGCGAAGCTGATCCTGTCGAAGATGAACCTGCTCATCCTCGACGAACCGACGAACCACCTCGATATTGAATCCCGCGAGGCACTCGAAAATGCCCTGCTCTCCTTCGACGGTACGATCATCGCCGTCTCGCACGACCGTTATTTCACAAAACGGCTGGCGACCCGCTTTGTCGATCTCGGCGAAAACGGCCGCGATTTCCGCGGAACCTACGACGAATACCTGCTGTACAAGCAGAACCGTGCGGCAGAAGTGGAAACATTCGCCAAGTACGAACCGGCGGAATCCACGCAGAAGGAAGAATACATCGAGCGCAAGAAAAAGGGCGCGGAGATCCGCCGCATCGAAAAGCGGAAAGCGGAGGTTGCCCGCGAAATCAAAAAGCTCGAACAGCAGCTCATTGACATCGACGATGAACTCTTCGGCGACGCGGCCTCGGACTACATCCGCGCGGCGGAACTGACCGATCTCAAAACCACCACGGAAGACCGCCTCATGCAGCTGTACGCGGAAGAAGAAGAATTGAATGAAGGATAAATGTTCGCGGGGAACCTTTTTTAAGGAAAAAGGTTCCCCGCACCCCTCCAAAAACCTTTTTGAACTTGGGAGAATAACAAAGTTTGTGCAAATTGCTTGTATAGAGAGGTTTTATTATGGCTGACAAACGTATGATTTCCGGACTTTCCACGGAGCAGCGGAATCCGGCAACCATGGACATTGACAATCACAGCGCGGCAGAAATCGTGAAAATTCTGAACGACGGCGACCACACCGTTGCGGATGCCGTCGCGGACGCTCTCCCGGACATTGCACGCGCGGCGGAAGCGGCGGCAGAATCCATTTCGTCCGGCGGACGGCTGATCTACATCGGTGCGGGAACGTCCGGACGTCTCGGCGTGATCGACGCGGTGGAATGCCGGCCGACCTACGGGATTCCCGACGGAATCGTTCTCGGTATCATCGCGGGCGGCATGGACGCCATGTTCCGGGCGGCGGAAGGTCAGGAAGACCGTCCCGAACTCGGCGAAGAAGACCTGCGGAAAGCCAATGTGACCGCAAAGGACACCGTCATCGGAATCGCGTCGTCCGGACGTACCCCGTATGTGATCGGTGCGCTCGATTATGCGAAATCCGTCGGCTGCACGACCGCGTCTCTTGCCAACGTGAAG
>SVQN01000023.1 GCA_015065295.1 Oscillospiraceae bacterium
GGAGCAGCATTTACGGCAGCGTGTATGGCTGTCGGGCAATCGTCCACTTTGGATATGCTGATGTATTATGATGCAAGACCGTGTGCGTTCTGCGGTATGTTTGATTTTTATACCTATCGTCCGCTGAAAGGTTATTATCCCTTTGTCATGTATTCCCGGCTGTATCAGCTCGGCACATATGTGGAATGCGCTTCGGATGACGATGATTTGTATGTAACGGCAGCAGCCGGAGAAGATGAATACGGACTGATGCTGACACATTACCGCAAAGATAAAGTTCAGGCAGATAAAACAGCCAGCCTGTACATTACCGGTGTACCGGACGGGACCTGGCAGGCAGAAATTCTGGATCGGGATCATACGATGGAAAAACGATCTGTGACAACGGAAAACGGTGTGATGGAACTGCAGATGCCGGAGGATTGTGTTATCCTTCTGACAAGAAGCAGAGAATAGAACAGGGAACTCACCATATAAAAACAGCAGGAACGCTTGTTACAGGCGTTCCTGCTTTGCATCAATCCCGTTTCGGTTCAAACGTAATCTTCCCCGCGGCAATATCGACATCGTACAATACCGCCGTCAGCCGACTGCCGAGCGTATACACCACCCCGTCCGCCGCCAGCGTCATGAATTCGTCGTTCACCTTTGCATCCTTCCAGCACGCCGCCGGAATGAATCCTTCCACCAGATTGTCGCACTGGACGAACATTCCGCTGCGGATGACCGAGCAGACCGTCACGTCAAATTCCTGACCGAGCTTGTCCGACATATAGATCGCCATATACAGGTCGGTGATGTCCCGTTCCGCCGTCTGTGCGCGCAGTTCCGCGTCACTCGACGATACCCCGCGGTCGTATGCTGCCGATGCCAGTTCGCCGACGCAGGTTTTGTCAGCATCGCCGCTGAACCGGTCGAGATACGGCAGTCCGGTCTTTTCCAGCACCGTCGTGATGACCGTGTGGACAAACAGGTCGGGATACCGCCGGATCGGGGAAGTGAAATGGCAGTACACCGGTGCGCCCAGTCCGAAATGCGGCGCGCAGACCGACTGGTATTTCGCTTTCATCATGCTCCGTAGAAGCACCGTCGAGACGATCCCGCCGATTCCGCGTTCGTCCGCTTCGTCGAGAATGTCCATCAGCTTTGCCGACAGCGCGGCGATTTCCTTCATGGAAACGGGCGCGTCGTCCTCATCGTCCCGCAGACGTTTCGGGAGCTTTTCGTCCGTATAGATTCCGCGCGTGTCCAGTCCGAGATTATGCGCGAATACGGCGAATGCCTGCATTTTTTCACGGTCGGGCTTGTCGTGCGTCCGGTACAGACAGGGAAGACCGAGCGTTTTCAGCGTTTCCGCAACGCCGTAGTTTGCCTGAAGCATGAACTGTTCGATCAGCTTTTCGCCGTCCCCGCGTTCTCTGCGGACGATGTCCACGGGCTTTCCTTCGCCGTCGAGCAGGATGACCGCCTCACTGTCTTCCAGTTCCATCACGCCGCGTTCCCGGCTGTTTTCCGCGAGAATCCGGTAAAGTTCGTGCATTTCCGTCAGCATCGGATAAACTTCGCGGTATTTGTCGTAATATACGCTCGCTTCTCCGTCAGCAAACAGGGCGTTGACCTCGTCATACACGCCGCGCACGGTGCTTCGGATGAGGGATTTGAAAATTTTCGTACGCACACGCCGTCCGTCGGGAGCGAGCGTGATTTCCGCGGAGAGGGCATATTTGTCCGTTCCCGCGTTCAGGGAACACGCGCCGTTCGAGAGGGATTCCGGCAGCATCGGCACCACCTTGTCGGTGAAATAAACGCTTGTGCCGCGTTCGCGCGCTTCGTATTCGGTCGGCGTATTCTGCCGGACATAGTGCGACACATCCGCGATATGCACGCCGAGAACCCAGTTTCCGCCGTCGCGTTCGAGCGAAATGGCGTCGTCGAGGTCTTTTGCTCCGGCACCGTCGATCGTGAGAATGAGTTTGTCCCGCAAATCCACGCGGTTTTCAACAGGAGCAATTTTTTCCGCCGAAACTTCATCCGCGTGACGGAGAACCGCTTCCGGGAATTCCGTACGGATGCCGTTTGAATAAAGGATTGCCGCATAGTTTGCATCTTTGGTCAGCGCACTGCCGAAGACGTTCGCAATTTCGCCCATTGTGTCAAAATACGGCATATCGTACGGACCGCGCACCGAGATCGAACGGGTACGGGTGAAAAATTCCTCTTCATACGGACGGACTTCCACCTTCAGCAGGTCGGAATTCGCGTCGCACACCGCATCGGCGGCGGTTTCGGGGATGTAGATTGTCACGCCGAACCGCTTGCTGTCCGGCACAACGTAGGAATAGCCGCGTTTCCGGTGAAGCGTCCCGATGATGGAGTCACACGCGAACTCCACATCTGCAACTTCACCCTCGATTTTTTCACCTTCCGCACGTCCGCCCAATTTCACTTTGATCCGGTCGCCGGACATTGCGCCCATCGTCATGCGCGGCGGAATAAAAATATCCGGCAGTCCGTAATCCTCGTCGGGGATGCAGAAGCCGAAGCCGCGTCCGCTGTAGGCGAAGGTACCTTCGACGGTCACGTCAAAGGAGGTTTTGTTTTTGAAGTCGTGACGACGTCGTCTGGCGTTTTTCACCTTGCGGTCGCCGGTTACGATCTTGCGGAAGTCCTGTTTTTTGGTTTTGATTCTGTTGGACAATGGTTACTCCTTGAAAAATTTTATAATTCTATCGTTTGCAGAATCCGGGATTTTATCCGCCGTATAAACAGCGTAAATCCTTCAAATTTGCACAGACTCTGTAATTTTTTATCGTCGGAACGTTTTTTGAAAGGGGGGCGGCGGAGATTCCCTCCGGGAACTCCAAACTTTTTTCTGAAAAAGTTTTCCCCGAGAAACACCTCCCTCACCAACAAAAAAGCGGAACACATGGCTCCGCTTTTTGTCGTTTTCAGTTACGGTTCGGTTACTTCGCCTTCTTCAGCGTGATCGTGGTCGTGTTCTTCCACAGCGGCACCGTCGGTAACGGTTTCGCCGAGAGCTTCGGTAACAGCAGACGCGTCAGCAACGGGCGCGGTGTAGCTGCTCAGGTCAATGGTATCCTGCATGAAGTAGGACACGAGAACGAGGAGAGCGAACACGATTGCAACAACGGTGGTCAGCTTGGACAGCTTGTTATTGATAGAAGAGCCCTTTTCCTTGCCGAAGAAAGTGTCCGCACCGCCGGAGATAACACCGGACAGGTTGTGGCTCTTACCCTGCTGCATGAGAACAGCAACGATAAGGAAGAGTGCGGCAATGATCAGAACAATACCAATAGCGATTTGCATCTTTTTGCCTCCGATAAATCGTTATAGTATAACCATGATACGGTTATAAGAACTTAGCCTATCTATTGTATCACAGAATACCGGAAAAAGCAATACTTTTTTGAAAAAAGTATTGCTTTTTGAAATTTTATCGGATTGGTTATTTTCCGGCTTCGTTCAGAGCTTTCAGCGTTGCCTCAAAGGCTTCGGCGATGCGGTGCGCTGTACGGATGCCGAGGGAGTTGGTTTCCTCATAATGGTTTTCGCCCTTGTGGTCGTCGATCTTGTCAAAATACGGGGCCTCTTCGGACAGCAGGAAGTCGTTCGGCGGGACAATGTAGCCGATTTCGTCGTTCGCAAGTCCGCAGATCAGCAGATTGCCGTAGCCGTACTGTGCGGCGATTTCCACAAGAGGCATCGGATTTTCGTTTTCCGGAGAGGCGGCGATCGTATCGTCAAAATATCCGCCGTAGACCAGTTCGGGGAAAATTTCGCCCGGAATCAGCGTCAGCGTGAGATTGCCGAGCGTGACAACCGACATTTCGGTTTCGAGCGCGTAGCCGGTGTCGCTTTCGGCAGGAACTGCCGACGTGTCAAGAATACCGAGGAAGCGGTAATACATGAATGCCGTGTTGTCAAGCGGAGCGGTGAAGCAGGTACGCGCGGCGGTCATCACCGGTTCCACGACGACTTCGTCCGCTTCCGGAATGGCGAGCAGGTAGTCTGCCATGCGGCGGCCTGTGTAGTGCATATTTTCCTCGTAGGTGACAAAGCCCATTTCCTGACAGAAATCGCGGGTCATCAGCAGACCGCCGATTGCCGCAGGCATATACATCATGTTGTCGCCGGTTTCCGCTTTGAAGATATTCGACATTTCGCCCGGGAAGTCGCGGCTCAGAAACGTGTTGTCCCCGCGCAGGGATTCCGCGTGCGCCGTGTAGGAAATGATGCGGGTACCGTCCGAACCATCGTCCGGCTTGAAGCGGAGCTGATGCAGGAAGGGGTCGTAAACCTGCGGATCACGCGAATCGCGCAGGGAATCAACCGTTTCGGCGGAACTGTAGGTCAGCGTACCGGTACGGCGGTTTTCGTATGCCTGGCAGGCGGCGTCAAACGCACCTTCCACGAGAATCTGCTGGAAGTCCGAATTTTTGCCTTCCATGCAGACCGGCCCCCAGAGACCAAGCGTGTCGATCCCGGCATGGGTGTGGGTTGCGTAGATGTGAACGACCGCGCATCCCCATTCGGCGCACTTGGCCGCCAGATCGGTGCGGATGTCGTTCACCGTCTTGCTCGACAGGGCAATGCAGTCGATCCCGATCAGAAGAACGCCTTCACCGCCGCAGTCCAGCCAGACTGCCGACGCGCGCTGTTCGTCGAGGATGTAGTCGATTTCCCAGCCCTGATTGTAGCCGGCGATATAGATCGGTTCGTCGGAATCTTCCGGATAGGGCAGAATCGCCTGTCCGAAGCCGACCGTCCACTGAGCGGAGGTTTCGGAGGACGGATTGGTTAAATCAAAAACTTCCGTAGTCATGGTATCTCCCGAAGCACATCCTGCGAAAAGGGGCAGTCCGAGGACGAGCACCAGCAGGAGGGCAAGATATTTGATAAAAGCAGTATGTTTCATTTGTGTCACCTCACAGCAGTCCGGCTAAAGCATCCAGATTTTCGGCGAGCGAGAAAGCAAGATCGGAAAAACGGATGTCATTTACTTCCGTCAGAAGGATCGAAACGGCAAGCGATACGACGAACAGCAGCAGTCCCACCAGAACGGCAAGAACGATGCTGACAACAAAGCGTGCGCCGCCATGCTTCCGGCCGGTCCGCAGAATCATTCCGACTCCGAACGAAAATACGAGGGCGAGAATCGAGGGGATGAGTGCGTGAACTTCCAGAACCGCGTGATCAAGCGCAGCAAAGACTTCGGCAAACAGTCCCATGGTATAGTCATCTTCGGAAAGGGAGAGGAAGATATTGTCAATGTTACGGATTATGGTAGCGGCGAGCGAGCTGCTCAGGATTGTGAGCAGAATGGCGGCGAGCAGGACATAGACGAAAAAGAGTTTCCAGCTCATCGTACGGCGCGGGATCGGTAGGGGTATGGACGAATCGTTCATAAATACAGCTCCTTTTTTGATGGAAATTTGGAATATGAAAATATTTTATCATAATTTCGGCGAAAATGGAAGAAGAAGAAGCGATTTTAATGTAAAATTTATAAAATACTATTGAAATCATAGCGAAGATATATTAAAATTATGGATATCCTTGTGATTTTATAAAATTAAACTATTCTTAAAATTATCGGAGGTTTTCCATACAATGAAAAAGGCAAACTCCCCGTTCCGGATTTCCGCTCTCGCTCTGCTGACGGCGGCACTTCTTCTCCCGGGGACCTTCCTTTCCTGCGAAAAGACCAAGCCGATCACACCCGTCCCGGCGGAAACCGTTGAGGATGCGGCTCCTTCGGCGGACAGTTCTTCCGGCGATACGGCTGAGGAAGAACCGGCGGCAGTCGAGAAAAAGCCCGACGGCACCGTGGACAGCGATGCGGATTCGCTGGAAGGAATCAAGATCCGTTCGGCAGCCGATCTGGGGAAGATCGGGAAAAACGCAAAATACCCCATCGACGGGGACTATGTTCTCGTTGCGGATATTGATATGTCTGCGTCGCACTTCACTCCCATCGGCGGTGCCGCAAGTGAATGCGGGATTGTAGCCGGCGACAATGTGTTCAGCGGTACGTTTGACGGACGCGGACACACCATCACCGGTCTGAAGATCAACGTGACGGCATCCCAGCGCGTCCACGTTGGTCTGTTCGGATCGGTCGGCTCCCGCAAGAAGGACGATCCGGCGATTGTCAAGAATCTCATCCTGAAGGATGTCAATGTCAAGGGTACCGCAAACAGCAGCGCGACCTACGGCGTTCTCTGCGGACAGGTGTCCGGTCATGCGGTGATCGACAACATCTCGATTATCTCCGGTACGCTGGACGTGGAAAACGGTTCCGGCGATATTCTCGGGATCGGCTCGCTCATCGGGCAGTGCCGAACCAAGACCGACACCGGCTGCTCCAACGAAACGATCCACATTTCCAACATCTTCACGAATGTGGACGTAACCGGCGACAACAACGGCAATGCCAACTATACGAGCGGTCTGATCGGGCGTATCCGCGCTTCCGATCTCGGTTCTCTCAAGAACGTTCTCCAGCTCGGTACGGTTGTCCATGAAGGCGGCGAAGGCAATGCCATCACCGGCGGCGACTCCGATGTCCGCGATATGGAAAACGTGTACTACCTCACCGGCGTCGGCAAGGAACACCGCGGCATCGGTCAGGCGAAGTCCTACGAATCCCTCTGCGGCGGCAATCTGCCGATGGACGAGAATTACTGGCATCTGGAAGACGGTCTGTACCCGCTTCCCAAGGATACATACGAAAGCCCGCTGTTCTCCGTTCTCGATTTTGTCACCGTGACCCTTGCGGACGGTGAAACGGCGGACAAGGTCGAATCCAACTTCACGCTGGTCGATGAAGTCATGGGCAAGAAGATCACATGGAAGACCAGCGATGAATCCGTTGTGAAGATCGACGGCAAGAACGCAAAGGTCACCAGGCCCGAATTCGGTTATGCGGATGTAACCATTACCGCCCGTGCGGACGGCATTATGAAGCCCTTTGATCTGCGGATTTTCTCCGGCGTTGTCGGCTATATTGAACGCGAAGGCGATACGCTGGTGGCGAAGAATTATCCGGAAAACTCCACGTTCAAGTGGATTATCAAGAACGCGGCGAGCGGCGCAACGCTCGGTACGACCTCCACGAAGGACGGAACCTATACGCTTCAGGCACGCGACGAAAACAGCATGGTGACCGTTCAGGTCGAAGGTCACGAAGACGCGGTTTATTACCACAGCAGCATCCCGACCTTCTACATCGAAAGCAAGGCGGCGTACTATGACATTTCCAAGGGCGGCTACAGCAGTGCGAAGCTCGAAATCATGACCACGCCGGAATTTGCGGACACAAAGTATGACGGCGATATGCTGATTAAGCTGCGCGGGAACTCGACGGCTTATCAGGCAAAGCGTCCGTTCCGCATCAAGCTCGACAGCAAAGCGGCTCTGTTCGGCATGGAGGAAAGCAAGCACTGGTGCCTCCTTGCGAACGTCTACGACCGCACCAACCTCCGCAACAAGATTTCCTATGACTTCGGTATGGATCTCGGACTTGCAACCTGTGAATCCACGTTCGTCAATGTAATCTTCAACGGCGAATACTACGGTATGTATCAGCTTACGGAAGCGATCCGTGCGGAACCCGGACGTGTGGACATCTTCAACTGGGAAGAAGAAGCCGAAGACGTTGCCAAGGCGATTGCCAAGAAGGAAGGCCTCTCCAAGGAAGACCGCGACAAGCTCGAGGACAATCTGACAAAGAATCTTGAGTGGATCACGTCCGGCAAGTTCGGCAACTATACCATTTCCGATTATGTGGACACCTCCGATTACGACATTACCGGCGGTTATCTCATCGAAAACGACTTCTATTACGATGAAGCGTCCAAGTTTACGACCAAAAACGACATGAAGCTCCAGCTCCAGAATCCGGAATATCTCCGTTCCAATGACGATATGATGAATTATCTCAAGGACTATATTCAGGATATGGAAGACGCGATCTATTCCGCGAACCGTTTGAATGCCGACGGCAAACATTATTCCGAATACATGGATGTACCGTCCTTCATCGACTTCTGGATGGTCAACGAAGTGTTCAAGAACGTCGAGCTTCTGTACAAGAGCTGCTACCTCTACAAGGATGTCGGCGGCCTGATTACTTGGGGCCCGATCTGGGATATGGACTGGACGTCCGGCAACCACGTCAACCTCGGCGGCAACGGCGGCAAGTACAATACCTGGTGGCACAGCGAAAGCCAGGACCGCGAATACTGGTACCGTGCGCTGTACAATGACCCGTGGTTCGTCCTCCAGCTCTACGAACGCTGGTACGAAATCCAGGGCAGCATCGACAAGGTAATGGAACAGTTCGACTACTGGGCAGAAGAAATCGCCGGCCCCGCTGCAATCGACAATACCCGTTGGGGCTACGACTGGACCTACACCAAGGAAGTCGAAACGCTCCGCAAGTGGCTGATCGACCGCCGCGAATGGATGCAGAAGCAGATGGAAACGCCGGAAAGCCTCGTGGAATCCTTCGGCTACTATCTGGAATCCAAGAAGATCGAGATCGCATCCGTGAGTGAAGGCGCAGGCTTCTATGACCTGACGCTGAAAATCGCGGACGACAAGATCAAGTCCGTCGATCTGCTCATCAACGGCAAGCTCGTCCGCAGCGAAGCGGTTTCCGACGGTACGGTGCTCCGGATCGAAGCCTCCGAACTGCGCGAAGCAGGAAAGTACAACTCCATCGAAGTCCTCGCCAAGAAGGAAGACGGCAGCTACATCATCAACAAGCGTCGTCAGGGACAGAACGGTACTTCGGCAATGGAAGCGGACTATGTGTATATTATCAATAAATAAAGTCCCGTAAATTTGGACAAATCCATAAAAACGGAGGGAACGACAAAAGTCGCCCTCCGTTTTTGTTGTTGATTTAGACAAATATACCATTGAATATTTGGTGGAATTGTGGTATGATAAGGCGTAAAAAACGATTACAGGAGAACGAATATTTTTATGAAAAAAACCTTATCCCTGATTCTTGCGATGCTCATGCTTCTTTCCGCGTTCACCGCCTGCTCCGAAGGCGGCACGGCAGCGGAAGATACCACGGCGGCTGTATCCGATACCGTGGACAGTGCATCAGATGCTCCGGCAGCGGAAGATACCGAAGCCGAACCCGCAGAAACCACCCGTGAAGACGTAAAGGACGGTCTCGGTGACTACAATTTCAACGGTACATCCTTCCGTGCGGCACAGCCGGAAAGCAGCTCGTATGAATTCTACGCAGAAGAACTGACCGGCGAATCCACCAATGACGCTGTTTACAACCGGAATCTCCGCGTCGAAGAACGCTTCAACGCAGAAATCGAAACGATCAACTTCGCCAATACCACGGCGGTTCTCACCGAAGTGAACAATCTCGTGGCATCCGGCAGCGATGCCTTTGAAGTAGCAACCCACGTTGCATACAAGGCATACACCCCTATCGGAAACGGTGCCTACCGTAACTGGTATGACGTTCCCACGGTGGACTTCACCCGTCCGTGGTGGAACAACCTCGCCAACACCCAGAACACCATCAACGGTATTCTGTATACCGCAACCGGTGACATCAACATCACCTCTCTGCTGAACACCTACGCGATGTTCTTCAACATGGAAGTTGCCGCGAACTTCGGCATCATGGCGGCAGACCTGTACAACTACGTTTATGAAGGTACCTGGACGATCGACAAGATGATCGAACTGACGTCCTCCATCTATGTGGACGAAAACGGGGACGGCATCCGCGACAACGGCGACACCTACGGCTACGCAGCATGGCCGGGAATCTCCTCCGACGCATGGCTTGCCGCATTCGACCAGCCGATTTCCACGAAGGACGACGAAGGCTTCCCGCAGGCAGCGATCATGACGGACAAGACCGTTGCTGCTCTTGAAAAGATCTACAACTTCTACTATAACACCGACGGTGCGCTCGGCACGACGTCCGCGCTCGTTTCCGCCGAATACGAAGTCACGATGTTCGTGAACAATCAGGTTGTGATGGTTCCGTCCATCTTCAACGACGCGTTCACCGAATACCGCCACATGGATGCAACCTACGGCATCATCCCCTATCCGAAGTGGGACGAAGCGCAGAGCCAGTACCTGACCAACGCGCGTGACCAGTACACCGTCATCGGCATCCCGCTGTCCAAGACCGACGATTCTCTCGAATTCATCGGCGTCATCACCGAAGCACTCGCGGCGGAAAGCTGGAAGACCGTCTTCCCGGAATACTACAACGTTGCTCTGAAGGGCAAGTATTCCTCCGACCGTGACACCGCGAACATGGTTGACCTCGTCCTCGCAGGCCGTAACTTCGACTTCGCGTTCCTCTTCGGCGAACAGCAGTTCCAGCGCCTCCCGTACTTCTTCCGCGACCTCCTCGCGGCCGGAGACACCAACTTCGCCTCCAAGTACGCCAAGATCGAAAAAGCCCTCAACAAAACCCTCGGCAAGATCCGCGAGTTTTATGGGTATGAAGGGTGAGTTTTCCGGGGAGAAACTTTTTGGAAAAAGTTTCTCCCCGGACCCCTTTTCAAAAACTTTCCAACTATAAAAATAGACAGAGTAAGTGCAGATTTGAAGATACAAACCGTTTGTCAGGCTTACAGACAGTTTGGTATTCCCGAATCTGCACTCTCTTTGTCTGGACATTTGTTTGAAAAGGTTTTTGGAAGGGGTTCGGGGAAACCTTTTTCCTCAAAAAAGGTTTCCCCGAGAAATCACTCCTCCCCATTCAGCCCCAGGCTGATGGTGATGGCGTTGTTGACGGCGGTCATGGTGGCGGGATCGAGGTGGCCCATTTTTTCGCCGAGGCGGCGTTTGTCGATGGTACGTACTTGTTCGAGCAGGATGACGGAATCTTTCTGGAGACCGACCTGATCGGCGTATATGTCGATGTGGGTGGGCAGTTTCGCCTTTCCGACCCGGCTGGTGATGGCCGCTGCGATCACGGTCGGGCTGTACTTGTTGCCGACATCGTTCTGCACGATGAGTACCGGACGGATGCCGCCCTGTTCGCTTCCGACTACGGGACTGAGGTCCGCGTAATAAATATCGCCCCGTCTGATTGTCATTTTGCTGTGTTCCTTTCTTCCTTTGAGACTTCTCTCTGCACATCCATAGTATGGTCTGCGGTTCCGGAAATTAAACATCCCTCCGTGATTTTTTCCGGAGCCCTTTGTCCACAGGATATGCGTCCCCGGCAGGGTTGGTGCGTACAGAATGTGCGTTTTTTCTTCCTCCGCACAGACGAAACCGTCGGAAATCTATTGCCAAACGGAGACGGTTGGTATATAATATGTATAAGTATCATGACACAACAAGTATATGGAGTTTTCAATGAAAATATCCCTTGACGATCTTTTCCGCGGAAAGTCGGTCTCTCTGCTCGGCGCGGGCGTATCGAATATGCCCCTCGCGGAAGCGGCGGCACGTTCTGCGGCAAAACTGACCGTGCGCGACAAAAAATCTCCGGCAGAACTTGGTGCGGCGGCCGATACGCTGACCTCGCTCGGCGCGGAACTGATTACCGGCGAAGCCTATCTCGACGGCATTACGGAGGATCTGGTTTTCCGTTCCCCCGGCATCCGTCCCGACCTGCCCGGACTGACGGCGGCGGTCGAACGCGGCTCAACGCTTACGTCCGAAATGGAGCTCTTCCTTTCGCTCGAACCCTGCCCCGTCTACGCAATCACCGGCAGCGACGGCAAGACGACCACCACGACGATCACGTCGCTCCTGCTCGAAGCGGGTCTGGGGAAGGAACACGTCTTCCTCGGCGGCAACATCGGGGAACCGCTCCTGCACCGTTATCCGAAAATCACGTCCGACGATGTGGTTGCGGTGGAACTGTCGAGCTTCCAGCTCATGACGGTGGACGCGCCGGTCGAAGTGGCGGCGATTACCAATATGTCCCCGAATCACCTCAACTGGCACACGGACATGGACGAATATGTCCGGGCGAAAAAACGTCTGCTGGCGAAATGCGGACGCGCGGTTCTCAATTACGACAACGATCTTACCAGAGAAGCGGCGTTTGAGATGCAGAAAACCGGTACGCCGGTCACGTTCTTCTCGCTGAAACCGATTCCGGACGGTGTTCTCCGGGATATCGACAGCGCGGTCTGGCTGGACGGTGATGGAATTTACTCGGATTTCCCCGGCGAAGGTGTGCGCGAAGTGATGAAGCGGAGCGATATCCGGCTTCCCGGTATTCACAACACGGCGAACTTTATGACAGCGATTGCGGTCACGCACGGGAAGGTTTCGTACGAAGCGGTACGGGAGATTGCGCGGACGTTCGGCGGCGTGGAGCATCGGCTGGAGTTTGTGCGCGAGCTGGACGGAGTGACGTACATCAACGGCTCGATTGACTCGTCCCCCACGCGGACGGCGGCGGCGTTGTCTGCGCTGGATGACCGGCCGGTGGTGCTGATTGTCGGCGGTTCGGACAAAAATCTCGACTATGCTCCCCTGGCGGAGACGGTGTTTGCGTCCACGGTTCACACGCTTGTGCTGACCGGCGAGACGATGGAGAAGGTATACGCGGCGGTCACGGAAGCGGACGGGTATGCGGATGCAGCAGCGAAGGGGCTGAAGATTGTGAAGAATCCCTCGTTCGACGGAGCGGTTGCGGATGCCCGTGCATTGGCGAAGGCGGGGGATACGGTGATTCTGTCCCCGGCGGCGGCTTCGTTTGATGCTTTCCCGAACTTTATGGTGAGAGGGCGGCATTTCAAGGAACTTGTGATGGGGTTCTGAGGGACGACGGGGAGAATACCGGATTGTTTCTGTTCTTTTTCTCTTCTTTCTTGAAGAGAGAAAAAGAACCAAAAAGAGAAGAATCGCTTCTCAGGCCAGAGAGTTTCGCGGACTGCGGTCCGCGACAAGGGACGCTGTCCCTTGACCCTGCCAACTTTCGAGAAAGTTGGATCAAAGCTTTTCGACGGACAACGTGCAGTTTGGATTTCTTGTGATCTGCACGAAACCTTGTCTATCTATTTATTTTGAAGTTTTTTGGAAGGGGTTCGGGGAAACCTTTTTGCAAAAAGGTTTCCCCGAGATACTCCTTTTAATAATAAACGGAGGAAACTATGCTCGAATACAAAACTTTGCTCCGGCAGCTTTGCGGAATTATGTCGATTCCCGGCTGTGAACGGAGTGCCTTCGGGGACGTGAAAGCCCTCGTCGGCGACCGGTTCGACGATATGTACTGCGATCCCGCGCGCAATATCGTCCTTGTGAAAAAATCCGCGAATCCCGGTGCCCCCCGCATCATGCTCGACGCGCATTTCGACGAAGTCGGCATGATCGTCACCGGCGTGACCGACGAAGGCTATCTTCGCGTCATCAATGTCGGCGGTATCGACCGCCAGCTTCTGCCCGCATCCGATATGTGGGTCTACGCACCGCAGGGCAAGCTCTACGGCGTGTTCGCATCCCTCGCTCCCCATCTCGTCAAGCCCGGTCAGGACAAGGTTCCCGAATGGAAAGAACTTCTCCTCGACATCGGCTGCCGCACAAAGGAAGAAGCGGAAAAGCTCGTTCCCCTCGGCACGCCCGTCGGCTACTACAACGAAGGCGACGACCTTCCGAACAACCGCATCACCGGACGCGGTTTCGACGACAAGACGTGTGCTGCCGGCCTGATCTGCGCGGTGGACGCGATCCCCGCCGAAGATCTTGCGTTTGACGTGTACATCACCCTGTCCTCCGGCGAAGAAGTCGGCGGCGGCGGTGCGGGACGTGCGGCGTTTGCCATCCAGCCCGAACTGGCGATCATCACCGACGTGAACTTCGCGCTCACTCCCGGCGTATCCGGCGACGAAGGCGGCAAGTTCGGCGAAGGTCCCATGATTTCGCTTTCCGCTGTGACCGACCGCAGGCTCACCAAGAAGATCATTGCTCTTGCGGACAAGCTCGAAATGAAGCATAAGAAGGTTGTGGAAGCAACTTCTACCGGCACCAATTCCTCCTGCGTTTACTGCGTCAACGAGGGGATTCCGGTGGCTGTCGTCAGCATTCCGCTTGCCAATATGCACTCGTTCAACGAATCGCTCTGTCTCGACGACGCCGAAGCGTTCATCAAGCTCATCGGCGAAATCGTGAAGGATAAAGAAATCGGGGGTACAAACTGATGTCCAAATACGAAAATTACACTCCCACAGAACTTCTCCGTGAACTTTCCCTCACGTTCGGCCCGTCCGGATGCGAAGGAAACGTTGCGGATATCATTAAGGAATTCGTCGCTCCCTACGCGGATGAAGTGACTTCCGACCGTCTCGGCACGGTGATTGCCGTATACCGCCGTTCAGAAGACTGCGTACGTTCCGCCGATCCCGACGAAGAACCCGTTACCAGAGAAGGAAAGCCGGAAATCGACAAGCTGATGTTCGCGGCGCACATGGACGAAGTCGGCTTTATGATTAAGTCCATCGACGGCGACGGCTATCTCAAGATCGCGGCACTTTCCGGACGTGACCCGAAGACTCTGGCCGGCAGAAATGTCACCGTCGGCGATGAAACCAAGCAGTACAAGGGATATTTCGGCGTGAAGCCCGCACATCTCGGCGGTTCCGGCAATTTTGATTCTCTGTACATCGACATCGGCGCGAAGAACAAGGAAGACGCCGAAAAGATGGTTGCTCCCGGCGATTTCGGTACCTACCGTTCCGATTTTGTCCGCTTCGGCCCCGACGGCGCGTACCTCAAGGGCAAGGCAATCGACGACCGTCTCGGCTGCACGGTTCTCTGTATGCTCCTGAAGAAGCTCCGCGAAGACAATGTGAAGCTTCCGTATGACGTATACTTCTGCTTCACCGTCCGTGAAGAGATCGGTTCTTCCGGCGCGCAGACGGCGGCGAACAAGATTCAGCCCGACATC
This sequence comes from Oscillospiraceae bacterium, assembly GCA_015065295.1. Lineage (GTDB taxonomy): Bacteria > Bacillota > Clostridia > Oscillospirales > CAG-272 > UMGS1696. The sequence continues at coordinate 14,933 of SVQN01000023.1, forward strand.
GGCATTGTCATCGAAGCCACGGCAGTCGATGAAACCAAGGGCAAACAGTACGGCAGCGTAGCCAAGCAGGGCGCGGGCGGCTGCATCTCCTTCATGGACCGCAGCACGATCTACGACCGCGAAGTTTATGATTTCGTTCTTGAAACCGCGAAAAAGCACAACATTCCGGCACAGCCGAAGTGCTATGTAGCAGGCGGCAACGATGCGGGCTACATCCACAAGGCGGGCGTCGGTGCGAAGTGCGCGGCGATTTCCGCTCCGACTCAGTACATCCACACCGCTTCGAACGTGGTCAAGGAATCGGATATGCTCTCCATCATTGATCTGGCGTATGCGGTCATGATGGAAATGAAGTAAGACATCGAACTGAATTTATATACAAAAACAGGAGATCATTATGTTTAACTTAACGAAAAAGATTCTGAAGCCCGTATCGGTTTCGGGTCGTGAAGAAGCCGTAGTCGGCGTGATTGCAGAAGAAATCGCTCCTTATGTAGATTCTCTCACTACCGACGCGATGGGCAACCTGATCGCATTCAAGGCCGGTGTCGGCGAAAACAAGAAGAAGGTTATGTTTGCGGCGCACATCGACGAAATCGGCTTTATCGTAACCTATATCGAAGAAAACGGCTACATCCGCTTCAACACGCTCGGCGGTATCAACTTTACCTCCGCGTCCTTCACCCATGTGGTCTTTGAAAGCGGTCTGCGCGGCGTGCTTGTTCCGGATGCAAGCGGCAGCCATGTCGTTGACATCGGCGCAAAGAACCGCAAGGAAGCGGAACGCCGCGTCAAGATCGGCGACACGTTTGCAGTGGTTTCCGACATTGTCAAGCTCGCGGGAACCCGTGTGGCAGGCCGTCCGATGGATGACCGCATCGGCGCGGTTGTACTTATCGAAGCGGCAAAGCGTCTCAAGGGCGTTGACGTGAAGAACGACATTTACTTCTGCTTCACGGTACAGGAAGAAGTCGGCTGCCGCGGTTCCAAGACGGCGGCGTACGCGATCATGCCCGACATCGGCATCGCGCTCGATGTTACGGCGACCGGCGACACGCAGGGTGCGGCTCCGATGGCAGTCAAGCTCGGCGGCGGCGCGGCGATCAAGATCAAGGACTCCAGCGTTGTCTGCGACCGCGGTCTTGTGGAAATCATGAAGAAGGCGGCCGAAGCGGGCAAGATCAAGCATCAGTTTGAAATCCTGACCGGCGGCGGCACGGACACTTCGTCTATGCAGCAGACGGGTATCGGCTGTCTCGCAGGATGCATCTCCATCCCGACCCGCTACATCCACTCCAGCGTAGAAACCATCGACATGGCCGACGTAGAAGAAAGCGTCAAGCTCACCATGGCTCTGTGCGACGTGGAATATTGATTTTTCTCGGGGAAACCTTTTTTGAGGAAAAAGGTTTCCCCGAACCCCTTCCAAAAACCTTTTTGGACTGGAAAGGGAATAGGAAAAGGCTTCCTTGAAATTCAGGAAGCCTTTTTGGTTTGGTTCAGTCTTTGATGATATCTATATTGACGTACTTTTCAAAAGAATTTTCGATGGGTTCGTCAGAGGAAACGTGCGGGAGTTCCTTAGCGAAATTCAGCATAGCGATAAAACCGGTACTGTAGCTGGGTTTGTACATAACCATTTCTTCGTCGTCCATTTCGATGATTTCTTTTTCGAGCAGGTGGTAGTCAAGCAGTTTGTTCAGGACATTTTCTGCGGTTTCTTCGCTGAAGCCGAGTTGTCTGGTCAGGAGTTTCGGGGTAAAAGAACGGCGGGATTCGCGTGTCATAAGGAAGCGCACGGCATTAAAGAACGGTTCATCCGAAAGATCGCGGAACAGTGCGGGATAGTTTTTGTTCTGGAACAGAGCTTTGTCCGTGTCGGCAAACGGCGGAAGATGCAGAAAGTACGAGGAATTCCGTGATTTGTGAACCGTGGAAACGCCTCTTCCGTTTCGTACACTGAAAAGCAGAGCGTTCGTATCTGCATCGAGTGTGAAGTCCTCCGGTTCCTCGTTCGGATTGTCCGTACTGAGAGTGTGGACGAGAAGGGCACAGATATCCAGTGCTTTCTCCATCCGTTCCTCCATGGGAACACTGTGGATAGTTTCAAACAGTGTATTCCAGAGAGAACCGGTTGCGATCATGTCTCTGGCGAAAAGGGCATCAATGGAAATGTGGAAGAAATCCGCGATTTTCGGGAGCAGGTCGGTGTCGGGCATACCGCCGTTTTCCCATTTGGAAACCGCCTGTACGGAAACGCCGACAAAATTGGCGAGTTCCTCCTGCTTGATCTGACGTTCATGGCGAAGTCTGGCAATCGTTGCGCCGATGGTATTGATATTCATAAAATTTCTCCTTGTTTTGTGATATTTGGGGGATAATTGTCTGAAAGCTTTCATGTCTATAGGATACCACACAGTCGATCAAGTTTCAATGGAGCTGTTTTTGAGAAAATCAAATGAGGTTTGACTGGAAAAATTCAATCAAACCTCATTTGATTTTCTGTACCCATCCGATAATCTGTCCGGACAGGACAACGGTCAGCAGGGAATATAAAATCCGCGTCAGCGGGATGTAGACGAGCGACAGTGTCAGAACGGTCAGGTCGCTGATGAGGTACACCCACTGGATTCCCACGCCGGTGAGTTTCGACAGGCTCAGTGCCAGCGAATCGTCACCGCTCGGCGCACTTTCCTCACGCACACACAGTCCGACGCCCACGCCGACGAATACCGCGCCGAGAATCGACGCCAGCAGCGGCATCTCCGCAATTCCCGGATAAACCGGCGGGAAACACTCGAAAATTGCGTAAAATCCTGCGTACCCGACGGCGGCAATCGCGGAATTCACGAGAAATTTTTTCCCAAGCGTCCGCCATCCGAACAGGTAGCACAACCCGTTCAGCACCAGACTTGTCCACGCCGGAGACAGCCCGAATAAATTGTCGAGCAGCAGCGTCAGCCCGAGCACACCGCCCTCCGTTACGCCGGACAGCGCATGAATATTGTATAACCCGAACGTCAGAATCAGACAACCGGCAAGAATCCGCAGAACCGACCCAATCGTCACAAATTCAAAAAGATCACGAAATTTTTTCATCATCCCATAAAACAAAAATACGACAAATCTGCACAATCCATCGTATCATTTCCCAGTATAAAAGTTTTTGAAGAGGGGTTCGGGGAGGGACTTTTTTCAAAAAGTCCCTCCCCGAGAAACTCTATTTGATTAAGCCTTCAGCATCTTTTCCGCTGCTGCGAGACGGATGCAGGAGCAGAGGATTTCGATGGCGAGCTTGAGTTCGTCGTTTTCGGGGTAGGTGGGGGCGATGCGGAGGTTGTTGTTGTGCGGGTCACGGCCGTAGGGGTAGGTGGAACCGGCGGTGGTCAGGGTAACGCCGACGGAGCGGGCGAGCTGGTAGACGCGGCGGGCGCATCCGTCCGGAACGTACAGGCTGATGAAGTAGCCGCCCTTGGGTTCCGTCCAGTGAGCGATGTCAAGACCGCCGAGTTCGCTGCGGAACAGGCCTTCCACGAGTTCAAACTTCGGACGGAGGATCGCTGCGTGGTGTCTCATGTGCGCGCGGAGACCGGCTGCGTCCTTGAAGAACTTGACGTGGCGCATCTGGTTGATCTTGTCGTAGCCGATGGTCTGGGTGGCGATGATCGGACGGATCTGTTCGAGGTTCTTTTCGGAAGCCGCCATGATCGCAAGACCGGAACCGGGGAAGGTGATCTTCGACGTGGATGCGAAATAGAAGATGTTGTCTTCGGTACCATATTCCTTCGCCAGCTTGAAGATGTTCGCCAGCGGAACGTGTTCGTCGTACAGTTCGTGAACGGCGTAGGCATTGTCCCAGAAAATACGGAAGTCCGGAGCCGCCGGCTTCATGGCTGCCATCAGGTCAACGATTTCGTCGGAGTAGGTCACGCCTTCCGGGTTCGAGAACTTCGGAACGCACCAGATGCCCTTGACCGACGGGTCGGAGCAGGCGATGTTGTAGACTTCGTCCATGTCGGGACCGTCCGCGTTCAGCTTCACGGGAATCATTTCGATACCGAGCGTGCGGCACATCGTGAAGTGACGGTCATATCCGGGAGAGGGGCAGATGAACTTGATTCGGCCCTGACGTGACCACGGTTCATACCCGCCCGCAACGCCGAACAGCATCGCACGGACGAGCGTGTCGTACATGACGTTCAGGGACGAGTTGCCGAGAACGAGAATCTGTTCCGTCGGGATGTCAAGAAGGTCGCTGAAAAGCTTTTTCGTTTCCGGCAGACCGTCGAGAATACCGTAGTTGCGGCAGTCGAGACCGCTTGCGCTGAAGCAGTCGCCGCGGTCGCTGATGATGGACAGCATTTCGGAGGAAAGGTCGAGCTGGGCCTGATTCGGCTTGCCTCGCGTGAGGTCAAGGGTCAGGTTCCGTTCGGACCATTTGTCGAGTTTTGCCTGTTCGCGTGCGTAGACGGCCTGAAGTTCTTCCGTCGTCATTGCAGAAAAAGCCTTTGCATTCATTGTGGTATACCTCTGAGTCTAAGTTTTACGTTGTGTTTGAAAGGAGAGAGAATAAAAACTAAGGACTAAGGACTAATAGTGAATGACTATGTCAGGCGTTACGTCTATTTGCTGACGGAGAGTTTTGAGTAGTCATTAACCATTCACCTTTAGTCATTAGTCAAACGGTTTACTTAAGTAAACCGTTTAATATTTTTTCTTCCGCTTCTTCGGCGGTGAGTCCGAGGGTCATGAGCTTGAGAATCTGGTCGCCGGCAATTTTTCCGATCGCCGCTTCATGTACGAGACGTGCGTCCACGCAGTTTGCGCAGATTTCCGGAATGGAGCGGATTTTCGCGTCGTCCATGATGATGGAGTCGCACTGGACGTGACCGAAGCAGTCCGCGTTGCCGGTGAGCTTCGGGTAGAAGAGCTGGGTGGAATTCCCCTTGGCGACGGAACGGCTGTTGATGCGCGCCTTGGAGTCCGCACCGTTGAGGATGATTTCGGTGTCGCTGACAACGTCCTGATGACCGTCGGTCATGAGACGTTCGGAGAGAAGCACTTCGCACTTTGCTTCGGCGGTGATGACGGTCTTGCGGTTGGTGGAGTCGATGCCGCCGATCTGGACGGATTCGATTTCCATGGACGCACCTTCTGCGAGATGCGCGGTCATTTCGGGATTCATGATGCGCTCGCCGGAGCCGTTTCCTTCGCCATAATGCTTTTCGATGTAGCGGACGTGGGAATTTTTGCCGACTTCAAAACTGTGTACGCCGTCGTGTGCGCTCGCTTCGTCGCCGGTATTGTGGATGCCGCATCCCGCAACGATCAGCACGTCGCAGTCGTCGCCGATGATAAAGTCGTTGTAGACCAGTTCGGTCAGACCGGTTTTTGTGATGAGAACGGGGATGTGTACGCTTTTATTTTTGGTGCCGGACTTGACGATGATGTTGATGCCCGGCTTGTCGGTTTTTGTTTCGATGACGATCTCGTCGGTGTTCTGACGGATGCTTTCGCCGTTCTCACGGATATTATACGCGCCGGCGGGAACATCGTGCAGATCGGCAATTTTTTTGAGAAGTCCTCGGCGGATGTCCTGATTCATGCGGATGCTCCTTTCTTACTTGTCCATTTCAACCATGCAGGGCTTTTCTTCGACATCATCAATGGAGGGAAGAATGTCTTCCGGCTTGCCGCGGAGACTGAGCTTGCCGTCGGCGATGAGGAGAACTTCGTCCGCCTGACTGATGATGCGTTCCTGATGGGAAATGATGATGATGGTGCAGTTCGACTGTTCGTGGAGTTCGCGGAACGTCTTGGTGAGACGGTGGAAGCTCCAGAGGTCGATGCCGGCTTCGGGTTCGTCAAAGATGAGAACCTTGGAGGTTTCCGCGCGTGCGAGAACGGTTGCGATTTCGATTCGCTTGACTTCACCGCCGGAAAGGGACGTGTCCACTTCCCGGTTGATATATTCGGTGGCGCACAGACCGACCTTGGTCAGAAGATGGCAGGCGTCGTCTTTCTTCAGTTTTTTCTTGGCCGCGATGGAGAGAAGGTCGCGGACAGTGATGCCTTTGAAGCGCGGAGGCTGCTGGAAACCGTAGGAAATTCCGACTTCGGAACGCGCGGTCACGTCCAATGCGGAGATATCCATACCGTCGAGGATAATGCGTCCGGAGTCCGGCTTGACCAGACCCATGATGACCTTGGCGAGGGTCGTCTTGCCGCCGCCGTTCGGACCGGTCACGACAACGTAGCTGCCGTCTTCGATATCGAGGGTCACGTCGTCGAGGATTGTATTTTTACCGCCTTTTTCATTCTGCGGAACAGTGAAAGTGACATTTTGCAGTCGCAGCATAATTTTTGGCTCTCTTTCGCAGGTTGTCCTGTTGGATTGTTCTTTATTTTTGCATTTTCCGAAACATCATTATTCAAAAAATGCGGAATTTCGGGGAGTTTTCAGTTAGAAATGAAAGTATGGATTTAAAAACTTGCAGAATGTTTTTTCATACTTATATACTATCTTGTATATTATATGATATTTTTACCGAAAAAACAATATCAAATCGTAAAAATTTCAAATTCGTTGATATATTATTTTCATATCTTTTGATGTATAATAGACATAACGGAAAAAATACAGAAAAGGAAGGAACATAATGGCACAGAAAGACACCAACCCCTACCCGTACAGCGATTCCAACAAACGCTACATGACCTACGACTGGTATATGAAGGCGCGTTTCGGAGGAAAAACGGCGAAGGTTTCCCTTGATATCGGCTGCACCTGCCCGAATCTCGACGGGACGCGCGGTCACGGCGGCTGCATTTACTGCAAATCGGGAAGCCGGAGCGCGGTCGGAGATACCATGGGCGAACAGTGGCGTATGGGTGTGGCGACGGCCTGCCGCAAATGGACGCCCGTCGGATTTATTCCGTACCTCCAGTCCAACACGAATACATACGGTGATCCGGACGCTTTGCGCGGATTTTACGACCGTGCGGCGGCGATGGATAGGGCGGTCATGCTCGATATCGCCACCCGTGCGGACTGCCTGTCGGATGAAATTCTGGCGATTTTAGCGGAAACGGCAGAAAAAATCCCGCTGATGGTGGAACTCGGCCTTCAGACGACCAACGACCGTACAGCGGAACGTATCAACCGCTGCCATACTTACGCGGAATTTGCGGACGGGTATGCCCGTCTGAAGAAAACGGCGGATGCCGTGAACGCGGCGTTTGATGACGGTGTTTCCACAAACGGCCTCCCGTTCAGGCGGTTTACGATCGGCGTTCACCTCATCAACGGTCTTCCGGGCGAAACGGCGGACGATATGCGGCAGACGGTACGCGACGTTGCCGAGCTGCATCCGGATATGGTGAAAATCCACCTCGCGCACGTTCTCAGCGAAACGGATCTGGCGGCGATGTACGAGCGCGGGGACTACGTTCCCATGACGCGGGAGGAGTATGTTGCCGTGACCTGCGATCAGCTCGAACTTCTGCCGACCGATACGATCATCGGTCGCGTGACGGGAGACGGTATGGCAGACGACCTGCTGGCACCCCAGTGGAGCCGCCGGAAGACGGAAGTTGCCAATGAGATTGACAAGGAACTGTACCGGAGAGGAACGTATCAGGGCTGTCGGGCAGTTTCGGAGTAACAAAAAAACCGTACGGGTCACTTCCGTGCGGTTTTTAGCGTTTGTATTTGGCGAGGAGCGTCAGGACACCGGTTACGATGATAAGCACTACAATAAGTACCGCGATGTCGAATGTCGCCGGGGCTAACAGGATTTCTTCCATTTTCTGTTTCTCCGTTCTTCTTTCGCTGCGTACCTATTGTAGCACATTATCCGTCGTTTGTCAATGGTTCTGTGGTTTTTGATTCATAATTTTTATCTATTATATTCACAAATTATCCATCGAGACTAATTTTGTCGTTTCTTGTCACCGTTCGAATTTCACAACGGGAATGACACCGTCCAGGTCGGCGGCATCCGCGTACCAGACCGTGATCGAATCGCCTTCATCCACAAACAGAATGTCTTCGCTGAAGTTCAGGCGGTAAACGCTGCCTGCGGACTTGATGTAGACAACGGTTTCGCCGCTCTGCGTGATGTAGAGAAGCTCATCGACCATGATCGTTTCTTCCGCCAGAAGATCGTCGGAGAGCGCACTGCCCGTGGACTGGCTGAGAGCCGTCTTGTACTTGCGGAATACATCGTCCTGCGTGTCGCTCGTTACAACGATGTTGTAGTTGCGGACGTTGACCATGGAGTACATCTTCACGATACCGGAAGCGTCCTTCAGCACCATGATGTAGGTCGCTTCACCGTCCACGTTAATGAGGGTCGGGAAGGACGCACGGTAGCTGTACTGCTGGACGGCACCTTCCGCTGCCGACATCGCGCTGTATTCTTCCGCACCCGGAACGGCATAGTATTTGTAATCGCCGGTACGGGAGTTTGCGAGAATGAAGCCGATGTTCGCTTCGTCGTTGGAAGTGGAGGTCACGCCGGTGAAGATGTAGACGTCGTTGCCGATGATCTTGTAACCGAAGTCGTCGGTCGTGACTACACAGTCGGTCTGCGAGAATGCGGAGTTGATGTAGCCGCCGCGGAGCATCCCGTGCCAGTCGTATTTCTGGCAGATGAGGTTGCCGGAGTAGACGATGTCGATCCAGTCGGGGGATTCGGCGGGGGTATACTGCGCGGTTTCACCGGTGCAGGCATCGAGAGTGACAACGGAGTCCACGTCAAACGCGCCGAACAGCCCGGCATTCGGCTTCATGACGGATGCGATCCAGTAGGGATGACCGTTGTCGTCCACTTCAAAGTAGACGGAGCCGAAAATGGCGGTGGGATATGCGAACCGGAGCGCGCGCATGAGGTCTTTTCCGAAGTAAGCCGAGTCGGAATACTTGATGTAGTCGCCGGTCAGACGGACGAATTCCGCGTCAAAGCGGACGGGGTCAACCTTGACGTATCCGGGAATACCGGATTTGCTGTTGGTGAGCCACTTGAAGAAGGAAGCGTACTCGAGCGGTGCCACCTTATAGGGAGCGGCAGTTCCGCCGGGTTCCATCATGGCAATCTGGGTGTAGGCATTTGCGACATTGTACTGGGAAACGAGGTCGGACAGCGTCCCGAGCGTACGCGCACCGATGATGCGTGCGGACGCGGAGTCCATCAGCGCGATATCGGAGACGTACTCGGTCTCGGCGATGTCGGACGCAAAGTCAGCGTTTTCCACCGTGATGAGGGAACTGTAGGTCTTCGCGCGGAACATTTCCGAGGAGACCAGCGAACCGAGAAAGAGGAACGCGACAACGAGCAGGGTCAGGACTGCCTGTACCTTCACGAAGCCGAGCCGTTTCAGCACACCGGACTGGAAGTCGATGTGGCCGGACGGCAGGCGCATAAATGTGCCGAACAGTTTGCCGGAGAGCGTCCCGATCACAAGGAAGGAGACGAATACCACGGCATCGACAAAGAAGAAGAACGTCCAGAACGCGCCGGAGTAGATGGAGAGCGGCGGAAGGGTGACGTAGTAGACGATGCCAAGGAAAATGAGTACGGCGGCGATATAGGCAAGGATTGCCGCCGTGCGGGTGGATTTTTTCATGGACGGAGCCAGCCTTTCGTAAAAATATCTTGGTTATGGGGATATTTTACCATGAAACAGACGGATTGACAATGGGGGGAGGGGATTTTTAATGCGGATTTAATGTTGGGTTAATGCATTTATACCCCCAGCTTCTCCCGCAGATACTGCCCGGTATACGATTGTTCACACATCGCCACCTCTTCCGGCGTACCTTTGGCGATGACCGTGCCGCCGCCGTCTCCGCCTTCGGGACCCATGTCGATGATATAGTCCGCCGACTTAATCACGTCGAGGTTGTGTTCGATCACGACGACCGTATTGCCGGAATCCACGAGCTGCTGCAGAATGGCGATCAGACGTTCCGCGTCTGCGGAGTGAAGCCCTGTCGTCGGTTCGTCGAGGATGTAGATCGTCTTGCCCGTCGAACGTCTGGACAGCTCCGTTGCCAGCTTCACGCGCTGTGCTTCGCCGCCGGAGAGGGTTGTCGAGGACTGCCCGATTTTGACATAGCCCAGCCCCACATCGCACAGGCACTGGAGCCGGCTGCCGATTTTCGGGATGTCGCGGAAGAATTCCACCCCTTCCGCCGCTGTCATATCCAGAACGTCCGCGATGCTCTTTTCCTTGTACTTGACTTCGAGCGTTTCGCGGTTGTACCGTCTGCCGTGGCATACATCGCAGGTGACATAGACGTCCGGCAGGAAGTGCATCTCGATTTTTTTCACACCGTCGCCCTCGCAGGCTTCGCACCGTCCGCCTTTGACGTTGAACGAGAACCGCCCGCTCTTGTAGCCGCGCATTTTTGCTCCCGGCGTTTTCGCGTACAGATCGCGGATGTCGTTGAACAATCCCGTATACGTTGCCGGATTCGAGCGCGGCGTGCGTCCGATCGGCGACTGGTCAATGGCGATGATCTTGTCGAGATGCTCAATGCCGCGAATCTCGTCGTGCTCGCCGGGATAAGTGACCGCGCGCATGAGCTGACGTGCCAGCGTCCGGTACAGAACCGCGTTGACAAGGGACGATTTGCCCGAACCGGACACCCCCGTCACGCAGACGAAACAGCCGAGCGGGAAATCGACCGTGATATTTTTCAGATTGTTCTCCCGCGCACCGACTACGGTCAGGAATTTTCCGTTTCCGGCACGGCGGGTTTCGGGGACGTTGATTTTCCGTCTGCCGGAGAGAAAATCCCCCGTGACGGAGGCCGTACACGCCGCAACTTCCGCAGGTGTGCCGCACGCGACGACTTCGCCGCCGTGAACGCCTGCCGCAGGTCCGATGTCGATGATATAGTCCGCCGCCATCATGGTTTCTTCGTCGTGTTCGACCACGAGGACGGAGTTGCCGAGGTCGCGCAGATGCTTCAGGGTGTTGATGAGTTTGCTGTTGTCGCGCTGATGCAGACCGATCGAGGGTTCGTCGAGGATGTACAGTACCCCTGCAAGGGATGAACCGATCTGCGTCGCCAGACGGATGCGCTGTGCCTCGCCGCCGGACAGGGTCGCGGATTTGCGTGCAAGCGTGAGATAATCCAGCCCCACGCTCACGAGGAATCCGAGACGGCTTTTCAGTTCCTTGATGATCTCGCGCGCAATCTGCATTTCCGTTTCGGTGAATTGCAGGGATTTTGTGAATTCGAGCGATTCCGCCACGGACATCGTGCAGAATTCGTGGATGTTTTTTCCGCCGACCGTAACGCCGAGCGCATCCTTTTTCAGCTTCGCGCCGCCGCAGTCCGGGCAGACCGTGTCGGTCAGGAACTGTTCGTAATATTCGGGGTCCCACGCGTTCGGATCGCTGCGGTTCCCGATCATGCGGAGAATACCGTCGAACTGGATGGTCTGCGTCTGGCTCCGTTCGCCGAACCAGCGGGTGACGGTCAGCTTTTCCGGCAGACCGTGCAGAAGAACGTCGTACGCCGCTTTCGGGAAATCTTTGATCGGCATATCGAGGTTCGCGCCGTATTTTTCGATGGCGGCGGCGATCAGCGGACCGTTCCAGCTGTCTTCAGTCAACGTTTTGAACCCGTTGACGACGATCGCGCCGTCGCGCAGACTAAGACTTTTGTCGAGAATGATTTTTTCCGGATCGACCGCGCGGAGAACACCCAGACCCGTACAGGTCGGACACGCGCCGAACGGATTGTTGAACGAGAACATCCGGGGTTCCAGTTCGCCGAAGCTGATGCCGTGTTCGGGGCAGGCGTAGTTGGTCGAAAATTCGGTTTCTTCCGGCTTTTCGTCGGAATTCCGCCCCGCCACCGTCGCGCAGATGACCGAGCCTTCGGATTCGCGGAGCGCACATTCCACGGAATCGGTAAGCCGTCCGCGGATGCCGTCCTTCATGACGAGACGGTCGATGACCAGTTCAATGGAGTGGCGGAGGTTTTTGTCCAGTTCGATCTCTTCGGACAGGTCGTAGACGATGCCGTCGATGCGGACGCGGACGTAGCCGTTTTTCTTCGCATCGGCGAGGACTTTTTCGTGACGCCCCTTCTTGCCGCGTACAACGGGGGAGAGAATCATGAACCGCGTTCCTTCCGGAAACACCATGATTTTGTCAATAATCACGTCGGTCGAGGTCTGACGGATCTCACGTCCGCAAACCGGACAGTGCGGCACGCCGAGACGGGCGTACAGCAAACGGAGGTAGTCGTAAATTTCCGTAACGGTGCCGACGGTGGAACGCGGGTTCTTGGAGGTCGTCTTCTGGTCGATGGAAATAGCGGGGGAAAGTCCTTCGATGGAGTCCACGTCGGGCTTGTCGAGCTGCCCGAGGAACATCCGGGCATAGGAGGACAGCGATTCAACGAACCGGCGGTGTCCTTCGGAATAAATGGTATCAAACGCAAGCGAGGATTTCCCCGAACCGGACAGACCGGTCAGGACAACGAGCTTGTCGCGGGGAACATCCACGTCAATATTTTTCAGGTTGTTCATCCGTGCGCCGCGCACAGAAATAAAGTCAGGCATAAAACCTCCTTTTGACTAATGACTAAGGGTGAATGGTGAATGGCTATCCATAATTGAATGTCAGCGGACAGACGTATGATTCCGCCTTAGTCATTCACCATTCGTCTTTAGCCCTTAGCCCTTTCCATGATTTCGTCCGCGCGGAGCTTGTCTTCGCGGTAGGCTTTGCGGAGAAGCTCCGACGGAATGTATTCGTCGTATTTGTCAAAGACCGGGGCTTCGCTCGGGCTGATGAGGGAATCGAGGTCGATGCCGTCTTCCGCGATTTTCTGCATGATTTCGCGCATCAGGTCGTCGCCGCGTCCTCCTTCGAGCTTGAACGTCATATAGTAGCAGCCTTCGAATTCCATGCCGGTCAGCTTGAACCGTCCGGCGTTGCGGACAAGATAGCGTCGGAGTGTGCGGAAGCTGCGCGTTCCGAGCCATGGGAACAGTACCCATGTGTAACCGCCGAGCGGGAGGATGCAGTTGGTTGTCACGCCGGTATTGCGGGCAATGGCGCGCGCCACGCGGAGACGTTTCAGTGCGCCTTCACGGAGGTACGGGTATTCCGTGTCCTCGCGCAGTACCTGAAGCATCCGCTCCAGAATCCGCGTGTGGATTTCGCCGTAGTCGCCCGGCCAGCTGATTTCCATTTTGCCGCTGACCCGCTTGACGTAGATCAGGTGGCGCGGCAGGTCGAGTTCTTCGACTTCCCAGACCCGTCCGGCAAGGGCAAACCGGTCGCCGACCGGCGGGGGAGTCGTGATGACGCCGATTTCGTCCGATTCGCACCGGACGGTGTAGTCTTCGGAATCCTTGAACACGGCGTAGAATTTGAAGGAATTGGTCAGTTTTTCGCCGCGCAGTCCGACGATCAGTTCCCGTTCGTCCGTCATTTCCAGCCAGTCGTTGTTAATCATCGACAGAAGAAGCGTTTTGTAGTCCCGTTCCTCAATATGCGCGAACGGCGGCAGGGACAGAACCCTTGCGGCAAGCTCCTTCGCCGTGATTGCACCGCTTGACGCAACAATGGACAGCGTCTGCTGGAAGAGCAGGCTGTACGGACAGTTCCGGATGAACGGCGGTTCGATGAAGCGTTCCTCGATGTACAGCTGCACGATGGCGATCGCCTGCAGGAGATTCCATGGGATAAGCTGGGGCAGGGGCGTGTTCGGGAGAGCGGTTTCCTCGCGGAAGACCATCATCATTTCCGGAGGATCGCCGCGCCGTCCGCTTCGTCCGAGACGCTGGAGGAACGACGACACCGTATTCGGCGAACCCTGCTGGATGACCCGTTCGAGCCGTCCGATGTCGATCCCAAGTTCGAGCGTGACCGTCGCGCAGGCAACCGCTTTCATTTCGTCGTTCTTCATCTTCATTTCGGCTTCCTCGCGGATGCTCGCCGACAGGAAACCGTGGTGGATCAGGAATACGTCCGGTTCATGCCGGTATTCCGCGATTTCGCGCAGGGTCGCGCAGATATATTCCGTCTCCTCGCGGGAGTTGGAGAACACGATGGCCTTTTTGTCCTTCGTGGATTCGTAGATATATTCGTAACCGGGGTCCATCGAAATTTCTTCTTTCCGCTGATTTCCTTCCGGCGTGGGAAGATCGGCGACATCCGGCCCGTTGATGTAAAAATGCTCCATCCCGAGCCGCCAGCGGATTTTCGCCGGAGGAATGTCCGGAATCACCGTATCGCGGCCGCTTCCCGCACCGAGCCACTGTGCCGCACGGGACATATCGCCGAGCGTTGCGGACAGCCCGATCCGTCGCGGGGATGCACCCGTTTTTGCGCGCAGACGTGCAAGCTGACAGATGATCTGGTTCCCGCGGTCGCATCCGGTGAGGGTGTGGATTTCGTCGATGACAACATACCGCAGGTCTCCGAACAGACGGATGAGGTCGGACGAACGGGTCATCAGCATACATTCGAGCGATTCCGGCGTGATCTGGAGAATGCCGCGCGGGTCTTTGAGTGCCTTTGTCTTGTGCGACTGCGCGACGTCGCCGTGCCAGTGATAGACGGGAATTCCCGTTTCGTCGCAAAGCTCGGAAATGCGCCCGAACTGGTCGTTGATGAGGGATTTCAGGGGTGCAATGTAAATCGCGCCGATGGAGGTCGGCATATCGTCATAGAATTCGGAGAGAATCGGAAAAAACGCCGCTTCCGTTTTGCCGGATGCCGTCTGGGACGGAAGCAGCAGGTTGGTATCGGAACCGAAAATAACTTCCGCCGCCGAAACCTGTACGGGAGAAAGTGATTCCCACCCGTGAGTATAGATAAATTCCCGGATAAACGGGGAGTAGCTGTCAAATACGCTCATAGAAACTCCAAAAAAGGCTAATGACTAAGGGTGAATGGTGAAGGACTGAACCGAACTGTATGTCAGCCGACAGAACGGAAATTTTGGAAAGTCATTCACCATTAGTTCTTAGCTATTAGCCTTATTTTACACTCATGTGTTCGCTTAGTGTTTACGAAATTGTAAACATTGTTCGTTTAAAATTCGATATCGTCGAGGGTGATTTTCGGACGTGCGTCGGCAGGCTTTGCTTCCGGAATCGCGGTGACGGAGGGAGCATTGTCTGCGTCGGCATCGTCTACGTTCGAGGATACGGTGGAACGCTGTACCGCGCCGGCAATATCGGCGAAGGACTTGTTCGTATTGGTGTACAGCAGGTCGAGCAGGGTCACGAAATCGCGGATGATCTCACGCGGGGTAATCATCGTGTCCGCGCCGGTACGGTCGAGGGAAGTCATGAGGAAGGCTTTCATGTCGTCTTCCGTGACGCGGACATCCCATTTGTGGTACTCGCCGTGGAGCGCGGCCAGACGGATGACGAGTGCGTACAGTTCGCTGTCCGACAGGCGTTTCAGACGGATGACCGGCTGCATGAGACTTTTCAGTTCCCCACCGCCGTAACGTCCGTCCGCCAGACGGCTCCGCAGGGCTTCGTAGCTGAACAGGCCGCGTCGGCTGTCCTCGAGGAACTGCGGGGTTCCGCCGAAGACGATCATCAGACCGGGCGCGCGTCCCTGCATGGTGTCGTTGAACATGGCGAGGATTTTTTCGTAGTTGTTTTCGCGCGAAATACGGTTCGGGATTTTGTAGAGGTTGACGCATTCGTCAATGTAGATGCACAGACCGCTGTAGCCCGCGAGACGTGCAAACGACGTGAACAGCTTCAGGTAATCGTACCAGTTGTCGTCGCTGATGATGGACAGCGAACGGATGCCGACCGCCTGACGTGCTTCGGTGCGGGTGTTGTATTCGCCGCGCAGCCATTTCAGGCACGCGGACTGCTTCATATCGTCGTCGGTCTGCCATGCGTTGTAGTATTCGCGCAGGACGGTCGCAAAGTCGAAGCCGCCCACGTCCGATTCGAGTTCGCGCAGATTTTTCATGATGCGCTTGCCGAATTCCGCGTGATACGCTTCCGTGTCCGCGGTGATTCCTTCGTCCACCAGCTCTTCGCCGACGGTTGTGAACCATTTCCCGAGAATCACGGGAAGTGCGCTGCCGTCCGGAGAGGATTTGCAGGCGATGTTTTTCATCAGTTCGCGGTAGGTCGCAAGTCCGCTTCCGTTCGCTCCTGAGAGCTTCCTCTCAGGGGAAAGGTCAGCGTCGGCGGTGATGAAGCCCCGGTCAAGGGCATAGCCGCGCGAGAGCTGGATCAGGAAACTTTTCCCCGAACCGTAGCGGCCGATAATGAATTTGGTCGCCCCTTCGCCGTCCGCAACCCGGTCAAGCGAGGTGACGAGGGATTCGATTTCGTCGTTCCGTCCGATGGCGATGTACGGCGCGCCCGCACGCGGAACAACGCCGGCCGACAGGGACGAGAGCAGGGTGCCGAGAATGCGGCGGGGGACTTTTGCGGTTGTATTCGGTTTGTTCATTCTTCCATCCAAGTTTCGATGTCCTCCCTGTAATCTTCAATAATTGTATAACTTTTTCCGTTTTCCTCAAGGACGATGTCACCGAGGATGTCGAGGAATTTCGTGTTGATCCGGTCGGCGAGAACGCCGTCATAAATCTGATGATCGCGGCAGAAATCGTGGAAATGTCCGTTCAGCGCGGCGGACAGTGCCTCACGGAGAAGATCATCTTCGGCGGAAGCATCCGCTTTTTCCGGAACTGCGGAGTTTTCCACAGGATGTTCCGCCGGATTTTCCGGTGCCGGAATTTCCGGAGCCGGAAGTTCTTCTGCTTTTTCAACAGGAGCCGGTGCAGGAATCGCTTCGCTGAGGTCGGGCGCATCTTCGCCGGATTCCGTGAGTTCGGGGATTCCTTCAAATTCGCCCTGCGTGAGAAGCGTCGTATTCTGCCATGACCGGCGTTCGATCTCGGCAGCCGCGCCGAAGTCAAATCCGGAGTCCTCCGATTCGTAATTTTTGAGGTAATCCTCCGGCATATACTGATCTTCCTTCGGTTTGACGGTCTTCTGCGGAAGCATCGGGGCAAAATACGCGTCCAGAAGCACGCTGTCTTCCGGAAGAATGCCGTCCACGCCGAGCTTGGACTTGATGCCGAGTGTGAGACGGAGTTTGTTTTCCGCATATTTCACGATGGCCGTGACTGCGCGGCGGGTTTCCGCCGAACGGGTGAACGAGCAGAATTCGATGTTCATCCGCCGCTTGACGCTGATCGAAACGATCGCACCGCAGTAACTGTCACGGGACATTTTGTAGGTTTTATCGCGGGCAAAAACGCCGTTTCCGTTGGCAATGGAGTGTTTGATGACGGAAACGACCGCGAGGGGCAGATGATGTTCGTAGGCATCGCGGTTGGCGGTGTAATACCGGCTGCGGCGGTAGTCGTAGTCGGACGAGACTTCGATGAATGTTTTGGCGAGGGTGAGGTAATCTTCATCCGCCGCCTTTGCCGGATTGAAGTCGAGGTAAAATTCCTTGAACTGCGCCTTCGGAACGATTTCCGGCAGGAGGGACTTGAGCTTCTCCGGCATCGGACAGGCATGGATCATGCAGTAATCGGGCAGCCATTCGCAGAGATAGCCGTCGAGACGAGGTTCCGTCCGGCGGTAATGGAGCCAGATGCCCGCGAGCTGTGCCGCGCCGTATTCCGGCGGGATCAATTCGGGAAGGTTCAGAATTTCGTAAATATAAAGCTGGATATACGACGGATCGCAGTCCGGATACCGTCCGTGTCGGATATTTTCGCGTACCCAGCGGTAGAAATCGAGCTGCGCGCGGCTCATGTGCGAATACTGCGGGACATACGAAAAATAGGATACCCGCGGGTAGTCGGAGGTATACGGAACCGTGGACTGCGCCGAGTGGCTTTTTTCCGCGTTTTCCAGAAAGCGTTCGTAAAAATCAATGTCGGACGTCCAGCTCCGCACCTCGATTTCCCGGAGGAGAAGCCCGTCCGGCGTGTATCTGGCGAGGACTTCATCTCCGGTATGACGTTTCCGGCGTTCGGTCTGTTCCGCGTTTTTCTGCGGATTGAAGCTGCCGTGCCGCTTGTAGGAACCGTAGCCGTGGGAACCGGTCGGATAACGCGGCGGCGCGTCGTGGACAATGGTCTGGCGGCCGTCGGATGTGGTGGCGGTCGTGGTCTTCGGGCGTTCCGGGATGGTCATGCCGTTCATTGCAGAAACCGTGGAGACCGTCTCATCGGGGGTACGTTCCGGAAGATCGTCGAACAGGTCGGAGAGAATGTCCGTATTGTCGGCGGGACGGTAGTTGAGACGGGAGTGACTGCCGCGCGTGACAGGAGCTTCCGCAGGACGTGCATCCGGAGAGATAGCTTCCGGACCGGTAACCTCCCGGTCAAGGTCGACGGTGTTGTCCACGGCGGTCAGTTCGACGGGAGAATCGGAGAAGTCCGGCTTTTTATACACCCGCGGTTTCGGGCGGCCGAGGTTCCAGAAATCGTCGTCCCTGTCACTGGCGGCAGGCGGAGTGTCGTGAACGATCTTCCGACCGTCTGTAAAGAGGGAATCCACCTCAAAGGAAGCAGTTCCGTAATTTTCGGGGAAGGGATCTCCGGTAATGTTTTCCACAAGTTTTCGGATATTCTTTTTCAGATTCGCAAGTTCTTCGGGGGATTTTCGTTCGTTTTCCATGGAATCCTACTTTCTCAGTCTGCTGCAAACAGGAAATTGCATTCGTTCGTAATAAATAATTATAGCATGATTTTTATGCAGTGTCAATAAGTTGGATAGATGTTCGTGCGGTCATGGCGAAAAACAGGGAATGGCAGCGGGACGGGAAATGTTAAAAAACATTAAATATCAGGGGGAATCTCAAGAAAACTCTTGACAAAATGTGAGAATATGATATACTGAAAACAGTATTTATTGTGGATTTTGAAATTAATCTCAGAAAAGGAGTCATAACGATGAAGAGAAGACATTTATCCGAAACTTTGGCGATGCTTCTCGCGGTTCTGATGATACTGCCGTCGCTGACCGCGTGCAGCGAGACGCCGAACGCTGAGGAAGCGGGGCAGACAGTCCCCTCGGCGGACGAACCCGGAATCGCGGAGGAAGCCGTTCCGGAAGAAACCGAGATCACCCGTGAAAATGTGCCGGACACCCTTCCGTCCGATCTGGATTACAGCGGGAAGACGTTTACGATCTATTACAGCAACGGATTTAACTGGACGGAACTGATCGAAGGCGGAGAAGAACTGACCGGCGAAGTTGTTGCGGATGCCGTTATTGAGAGCAATCTGTCGGTTGCCGAACGTCTGAACATCGATTTGCAGTTTTTTGCGGAGAACACCGGGAACTACGGTACCATCGCGTCTCTGGTAAGCAATTTAATCATGGCAAACGACAGTACCTTCGATGTATATCTCGGCGAACAGTACGGTCTGGCGCAGACGGCAACGAAAGGCTATTACCGGAACGTACTGGAACTGCCGTACCTCGATTTTGAACAGCCGTGGTGGAACACGACGTTTATGGAGAATCTTCAGATCACGAGCGACAACCGGATGTTCCTGACCGGGGATTTCAATTTGACGACCCTGTGCCAGCTTTTCGTACAGTATTTCAACAAGAATCTTTACAATGATCTTTTCGGAAATCCGGATGACCTTTACAGCCTTGTTCTTGAAGGAAAATGGACGCTTGACGCAATGAGCGAAAAGATCGAAGCCGCATACATCGACCTGAACGGTGACGGACAGACCGACCCGGAGGATCAGCTCGGATATGTAGCTTACCAGACGTATTCTACGGTTGACCCGTTCATGTACTGCGGCGATATTCCGTATACCTCGTTTGGCGAAGACGGCCGGGTTGTTCTCAACATGAATCAGGAACGTGCGGTTACGCTGACGGAAAAAGTGGTGAAACTCTTCAATCAGAAGGGAACCTATAAGGTGGACACATCGCCGTTTCCTGTGGGAAAGGCCTTGTTCTGCAACGGTTTGCTGCGCGGTGCGCGCGATTTCCGCGATATGACGGACGACTTCGGGTTCCTGCCTTCCCCGAAGCTGGACGAAACGCAGGAATCCTATCAGAATCTTGTCGGGGATTGTGTACTCTTCACGGTAATTCCCGTAACCTGTGCCGATGCGGAAATGGCGGCGGCGGTTCTGGAAGCACTGAACGCTCAGACCTACCGTACAGTTACTCCCGCATGGTATGAAGTGACTCTGAAGATGAAATATTCCCGGGACATGATTTCTGCGGACATTATCGACCTGATTCACGATTCGATCTACACGAGTTTCCTCTTTGCGTACTCGCCGGTACTGAGCCAGATGGGACAGGTCATGCGTGATCTTGTTACAAACAACAACACGGACTATATGTCTCTGGTAAAATCGAAGGAAAAGGCTTCGCAGAAGATGCTCGAGCGAATGTACAAGGATATCGCGGAAAGCCAGAATCCGTAATTCCGTGAGAACGGCGGATGCAGTAAAAAAACGGTATAACAAGGACAAAGTGGGTGCGGAGCCGGAGGGATGCGCTCACTTTGTCTTTTTGATTTTTGATTCTGTAAAAAAATGTTTGGAAGACCAAGATTTACAGAAATATTACAATTATCCGTATAGGATATTCGCAAACATTCTGTAAAATTAGGAAAACGCTGCGAAAATTAAGACGAAAGATGGAGGACGCACAATGTTTCTTGCCGCATATCCGGAAATGATGGAAGGATTGCCCGTCTATGTCCGCGGGGTAGGAATGGACTATCCGCAGGAGGCAGAGACGTACCGCCATGGAAATGGCGAGGATTCGCTTCTTCTGTTTTCCGCGAAAGGAACGGGCGAACTTGAGATCGACGGGAACGTCTGCGAGCTTCCTGAGGGAAGTGCCGTCTATGTGAACGGGAGCACGGGCTGCCGCTACCGTCCGAAGAGCCGGGACTGGGTGATCGGGTGGGTCACGTTCGGCTGCGGGATTCCCGCGTGTGCGTCGATGCTGTTTCTCGGGGAGGCGTGGTGCTTGTTTGCCGGCGGCCGCCGGGACGAACACCGCCGGATGCTGCGGGAGCTGTACGATACGGTAACGCAGGAGCGCAGTGCGCCGCGTGCATCAGCTCTCCTGTACGGGATTCTCACGGAACTGGACGGCGGTCTGCGCGGGACGCTGACATCGCGCCGTTCCTCCGGCAATCCGGCACTGGAACGCATTATCGCCTACCTGAACGACCACTACACGGACGACATCACGCTGGATCAGCTCTGCGAGGCGGCGGGCGGCTTATCCGAGCAGTACCTCTGCCGTCTCTTCAAGCAATCCACCGGTCTGCGCCCGATGGAATACATGCTCTCCCGCCGTGTCAGTGCGGCGCGCGTCTACCTCGAAACGACCGATCTCCCCATTTCCTCCGTTGCCTCCCGCTCCGGTTTCCACAACACCAGCTACTTCTACCGCAGTTTCCGCAAGTTCGTGGGTATGAGTCCTTTGGCTTACCGGCAGGCTTCTCTGGGCGTGGAGGTTGTGGACGGGGGGGATGGTGCGGATTTCTTGGGGAAACCTTTTTGAGGAAAAGGTTTCCCCAAACCCCTTCCAAAACCTTTTTGATCTGTTGTAGCCATTTGGTTATTGCAGATTTTTTGTTTTTTTATGGGAGAGATAAGGGGATTTTTGTGCAGCTGACAGCGGGAACTGCCTACAATGTATAAGAAGCCGTGGAGCGAGCTCGCAGGGGCCGCCGAGACCCTGCTCGCCACAGACGGTTTGAGTGTGCAGGATGAAGTGAGGCAATATAGAATTCAGCTACAGTATGTCATCCCCCGCACTCCTTGGCTGTCGCCGTTCGTGCTTTTCAAAGAAAACTGTATGTCAGCCAACCAAACGAACGCAAAGCGCGGACGGCGGGTTAGCCAAGACGCGCGGAAACCTAATAAAATGTAGCTGAATTCAAAAGTGGCGTACTGTATTTTGCAGTCGAAAAATGGCGTGGGAAGTCAGGGTCTTGGCGGAGCCTGACTTCCCCAGAACGATTTTCGAAGAGATTCAAACCAGCCCCATGTCAACGGGCCGAACACTCTTCAGCCGTACTCCACGGAGTTTTTTCCTTTTCCCCCTCCCCATCATATCAGCTACACAAACCGGCAACAACCGCCTAAAAAGGTTTTGGAGAGGGGTTTGGGG
>SVQN01000024.1 GCA_015065295.1 Oscillospiraceae bacterium
CGACACCCGGGCCGATCGGGAGCATATAGGTCACGCCGTTGTGCATCGTATCGGTCGATTCCGGATGGCGGGACGCGAGAATGTGGTTGAACAGCGCACGTTCGATGTAGTCCATATAGTCTGCACGTTCGGGATCGAGCGCATACAGTTCGCGGGCGATTTTGATGAGATTGTACGTCGCGCAGGTTTCGCAGTTGGTGTCGCCCTTGATGAACTGCGCCTGATGATCCGGTTCGCGGAAACATTCGCCCTGTCCGACGCCGCCGATGGCGTAGAGGTGATGCTCCGTCACGATGTCAAAGAAATTCTGCGCGATCCGGAGGTAATATTCATCTCCCGACGCGCGGTATTCGAGGAGCGCACCCATGATCTGCGGAATGTGCTGATTGGCGTGGAGGTGCTTGATCGTGTCGGTGCCGTCCGCGAGACCGGGGAAAATATTCACGTTGTCGAACATTTTCGCACCGTCGAGGAAGATTCTGTCTCCGGTAAGCAGAGCAAGCCGTGCGAGAGCCTCGTTCATTCCGCCGAATTCGCCGGCGATGTACATTTTCCACATCTTCGCGCGGTGTTCCGGCGTGAGAACGGACAGCCGGCCGATGACCCAGCGTCCGATGCCGCAGGCGGTGTCGAGCGCGGTTTCGTTTCCGGTGCGTTCAAAGGCTTCGATCAGTCCGGCGAGGAGCTTGTGGAGCGTGTAATACGGTGCCCAGATTCTGGCATACGGTGTGAACTGTTCGAGCAGGGCAAACTGGTCGGGCGAATACGCGGAGAGGAACCCTTCGCCCCATGTGGACGGATCGCGGCTCCATTTTTCCTGCGGACAGTCCTCGGGCGTGCAGGCGGTCACGAATTCGTGCGGGATTCCCTTGGATTTCAGCTGAAGACGACGCAGTTCGGCGACCATATAATCGAGTTTTTCCTTATATAACGCATTCCCGGAGGAACTGTACGCCAGCGCGAGAGCGGAGAGAAAATGCCCCGTGGAATGACCGCGCAGAAGCCCGTCGGGAGCGTCCCAGCCGTACACGGGTTCGCAGGCGGGATTTTCGCCGAACGCGGCGCGGAAGTTGTACAGCATCCGGTCGCCGTCGAGCGCGGCGAGGTAGGCGAGGTCGCCGGTGAAGTTGACGGAGAAGGGGGTATCATCGGCAAGGGTGATACAGGAGAGGTGGGGGTAGGTGTTTATCATAGGAAACTCCTTTCGTTCGGCAGGGATTATCCGAGGATGAGATTGGTAATCAGAGCAATCCCGAAAATCAGCAGGAAAAGTCCTCCGGCGATCAGTTCGTTGAGTGCCTGTTCACGGTCGCACGGGAGCATGGCACGTCCGACGTTTTTTTCGCTGACGCGGACGGGAAGGTCGTCACCGATTTTGTGTGCCGGAAGAGCGTACGGAAAGAAGGAACGGAGGCGGTACGTCTGCCCGTCACAGATGTATTCCACGATCAATCGGTCACGGCGGCCTTTGTTGGTGGTGTGGGGTTCGACATCCACGACTTTTCCGGTCAACGTACGGCGGTACAGAAAATACCGTAGGAAGGGAATTCCGCCTTCCGTCAGCAGGGCAAGTGCGGCGACCACGCCGAGACTCAAAGGAATGGCTGCGGAAACGCCGCTGTGGGTACGAAGAAAACAAACGGACATGGGAAACTCCTTTCGTGAATCAATCATTTGTCAGGAGAGCGGCGGCGAGCAGGAAGACTGCCCCGAGGATAAGAACGCCGCCGGAGAGAATAGAGGCGGTGACTGCCTGTTCAAGGTCATACGGCAGCATGGCGTTTTCCGGATGCTTTTTGCTGACTCGCACGGGAATCCTGTCGCCGATTTCATACTTGGGGAGAGGGTATGTATAAAATGAACAGACGTTGTAAACAGTGCCGTCACATTCATATTCTACGATCAGCCGGTCACGGCGTCCGTGTTTTCCGGCGGAGATTTCAACATCCGTGACACGTCCGACGATCTCCCGGCGGTATCGGAAATACCGGATAACGGTGACAAGACTGATAATCAGGAGAATGGCGGAGAGAAGGAACAGGACGATGAAGATAAAAGGACCTCCGTTCCTGCTCCTGCGGACATAGATGCGGAGAAGAAAATTAGACATAAAGGAACTCCTTTCGTGAATCATATTCCACTGCGTTATATTACGGCGGCAGCCAGAACAAACGCAAATGCCGCTCCTGTAATCAGGGAAGAAAGCACGGCGGTACGCAGATCGTGCGGCAGCATGGCGTGCGCGGGATTTTTCTCACTGACGCGGACGGGGATTTCGATGCCGGTTTTGTAGTACGGGATCGTATGACTGTAAGCGGAACGGACGTAGTAGGAACTGCCGTCCACGGTGTATTCCGCCGTGATAAGGTTCCTGCGGCTGCGGCGGTCTTCGGTGAGTTCCGCAATGTGTCCGATGACGGTCTGACGATAACGGAAATACCGGAAAACGATGAGAAGGCTGTAAATCAGACCGGCAAGCAGAATCGCAAGAACCACCGGAAGCGGCACGTTCCGGAACCGGAAAGCGGCCATAAAGGGAATCATGCGGAACCCTCCTTGGATACGTTTTTCTTCATTATATCACATTCCCCGCCGTTTGTAAAAGGAAAACCGCAATAAATCTGTACATCCCCTTATTTTTCCTTTTGCCGGAAAGTTTTTGAAAAAGGGGTGTGGGGGAAAAACGTTTTTCAAAAAGTTTTTCCCCCACGAACATCCTGTTCTTCAGTTGTTTTCAAAAATCGTGCCCTTCTTGACGGTTTCGATCACGTCAATGACCTTTGCCGCCTGATCGAGCGTGACGGGGAACGCCTTGCCGAAACGGATGGTTTCGTACAGCGCGTCCCAGATGCGGGTCGTACCGTCGCTGAACGGGATGTCTTCTTCGATCCAGTTCAGTTTTTCGGAATTGCCGAAGCTGGCACCCGTGCCGGGTGTGTTGGGATCGGCTTCAATCTTCGCAAGCGGTACTTCCGGATCGAGATAGCGCAGGTGGAACTTGCCGCCTTCGGAGATCATCGCGCCTCTGGAGCCGTAGATCATGTATTCCGGGGTGGGAAGTGCAACACCGCCGGAGATTTCCATATCCACGATGCGTCCGTTGATGCCGGTGAAGACGATTTTGATGTGGTCTTCGCAGTCACCGGCCGCCGCCACCTGCTTGATGGACGAATACAGGGTCTTGTAATCCCCGCCGCAGAAACGGAGCGAGTGGTCGATGATGTGCGGACCCCAGTTGAGAAGCTGACCGCCGCCGAATTCGGAAATGGTCTGCCAGTCGTTGCGCCGCTGGTATCCGTTGCGGGTCAGCTTGATTTCGTACACATCGCCGAGCTTGCCGGAGTCGATGATCTGCATTGCGGTCTCGAAGCCGCCTTCGAACCGGCGGTTGTGACGGATGTACAGGTGCGGGCCGCCGGGTTCGCTGCCGAGAGCGATGAGTTCGCGCGCCTGTTCGGTCTTCATGCAGAACGGCTTTTCGAGGAAGACGTTCTTGCCCGCCTTGAGTGCCATTTTCGCGTGCTTGAAGTGATCCACGGAGCGGGTAGCGATGGTGACGAGCTCGACCTCGGGGTCAGCGAGCAGGTCTTCGATCTTCGTATACGCGCGGCTGCCGAATTCTTCGGTAAAGGGAACGGTACGTTCCTCGATGATATCGCAGACGGCGGCGAAGTGGAACTTATCCCCTCTGGGACGAAGTTCGTTCCGGTGCATTCCGTTTCCGGCACGTCCGAGACCGATCAGGCCGACCTGAATGGGCTTTGTCATAAGAAAAATCCTCCGTTTGGTATGAGTTTGGATGGTATTTGTATTATAGCAAATCTGCGGGGGTGTGTCAATTGGGGAGGGGGAACGTTGGGGAAACTTTTTGGAAAAAGTTTCCCCAAACCCCTTCAAAAACTTTTAATCTGTGTAGCCGGTTTGTTTGGCTGATATGATGGGGAGGGGATTTTTGAAATATACCGTGGAGTTCGGCTGAAATTTGTTAGACCTGTTGGCGTGGGGCTGGTTTTTATCTCTACGAAAATCGTTATGGGGAAGTCAGGCTCCGCCAAGACCCTGACTTCCCGCGCCATGTTGCGACTGCGTGATATAGTACGTCAATTTTGAATTCAGCTACGGTATGTTGGTTTTCCGCGCGTCTTGGCTAGCCCGCCGTCCGCGCTTTACGTTCATTCGGTTAGCTGACATACAGTTTTCTTCGAAAAGCACGAACGGCGTCAGCCAAGGAGTGCGGGGGATTACCAAATGTAGCTGAATTTTGACGAGACGCACCTCATCACTGTATCTCCATACGGCGTGGGAAGTCAGGGTCTTGGCGGAGCCTGACTTCCCCAGAACGATTTTCGAAGAATTTCAAACCAACATCATGTCAGCGGATGGGATCAACTATATGGCTACGCACAGACCCAAGAAAATCCCCCTAGAAAACAAAAAATCCGCACATCCTACATTTGATAGCAGACCAAAAAGGTTTGGAAGGGGTTTGGGGGAACCTTTCCTCAAAAGGTTCCCCCAAGAGCGTCCCCATTGGCAACTTTCAACTTGACTTTCCCTCATACCTGTGATAAAATGACGTATATAAATTTAAAGGTAAAGAAGGTATCATTCTGAAAAACAATTCTGACGGAACACAGAGCCGGAGAGGGAGCTTCCTGCAGGGGGCGTTCATCCTCACCATCTCCACGGCGTTCGTAAAGCTCGCCGGACTGCTGTTTACCATTCCGATTGCCAATATGCTCGGCGGCGACGGTATGGGCTATTTTTATGCCGCCTACGATATTTATAATATGCTTGCCGTGCTGGCGTCCGCGGGGCTTCCCGTTGCCGTTTCCCGTATGGTCAGCGAAACCCTCGTCTCCGGCAATACCGCCGAAGCCGACCGCATTTATACGATTTCCGTCCGGATCTTCACGATCCTCGGCGCGGTGATCGCCGCCGTCATGTTCTTCGGCGCGGACGGTCTGGCTGCCATTATCAAGAACCCCAACGCCGGAATGTCCATCCGCGCTCTGTCGATTACGTCGTTCTGCGCGTTTGTCATGTCCGCTCTGCGCGGGTACTTCCAGGGACATTCCATCATGAAGTATACCGCCGTTTCGCAGGTCATCGAAGCCTTTGCCAAGCTGTTCTTCGGCTGCCTGCTCGCGTATGTCCTGCTGAAAACCGAGTATGCCTACGTCGGCGGTTCCGCCGGTGCGATTCTCGGCGTGTCTCTCGGCGCGGTTCTGGCCGTGGTCTATCTGCTGTTCAATAAAAAGCGCATGGACAGTACCAAGGAACCCTGTGACCTCCCCGTCCGCGATACCCGCAGCATCGTGAAGGAACTCTTCCGGATTGCGATTCCCGTATCTCTCGGCGCGTCCGTCATGAGCCTTGTCAACCTCATCGACACGACCGTCATCATGCGGATTCTGCAGGACGGTCTCGGCTATACCTACGAACGCGCGAACTGGCTCTACGGCGTGTTCGGCAACGCGAAGAAGATTTTCAACTTCCCCTCCGCGTTCATCGTCCCGTTCTCGGTCAGCATTCTTCCCGTCCTGACCGCCGCGTTCACGGCAAAGGATAAGGAAGGCGTGCGTACCAATATGGTAACGTGCTTCAAGTACGCGCTTCTTCTCGCACTTCCCGCCGGGATCGGCATCACCGTTCTGGCGGAACCGATCATGCACATTATCTACTTCAACACGCCCGAAGAAGCGGCGGCGGGTACGCCTCTGCTGGCAATCTTCGGGATTGCGGTGATCCTGTACGCGGTCGTTTCCATCAGCGGCGCGATCCTGCAGGCGTTCGGACACGTCAACCGTCCGCTCATCAGCCTCACGGTCGGCGGCATCATCAAGTGCGTGCTGAACGCGGTGCTGGTCGGCGTGGAATCCGTGAATATCGCGGGTGCGCCGATTGCAACCTGCGTCTGCTACGTTGTGATGATCGGCATGAATGTCTGCTTCCTCCGCAAGTACCTCGTCGGATGCGGCGCGATCCTCTGGAACACCGTCAAAACGGCAGCGGCGGCTCTCCTCATGGGCGGCTTTGCCTACGGTGCGTACGCGGTACTGTCCGGTGCGCTCGGCGTGAAGATGGGCGGTATGGTGTCGATCATGGGTGCCGTTGTGGTTTATGCGGTGCTGGTGATCGTACTGAAAATCGTTACAATCAAGGAACTCAAGTCCATGGTAAGACGTGGATAAACGATAAATTTATTTTTGAATTAACGTGAGTTCGATGGATTTCCATATTGACTGCTGAACCCGTAGGGAGCGGCGCCCCCGTCGCTCCATCGAACGATTTGAATATACAAAATTTATTAAATCCAAAATTGAACTTCCATATACAGACAATTTATTTATCCAAATCGTTTCACGGAGCGACGAGGGCGCCGCTCCCTACAGGTGTATCTGTCCTTTTGGTTTCTTCATCGAACTCACGTTGAATCATACAGAAAAGGAGAAACGACATGAAATTTGATATCCGTGAAGCGGCTTCCGAACGGGTGATTCTTTGCGCGCACCGCGGCGTGTGGGGCGGCAATATCCCCTGCAACAACCTTCTGGCGTACGACATCGCGCTGGCTCAGGGCGCAGACATGGTCGAAATCGACGTGACCATGGCAGGCGACGGCGAGCTGTTCATTTTCCATCCGCACATGGAACGCCGTCACATCGGCAAGGACGTTCATCTGGAAGAAATGACCACTGAGGAAATCCGAAAGCTCCGCTACTGCAACTACGACGGTGCGGAAACCGAAATCGGTCTGAACACGCTTGACGAACTGCTCGAACACCTCAAGGGACGCTGCTTCATCAACGTGGACAAGTTCGGCGACCATCCGGCGGAGATCATCGAAAAGATCAAGCGGCACGACATGAAGGATCAGATCATCCTCAAGTGCAGCCCGAATCCCGCACAGCTTGACATCATCGAAACCTACGCGCCGGACATCCAGTTCCTTCCCGTCATCTCGAAGGACGGCGGCGTTCACGAAATGATGAAGACCCGCAACATCAACTACATCGGCTCCGAACTGCTGTTCAAGACGATGGATGACGAACTTGCGTCTGCGGATTACCGCGAAAAGCTCCGCAAGGACGGCAAGCTCTGCTGGGTCAACACCATTGTGTACAGCTACAAGGCGGTTCTGTCCGCGTTCCACTCCGACGACACTGCGCTTGCCGGTGATCCCGAATACGGCTGGGGCTGGTGCGCCGACAATTTCGACATTCTTCAGACCGACTGGATCGGTCCGCT
This sequence comes from Oscillospiraceae bacterium, assembly GCA_015065295.1. Taxonomy (GTDB): domain Bacteria; phylum Bacillota; class Clostridia; order Oscillospirales; family CAG-272; genus UMGS1696. The sequence continues at coordinate 7,252 of SVQN01000024.1, forward strand.
GTCCGCTTATCTCGAAAAGACCGGACGGAGATATCGGAAGTGATTTTTGGGGAGACCCTTTTGAACGTGAATTCGATGGAAATTTCAATCGGTTGACCGCACATCCGTTTTTTGTGAATTGGTAAATACACCCATACAGCAAATACACCTGTTTCGGATAAGTCGTATATACCCCCATAGGGAGCTCAATCCCTTTCAACCGAACGAAATTTGATCGCCACATCGTAGGGCGGGGGCTTGCTCCCGCCGTGAAGAAATTCAAACCGTTCGTTCCGGCGGGAGATAAACCCCCGCCCTACGGTGTTGAGCGTTTTCTTATCAAATCATATCCATCGAACTCACGTTTTTCAAATAAAAAATTCATCAGGTTAGGTTTAAATTTATGAGAAACAGAAATGAAATTCCCGCGGAATTGAAGTGGGATTTTACACATATTTTTGCGGCTCCCGAAGATTGGGAGAAGGCGTATGCGGAATGTGAAGCGGCGATCCCGACCGTTGCGGCGGTGAAGGGCACGCTCGGTCAGTCCGCAGAGGCTTTGTTCAACGCGTACGAGACGGTTTATAATTTCTCCGAAAAGTTTGACCTCGTTTCCTGCTATGCGTTTCTTGCAAAGTCCGCCGACGGTTCCGATACCGCCGCACAGGTCATGACCGACCGCGTCCGGATGCTCGGTGTCAAGTACGGGACGGCAATGGCGTTCTTTACGCCCGAACTGCTTGAAATTCCTGCGGAAACCCTCGCGGAATTCATGAAGTACGAACCGCTGAAGAAGTACGCGCACATCATCGAAGACGAAACCCGTCTGCGCGAACACACCCTCGACGAAAAGAGCGAACAGCTTCTTGCAAAGGTATCGAAGATCACCGGCATTCCGAAGAGTACCTACGATATGTTCACGAACGTGGAAATGGAACTTCCGAACATCGTCGGCGAGGACGGAAACGAAGTTGAACTGACCTCCGGCACGTTCGGAATGTTCCGCGAATCGTCCGACCGGAAGGTGCGCGAAGCGGCATTTGAAGGAATGTTCGGCACCTACGGCAAGTATATCAACACATTCGCGTCCCTCTACGGCGGCAGCGTCAAGAAGGACAACATGGGTGCGGACATCCGCGGCTATTCCTCCGCACGGGCGGCATCTCTCGCGGGCAGCAATGTTCCCGAAGCGGTGTACGACGCGCTGGTGGAAGCCGTTCATGCGGCCATTCCGACCATGGTGAAATACCTCGAACTGCGGAAGAAGGCACTCGGTCTGGAAACGCTTGACGTATTCGACCTCTACACGCCCATGGTCGCCGATGTCGATTATCCGGTCGCTTACGAAGATGCGTGCGAACTCGTCAGGAAAGCGGTTGCTCCGCTCGGACAGGCGTATGTGGATGTGATCGACCGCGCGTACCGCGAAAACTGGATTGACGTATACGAAACCCCCGGCAAGGATTCCGGCGCGTTCTCGATGGGCGTTCACGGTGTGCATCCGTACGTCATGATGAACTTCAACGGGACGCTCGACCATGCGTTTACGCTCGCACACGAACTCGGTCACGCGATGCACTCCTATCTGTCGTCCGAAGCGCGTGACTATGCGAACCACGGCTATCACCTTCTCGTTGCCGAAGTTGCGTCCACCTGCAACGAAGTCCTGCTGACCAAGTATCTCCTTGCCAACGAAACCGATCCCAAGAGACGCGCATATATCCTCAATCACTTCCTCGAAGGCTTCCGTACCACCGTTTTCCGTCAGACGCTGTTTGCGGAATTCGAACAGAAGACCCACGAACTGGAAGCGTCCGGCACACCGCTGACCGCCGAATGTATGTGCAGCCTGTACGCTGATCTTGTAAAGCAGTATTATCCGGCGGCGGAATTCCGCGATGTCGTGAAGTACGAATGGGCGTTCATTCCGCATTTCTACCGTGCGTTCTATGTTTACCAGTATGCGACCGGCTTCTCTTCCGCCGTTGCCATCGCATCGAATATCCTCGAAACCGGCGACCCGTCGAAGTATCTCGAATTCCTTGCGACCGGCGGTTCGGATTATCCGATCAACGAGCTGAAGATCGCCGGCATCGACCTCACCTCTCCGGAAGTCGTCAAGAATGCGATGAAAGTCTTCGACGAAACCATCGACGAACTTGCAGCACTTCTTGACTGAACGATAAATTTGCACTCACTCAATCAAGTTACATAGATTGAAGTTTTTTGAAAGGGGTTTGGGGAAAACTTTTTCGAAAAAAAGTTTTCCCCAAGAAAGTTAATTCCATGAGACTTACCTTTATCGGAACGAGCCACGGCGTACCGGAACCGGAACGTCGATGCTCCTGCACCATGATCGAAGTGGAGGGACGGTATTACTTCATCGACATGGGAACGCAGGCAATCGAAGACCTCATCCACCGCGGGATTTCCATTGACGCGGTCAAGGGGATCTTCATTACCCATCCTCACGGCGACCATACGAACGGTCTGATTTCCTTCGTTGACCTCGCGGGATGGTATTTCAAGACCGCCGAACCGCAGGTCTACCTGCCCGAAGAAAGCCTCGTTACCGGCATGAAGGCGTGGCTGACCGGCGGAAAAGACCTCCGCGAAGGAATCGGTCTGCACGTCTACGAAGCGGGCGTGATTTACGACGACGGGTTTGCCAAGGTTACGGCGATCGCCACCCAGCACTGCCATCATTCCCACGCCTTCCTCTTTGAGGCGGAAGGAAAGAAAATCCTCTTCACCGGCGACCTCGCGCATCCCACGAAGGACTTCCCGCAGGTGGCGTTTGAAGAAGAACTCGACCTCATCGTGGTGGAATCCGCGCATTTCTCGTCCGACGCGACGGAAGCGGTTCTCGCCAATGCGAAGGTCAAGCGCGTTCTCCACAACCACATCAGCCCGAGATGGGCGGAAGACCTCGCAAGAATGGCAAAGAACGAACACCATTACCAGTACGGCAAGGCGTTCGACGGCATGGAAGTGGTTCTGTAACGGAATATGAATTATGAATCGTCGGAACCTCCGGTTTCCGGCGATTTTTTTTGGAAGAAGAACTGGTAAATACACCCATACAGCAAATACACCGGTTTCGGACAAGTCGGTACCACCCCCACTGTGCGGGGGGCAGAGTGGGATTATGATGTGATGTGGGGTTTTGTGTAATTGATATATAGTATTTTGCTATAACAAAAATTTTCCGCCCTACGGATTTGATCGTTTTCTTATAAAATCTTATCTCATTGAACTCACGTTAAATACAACGTCCGATTCGGAGGGATTTTTGACAAAGTTTCGTTTATCCAAATTCTTTGGCGGACACGGCACGCCGTGTCCCTACGAAAAGGGGGATGTCCGATTGGTTGTGCGTTCTTTCAGGGATTGCTTTCACCCCACACGAATGGGGGTGGTAGCGACTTGTCCGAAACAGGTGTATTTGCTGTATGGGTGTATTTACCAGTTCCCCTGTTCCGTACGTTTCGTCGGAAGAAATTCGGAGGGGGCGGATTTATTTACAGTTTATCCCTTGCAATACCTTGTAAAATCCGGTATAATATAAAAATTCAGAAACCGTCCGACAAACGCAACAGATGCGCCGGACGGCAATTCGGAAATTCTGTAAGATCATGACAGAAAGGAACTATATATAATGGAAGAAAACGTACTTCGCTTTGACCCGTCCGTGTTTGTGGTCGGGCAGGATTACCAGATCATTTTTCTGACCACCACCATGGGCATCGGCTGGATCGAAATCGACGGCGAACGCTTCACCGACGAAGAATGCGGCCTGCTCATGTACGATACCGTACATAAAATCCCCGTTCCGGGCGACAAGCTCAACGCAGCCGGTCACTATACCGTTGTGTTCGTCGAATATCTCGACAAGAAGCCCTACTATCCGCAGGGGGTCGAAAAAGTCCGCAAGACCTACAATTTCTACCCGCTCACCGGCGACGAATTCCGCCTGTTCCAGTTTGCCGATACCCACGCGCAGACCGATCTCCCGATCGAAACCTACAACATGACCGGCGGTACCTGCGACATTCTCCTGCTCAACGGCGACATCAACGAGTGGAGCGACAAGATCGAACATTTCTATACCTCGTATGAACTGTCCGCAAGAGCCGTTCACGGCGAACGTCCGGTCATCGGCTCCCGCGGCAACCATGACACGAGAGGGCACAAGGCACAGCTTCTCCCGAACTACATCCCGACCGCTTTCCGTGACGGCCGCCGCGAAACCTTCTACTCCTTCCGTCAGGGATCGCTTTGGGGACTCGTCCTCGACTGCGGGGAAGACAAATACGACCACAACGTCGAGTACGGCGGAACGATTTTCTTTGACGCGTTCCGCAAGCGCGAGACGGAATATCTCGAATCCCTCATCGCCAATAAAGCGAACGAGTACGAAGCGGACGGCGTCAAGTATAAAATCGCCTTCTGCCATGTGCCGATCACGGAAAAATTCGGCCATCCGTTCGACGTTGCGTCCGATACCTACGAATACTGGACGAAGCTCCTGAACGAAATGGGCATTGATATGCTCGTCTGCGGACACATGCACCGCGCATACTGCATCCCGCCGCACACCGAAGGCAAGTGCGACGCCGATTTCCCGACGATGGTCATGAGCATCCCGAACGTCAAGCGCGAAGACGGCAGCAAATACTATGTCGGCGGCATCGTTGACGCGAAGGACGGAACTCTGTCCGCAAAATCCGCACCCTACGGCGAACCCTTTGTGATCTGACCCTGTAAATGAAAAAATGCGGTGATTGAAGTGAACGCGTTCGCGTTGACTTCCGCAATCATCGCATTTTTGCGGGTTTATGGGGAGTTTCAGAGATGCGCCAGAATCCACTGTTCAAGCTCCGCCGCCGCTTCCGACGGTGTTTTTCCGGTGATATCGAGCAGCGTGATCGGCGGTTTTGTCCCGGAGGCGTGTTCCTTCAGCCAGCGGTTGAACGAGGCGGAACCGGAGAGCCAGTCTTCTTCCGTGATTCCGCGGCCGTTTTTCATCCGGTCTTCCAGGGCGGCATCGTCACAGACGACCGCAAGATAGTGGATTTCCGTGAACAGTTCCCGTTCGGGCAGGTTTTCAAACTGTTCCGGCAGGGCACATCCGCAGAGAACGACCGGCTTGCCGCACTGCGAAATATTCGCGCAGAGATACATCCATGTGGTGCGCAGTCCGCGGTAATTGTCCTCGGGCGTGTCGTAATAGTCGTCCCAGAGAATGTCGCTTTCCATCACGAGATATGGCTTTCCGGCTTCGTTCCGGAACAGTTCCTCGCAGGTGGTCGATTTTCCGACACCGGACGCGCCGGTCACGACGAACAGCGGCTGTTTGTTGACAGGAGTCATAAAATAACCTCCGGAAGGTAAATTCTTTCTGAAATTATACCATATCGCCGGACAGATTACAAGAATCTTCCCGCATTTTTATACAATCCTACAAAGTCAAAAGATTTTAGCGATTTACTTGACTAAAGTGCTAAAGCGTGCTATAATAGGAAACATCAAATTTTAACCGAACGACAACCAAACCTTTTATTTGAAAAGGTTTTTGAAAGGGGTTCGGGGAAAACTTTTTCCTTAAAAAAGTTTTCCCCGAAAAATTCAAATGACACAAAACATCCTCCGTAAAGAAGAGAAAGCGATCTTCGACCTGCGCGAACTGTACGAAACGCACGGGTATAAAAAGTACAAAATGTCCAAATTCGAGGAGTACGATCTCTATGCTGAGAACCGCAGCTTCCTCGCCGAAGGAAACATCATCACCTTCAACGATACGCACGGCAAGCTCCTTGCCCTCAAGCCCGACGTGACCCTGTCCATCGTGAAGAACGCGGCGGCAGGCGAACGCATCAAGGAATACTACACCGAAAACGTCTACCGCGCAATTGACGGCGAATACCGCGAGATCATGCAGGTGGGCCTCGAATGCATCGGGGAAGCCGATCTGTATTCCACCTGCGAAGTCATCATGCTGGCGAAAAAGTCCCTCGCGTGCATCTCGAAGGACTACATCCTCGACCTGTCCAGCGCGGCGTTCGTCGGCGGCCTGTTCGAGAACCGCGCCATTCCTTACGACGTGCGCGAACAGCTTCTGACCTGCGTGTCCGGCAAGAATCCGCATGACCTCGCACGCATCTGCCGCGAAAACGGCATCGACGACGATACCCGCGCGAAGCTGACCACCATTTCCGAAACCTACGGCAAGGTCGAAGATGTCATCGCGGCACTCCGTCCTCTCGCCGAAAACGATACCATGACCTCCGCTCTCGATGAACTCGAAGCCATCTACAATTTCATGACCGCTGTCGGCGAAGGGGACAATCTCCGTCTCGATTTCTCGCTCATCAACGACATGAGCTACTACGACGGCATCATTTTCCGCGGTTACATCGACGGTGTGGCGCGCGGCGTTCTCTCCGGCGGCCGCTACGACAAGCTGCTCGACAAAATGGGCAAGCATACCGGCGCGATCGGATTTGCCATTTACATGAACACGCTTGACCTGTATTTTGAAGATAAAAACGAATACGACGTCGATATTCTCATCACCTACGACGATACCGCCGACCTCGCCGCACTCACGAGAACCGTGAAGATGCTCACCGGCGGCGGACGCAGCGTAAGAGTGCAGAAAACCAGCGACGGCACGCTGAAATGCCGCGAACATTTCCGTTACGGGGAAGGGGGACTTGACATTGAAACGACTTAACATCGCACTGCCGAAGGGACGTCTCGGCGAAAAGGTATACGGTCTTCTGGAATCCCTCGGCTACGGCTGTCCCGGCCTGACGGACGGTTCGCGCAAGCTGATTTTTGAAGACGACGGAGGCATCACCCGCTATTTCTGGGTCAAGCCCTCCGATGTGGATATTTATGTGGAACGCGGCGCGGCGGATATCGGCGTTGTCGGACGGGATATTCTTCTCGAACATACCCCCGATGTGTACGAATTCCTCGACCTCGGCTTCGGTAAATGCCGGATGTGCGTTGCCGGAATGGTCGGCTACGACGCCAATCCCAACCGGACGCTCCGCGTGGCAACCAAGTTCCCGAACATTGCGAGAGCGTATTACGCTTCCAGGAGCCGGGAAATCGAAATCATCAAACTGAGCGGTTCCATTGAACTTGCCCCGATTCTCGGTATGTCCGACGTGATCGTGGATATCGTGGAAACCGGCTCGACCCTCAGGGAAAACAATCTCGAAGTCAAGGAAACCGTGTGCGACATCAGCGCGCGCCTGATCGTGAACAAGGCGGCGTACCGCTTCAAGAATACCGAAGTGAACGAACTGGTCGAAAAAATCAACGCGGTCTGCAAAAAAGGGGAATAATCCATGATTAAGACATACAACATCAAAGACCTCTCCGTGGACGAAATTCTCGCCAGAGAGGAAAATGCCGTGGACGTGTCCGGCATCGTTGCGGGAGTCATCGACAACATCCGCAAGAACGGTGACGCGGCTCTCGCGGACTATACCGAAAAATTCGACAAGGTCAAGCTCGATTCCATCGTCGTCACCCGCGAAGAACTCGACGAAGCGACCGCTTCTCTCGATGAAGACTTTCGGAATATCCTCCGTGACGCGGCGGCGAATATCGAACATTACCACAAGTGTCAGATCAAGCAGGGTTACGCCGTTACCGATAAGGAAGGCGTAATTCTCGGTCAGCGCGTTACCCCGATCGAAAAGGTCGGCGTGTACGTTCCGGGCGGCTCCGCACCGCTTCCGTCTTCCGTTCTGATGAACATCATTCCCGCGAAGATTGCAGGCGTTCCCTTCATCGCCATGGCAACCCCTCCGGGACCGGACGGCAAGGTCAATCCCGCGATTCTCGCCGCCGCTGATATCGCCGGTGCGGATGTGATCTATAAAATGGGCGGTTCGCAGGCAATCGCGGCTCTCGCTTACGGTACCGAAACCGTTACGGCGGTTCACAAAATCGTCGGCCCCGGCAACGCGTTCGTTGCGGAAGCCAAGCGTCAGGTATTCGGCAAGGTCGGCATCGACATGATCGCCGGTCCGAGCGAAATTATCGTTCTGGCGGACGGTACCTGCGATCCCACCGTGGTTGCGGCGGATATGCTCTCGCAGGCGGAACACGACCGTCTTGCGTCTGCGATTCTCGTCACGGATTCCGAAGACCTCGCCGCAAAGGTGGCGGACGAACTGGAAGTCCAGATTCCGCTTCTCTCCCGCGCCGATATCGCCCGCGCATCCATTGACGTGTACGGCAAGATCATCATCACCGATACATTCAAGCGTGCGATTGACATGGTCAACGAACTTGCGCCGGAACACCTCGAAGTGATGGTGGACGACCCGTTTGCGGTTCTCTCCGAAATCAAGAACGCCGGTTCCATCTTCCTCGGCAAGAACTGTCCCGAACCGCTCGGCGACTATTTCGCAGGCACGAACCACGTTCTTCCGACGTCCGGCACCGCGAAGTTCTCCAGCCCCCTGTCGGTTGACGACTTCATCAAGAAATCTTCCTACCTTTATTATACCCGTGAGGCACTCGAAAAGGAAGCGCGCCGCGTCAACGAATTCGCCAAGCGCGAACAGCTCACCGCGCACGCAAGAAGTGCCGTCGTGAGATTCGAAAAGGACGGTAAATAAAAATGATCCCCTTCCAGAGAAAAAACGATGCGCTCGTCAGCCGTGACGAAATGCAGGCGATTTACGAAAAAATCCGCACCCCGAAGAAACTCGGCGCGGTCATGAAGTGGGAAAACGATTTCACCGATTCTCCGAGCATTTTCCGTCATGACGGAATGTTCTATATGTACTTCATCGCCATTTCCAAGGATACCCATATCTCCGGCTACGAAACCCACCTCGCAAAATCCGCCGATCTCGTGAACTGGGAATACGTCGGACCGGTTTTCCGCCGGAACGACCTCAATCACTGGGACAGCAAGCAGGTTGCCGGATATGCCGCGTTCTTTGATCCGGCATTCGGCGGCACGAACGAGCTTGGCAAGGTGAACGGCAATTACTATATCACCTACCTCGCCGGAAACAGCGACGGTTACGAACCCGACCCGCTTCTCATGGGCATGGCGAAGACCTCCGATCCCACGGCGGCGGACAGCTTCGTTCGTTTTGAAGACCCGATCCTCACTCCGCAGGACGAAGACAGCCGTCCGAAGGAAACGAAGACCCTGTACAAGAGCTACGTTTTCGCCGATCCGCTGAACTCTACCGGACATCCCTACGTCAACTGCTTCAACGCCAAGGGCGAAGACAACCGCGAACGTCTGTTCCTTGCCGTTTCGGACGACGGCGAACACTGGGAACGCTGGGGGGAACACGCGATCATCGACCTTGCGTCCGACGGGCCGTGTGACTTCATCAGCGGCGACCCGCAGATCGTGCTGATCGGCGATATTTACGTCATGTTCTTCTTCCGCTTCGGAAAGGGCGCAGGTGCTTATGACAGCTTCGCCTGCTCGAAGAACCTCGTGGACTGGACGATCTGGGACGGCGAACCGCTCATCAAGCCCGAATTCGAGTGGGAAAACGTCCACGCGCACAAGCCGTGGGTTGTCAAGTACGAAGGGAAGGTTTACCACTTCTACTGCGCCGTCAATAAGAATAACGAACGGTATATTGCGCTCGCCGTTTCGGAATAAATCGAAAAGAGTGCGGAAAGTTACCCGATTATGAGCAGATTTTTAGATAAAAAATTCGCGGCACTGGAAGCCTACGTTCCCGGCGAACAGCCGCGCGATAAGAAATACATCAAACTCAACACCAACGAATCCCCGTTCCCGCCGTGTCCTGCCATTCTGGATGCGGTGAACGGTGCGGCGGCGGCTGACCTCCGTCTGTATTCCGATCCGACGTCCATTGCAGTCAAGCGGGCGATTGCCGATTTTTACGGCGTTTCTCCCGAATGGGTGTTCGTTTCCAACGGTTCCGACGAATCGCTGAACTTCCTTTTTATGGCGTTCTGCGAAAACGGTGCGGCGTACGCGGACATCACCTACGGGTTCTATCAGGTGTTCGCCGACCTGTACCAGAAGAAGACCACCGTCGTTCCGCTGGAGGACGACTTCACCCTCGATCCCGAAAAACTCATGGCGACGACGGAAACCCTGTTTATCGCCAATCCGAACGCACCGACCGGCATCTGCTTCCCGCCGGACGTGATCGAAACAATCGTGACATCCAATCCCGACCGTCTGGTTGTCGTGGACGAAGCGTACATCGACTTCGGCGGCGAATCCGTCGTTCCGCTGACGCAGAAGTATGACAACCTCGCCGTTGTGCAGACATTCTCGAAATCCCGTCAGCTTGCGGGCGCACGTCTCGGCTTCACGATTGCCAATCCCGCGATCATCGAGGGGCTGGAAAAGATCAAATATTCCACGAACCCCTACAATGTCAACCGCCTGACCCAGCTCTGCGGCGTTCTGGCGATGGAGGATCGCGCGTATTTCGACAAGACCCGCACCGCGATCATCGAAAACCGCGCATATACCGTGACCGAGCTGAAAAAGCGCGGCTTCACGATGACCGATTCCATGACCAACTTCATTTTCGCCAAGTCCGATAAAATTTCCGGCAAGGCGTATTACGACGGTCTCCGTGAACGCGGCGTTCTCGTGCGTTACTTCGGCAAGGCGCGCATCGCCGATTATGTCCGCATCACCATCGGCTCCCGCGAAGAAATGGAAGCCCTCGTTGCGGCGACGGACGATATTCTTGCGAATGTGGGGGAATGACATGGCTCGTACCGCTGAAATTGTAAGAAATACCCTGGAAACGCAGATTTCCCTGACCCTCGACCTCGACGGAACGGGTGTGTATGACATCGACACCGGCTGCGGCTTCCTCAATCACATGCTGATTCTGTTCGCCAAGCACGGACGGTTTGATCTGAACGTGAAATGTACCGGCGACACGGACGTGGACTATCACCATACCGCCGAGGATATCGGCATTGCGCTCGGCGACGCGTTCAAAAAGGCTCTCGGCGACAAGCGCGGCATCACCCGGTACGCGGACATCACTCTCCCGATGGACGAAGCCCTGATCCTCGCCGCCGTGGACGTGTCCGGACGGGCGCATCTGACTTACGCCGTGACCATGCCGACCGAAAAAGTGGGCGATTTCGACACGGAACTGGCGAAGGAATTCTGGCTCGGCTTCATCCGTGCGGCGGATATCACCCTGCACGTCCGGATGCTGTCCGGTGAAAATTCGCACCACATCATCGAAGGCATCTTCAAGGCGGTCTCCCGCGTATTTGCCAAGGCCGTTGCCATTGATGCGCGGTACGCGAACGAAATCCCGTCCACCAAAGGAGTGCTTTAATTCGATTTTTGCGAAAAAATCATTTTTGGAGAAAACCTATGATAGCGATTGTTGACTACGGCGTGGGAAATATTTTTTCTCTCTGCTGTTCCTTTAAATATATCGGCGCGGACGCTGTCCTCACTTCCGATGCGGACGTGATCCGGAAAGCCGACCGCGTTCTCCTTCCCGGCGTAGGTGCGTTCGGCGACGCGGCATTGAAACTGCGCGAATCCGGTCTGTGGGACATTGTTGTTGAAGAAAGCTCCCGCAAGCCTCTCCTCGGCATCTGTCTCGGGATGCAGCTTCTGCTCGAACGCAGCTTCGAGTACGGCGAACATCAGGGTCTCGGACTGGTGAAAGGCTCCGTTGTTCCGATCTCCGGCGTGATTCCGGCGGACTACAAAGTTCCGCACATCGGCTGGAATGCCCTGCATTTCCCGAAGGACAAGCCGAAATCCCCGATTTTCGAGTACATCAACGAAGGCGACCACGTTTATTTCGTCCACTCCTACTATGCGGCGGACTGTGAAAAGAACGTCATCGCCAGTGCGGAATACGGCGCGGAACTCACGGCAGCTGTGGGCGACGGAAACTACGTCTACGGCGTACAGTTCCATCCCGAAAAGAGCGGCGAGGTCGGTCTGAACATCCTCCGCGCGTTCGCAAAACTGTAAGGAGGACGACACGATGAAAATTTTTCCTGCCATTGACTTGTCCGAAGGCTGTGCCGTCCGTCTGCTGAAGGGCGATTACGCGCAGAAAACCGTGTATTCCGACGATCCGGTGTCCGTTGCAAAAGGGTTCCGCGAAGCCGGAGGGGAAATCCTCCACCTCGTTGACCTCGACGGTGCAAAGGCCGGTTATGCGGCGGCGGCGGAAATCGTTGAGGAGATCGCGGCGGAATCCGGAATGTTCGTCGAAATCGGCGGCGGCATCCGCAATGCGGAAACCGTGAAACAGTACCTCGACGCGGGGGTCGGACGTGTGATTCTCGGAACGGCGGCTCTCCGTGACCGTGCATTCCTCGAAGAAATGGTTCGTCTGTACGGCGAAAAGATCGCGGTCGGCGTGGACATCAAGAACGGCAATGTCGCCGTTCAGGGATGGACGGAAGACGACGGCGTGAAATACACGGACTTCCTCGATTACCTCGACGGGATCGGCGTGGCGACGGTCATCTGCACCGACGTGTCCAAGGACGGCGCGATGCAGGGCACGAACCGCGAACTCTACCGCGAACTTGCCGCGAAGTATTCCTTCAAAGTGGTCGCGTCCGGCGGCGTTTCCACCCTCGACGACATCAAGGCTCTCGCAAAGATGGACATTTACGGTGCCATCGTCGGCCGTGCGCTCTACAACGGCGCGATCGACCTCAAGGAAGCCATTGCCGCAACAAAGGAGTAAATCTATGATTACAAAGAGAATTATCCCCTGTCTGGACGTGAAGAACGGACGGGTAGTCAAGGGCGTGAATTTCCAGGGAGTGTCCGACGTGTCCTCTCCGGTCGAGCTCGCCGAATATTACAGCCGCGCCGGTGCGGATGAACTGGTCTTCTACGATATCACCGCGTCGGTTGAAGGACGTTCGCTGTTCTGCGACATCCTCCGCGAAACCGCGTCGAAGGTGTACATTCCCCTCACGGTCGGCGGCGGCATCAACACCATCGAGGACTTCGACCGCGTGCTGAAATGCGGTGCGGACAAGGTCAGCGTCAACTCCGGCGCGATCCGTAATCCGAACCTCATCGAGGAAGCGGCGAAGATTTACGGCGACCAGTGCGTCGTTCTTTCCTGCGATATCAAGCGTGTGGACGGCGGATTCCGTCTGTTTGCCAAGGGCGGCCGTGTGGACACCGGCATCGAAGCGATCCAGTGGATCAAGGACGGCGTGGCACGCGGTGCTGGTGAAATTGTCGTCAACAGCATCGACACGGACGGCGTGAAGAAGGGCTTCGACCTCGAAATGCTCCAGCAGGTCATTGACGCGGTGAACGTTCCCGTTATCGCGTCCGGCGGCGCAGGCTCCGCGCAGGACTTTGTGACCCTGTTCAAGGAAATTCCCGAAATGGACGCGGGTCTTGCCGCGTCGATCTTCCACTTCGGCGAAGTAAAAATCAACGAACTCAAGAAAATCATGGCGGACAACGGAATCAACGTCCGTCTGAACTGAAGAAGGAATAAAAAATGCTGAATATCAACGATCTCAAATTCGATGACCGCGGGCTGATTCCTGCGATTGTTGTCGATTATCTCACCCGCGACGTTCTTACGCTCGCATACATGAACCGCGAATCCCTTGAAATTTCCATGAAGGAAGGCCGCACCTGCTTCTGGTCCCGTTCCAGAAACGAACTGTGGCGCAAGGGCGAAACCAGCGGCAACGTCCAGCACATCGTCAAGATCACGGCGGACTGTGACCGTGACGCGCTGACCGTTCACGTCAAGAAGGACGGCCCCGCCTGCCACACCGGCGCGGAATCCTGCTTCAATGACGAAGTGTTCATCAGCGAAGAAATTTCCGACTTTACCGTGCGCGGTCTGATGAAGCTGATCGAAGGCCGCAAGACCGATCCGACCGAAGGCTCCTATACGACATATCTCTTCCAGAAGGGTCTTGACAAGATTCTGAAGAAGGTCGGCGAGGAATCCACGGAAGTCATCATCGCGGGCAAGGCGGAAGACAAGGCGGAAACCGTCTACGAAATCTGCGACCTGATCTATCATGTCCTTGTGCTGATGGTCGAAATGGGCATCTCCTACGAAGACATCATGAAGGAACTGTCCTCCCGTCATGTTGTTGACCACAAGGTCAAGCAGGAAAAAATGCAGTAATAAGGGGAGTTTATTGGGGAGGAACTTTTTGCAAAAAGTTCCTCCCCAAACCCCTCTTCAAAAAACTTTATACAAGATGAAGGGATAAAGAAAGTACGGATGTTTCGGGAGGAGGAATTTTTGTGCCGAAATTTTTGAAAATACTTTTGATTGTTGTATTAGTACTGGTGATTCTTGTGTTTGCCGTTGCGTTCCCGATTGTTTCGATTTCTGTATACGATTCGATTTTTAAGGTACGCATCCAGACACCGCCGCACGTTGTTTTTACGGCGGACGATTATGAGGGACTGACGGTAGAAAATGTTTCATTTGCAACCAAGCAGGGACATAATCTCGCCGGATATAAGTATCGAATGGAAGAAACGGACGCTCCCAAGGGTGTCGTTGTTCTTGCACACGGTTTCGGCGGAGGCGGTCACTGCGGGTATATGCCTGTGATCGAATATTTTGCGCGGAACGGTTATGCGGTCTTTTCTTATGACGCGACCGGGAACGATGCCAGCGAAGGAGAGTATGTCGGGGGGTTCCCTCAGGGAGTGATTGATCTTGATTACGCAGTCCAGTTTGTGAAAAACGATGCGGATTACAGCGGTCTTCCGATTTTCCTAGTTGGACACAGCTGGGGAGCGTATTCCGTTGGGAATGTACTGAATATTCACACGGATATCCGCGGTGCGGCAATGTTTGCCGGTTTCAATGAGTCAAAGCTGCTGATCCGTCAGACCGGTCTGGAGTATGTCGGCGGACTGGTCGATCTGATGCTTCCGTATGTACAGGCGTATGAATGGATTAAGTTCGGAGAACATGCTCTGACCACAGCCAATGAAGGATTCTCAGCGGCGGAAAACGCTGAAATTATGATTATCCACAGCAAGGATGACGGAGTAGTACGTCAGGAAAACGGGTATGATCTGTTTATGGAAGAACATGGAGAGAATCCGCGGGTTCATTTTGCTCTCTATGATGACCGCGGTCACGACTACCTGTTTTACAACAGCGAAACCATGGCAGAACGTATGGTAATTGATGTTGATTACGATTTCTACCTGACAGACAACGGTCTTGAGAACACGGACGAGAACCGTGCGGCATTCCGCAAAGAGTCCATTGATTATTCCGTGTATTATAAGATGGACGATGAGATCATGGGACAGGTACTCGCCATGTTTGATTCGAAAATTGATGGATAAACGTTAAGAAGGGATTTTATGCTGAAATTTTTTAAAATACTTTTGATCGTTCTTCTGGTACTGGTGGTTCTCATATTTGCCGTTGTGCTTCCCATTCTTTCGATTTCGGTTTATAAGTCTGTTTTTAACGTTCGCTTTGAAACATCGCCGGATAATTATTTTACGGCGGATGATTACGAGGGATTGACGGTTGAAAATGTCTTGTTCAAAACCAAGCAGGGACATAACCTCGCGGGATATAAGTACCGGATGGACGATGTAGACAGTCCGAAGGGAGTGGTCGTTTATGTCCACGGCTTCGGCGGAGGCGGTCACTGCGGACATATGCCGATGATTCACTATCTGGCAGAAAACGGTTACGCCGTATTTGCTTACGACGCGACCGGGAACGATGCCAGCGAAGGCAAATACATCGGCGGTTTCCCGCAGGGAATTATTGACCTTGATTATGCAATCCGGTATGTGAAGAACGATGCGGCGTACAGCGGTCTTCCGATTTTCCTGATGGGACACAGCTGGGGGGCATATTCCGTCGGAAATGTACTGAATTTCCATACGGATGTCAAAGGTGCGGTCCTGTTTGCCGGAATCGACAGTTCTTCGGTGCTTTTTCGTCAGGAAGGTGCCAAGTATGCCGGAGACTGGGCAGAGCTGCTCATTCCGTATGTCCGGGTATATGAGCGGATCAAGTACGGCGAATATTCCATGACAACCGCGAATAAGGGCTTTGCGTCTGCGGAAAATGCAGAAATTCTGGTTGTTCACAGTAAGGATGACGATACAGTGCTTCAGGAAAACGGATATGATCTGTTTATGGCGGAACACGGGGACAACGAACGTGTTCATTTCGTTCTCTATGACGACCGTGGGCACAACTATCTGTTCTACAGCGAAGATACAATGATCGAACGGCAGTTGATTGATATCGACTACGACTTCTATTTGATGGATAACAATCTGGAGCGGAACGATGAAACGCGCGCCGCGTTCCGGAAGGAATTCGTGGACTATTCGGTTTACTATAAAATGGACGATGAACTCATGGGACAGGCGGTTGCCATGTTCGACCGGCAGCTCGGAAAATAAAAAAATCAACAGAGTACCATGCGGATATAACGAAAAATCTGCACGGTGCTCTGTTTTTCTTATAGTATAAAGTTTTTTGAAAGGGGGTCGGGGAAAACTTTTTTTCAAAAAAGTATTCCCCGAGAAAAATAAATTAAATTTCCAGAATATTTTCGCTCTTCATCAGCACTTCTCTTACATCTTCCGCGAGGTCGCCGGTGGTGTTGTATTCGCCGTCGCCGAGGGTGATGACGATCATGCCCGCGCCGGTGAGTGCCTGCTTCTGTTCATCCGACAGGTGCGCCGCAAAGTAGGGCAGACGGTTTTCGTCGAACAGCGCGCGTTCGAGCGACTTGCCGTAATCCGCATCCGTAACGCCGACGGTCAGCGGCTTCTGTCCGAGGTACTTCGCACGTTCCGCCGGAGTGACCGCCGCGCCGCGCTTGACTTCCGCCGTATCCGCGAGGGCTTCGGTGATAATGCCGCCGCCGGAAATTTCGTAGTTATCCACAATAACGAAACGTCCGGTTTCCGGAACCGCTGCGCCGATGTCAAACGCGATGTCGCGTTCGCACTCGATTTCGCAGTCCGCGATGTCGTTCTTGTTCGCATGGTCGGGACCGATGATCTTGTCCAGCGAGGACGCGTCGAGAGAGCTGTAAATCTTCGTCACGCGGCACGCGATCTTTGCCGTGCAGGACTTGATGATGTATTCGTGACCGACGGTCAGCGGCGTACGTCCGAGCCAGAACATACTTGCGCGGAAGCGTCTGCCGACTACCGGTGCAGGTTCGTCTTCGCGGCACGCGATTTCACCGCGGTGAACGTAAATCTGCGTTTCGGTCGTGAAACCGCAGGATTTTCCCTTGTAGAACGCTTCCGGAGCCGGATGAACCGAGGGATCCATGAACCATTCTTCGAGATTCTTGACGGTTGTGGTCTTCTTCGAAGGATAGAAAATCACCTTGTCTCCGCGGCGGAGCGAACCGGATTCGCACATACCGGCGATGATGCGGCGGTCGTCCCCGCCTTCGGTGAACTTGTAAACGTCTTCAACAGGCATACGGAAGGGCTTGTCGTCCGCATTGCCGCCGCCGAGGAAGCGGTCAAGCTGTTCGAGGACATTGCATCCTTCGTACCACGGGGTGTTTTCGGAATGATTGGCGATGTTGTCGCCTTCCATGGCAGAAACCGGAATAAACGCCGCCGGCGTGATGCCGATGGAGTTCAGGAATTCCGTGTACTTCACGCAGATGTCGTCGTAAATCGCCTTGTCGTAGTTCACGAGGTCGATCTTGTTGACGAGAACGGCAATCTGGGTAATACCGAGCATTTCGAGCATATACCCGTGACGGCGGGAGTTTTCGCAGATGCCTTCCGCCGCGTCGATGACGAGCAGGGCAGCGTCCGCACGGGATGCGCCGGTAATCATGTTCTTGAGGAATTCGATGTGTCCGGGCGCGTCGATGATGATGTACTTCCGCATCTCGGTTTCAAAGAAGCAGCGCGCGGTGTCAATGGTGATGCCCTGTGCGCGTTCGTCCTTGAGAGCATCGAGAAGGAACGCATATTCAAACGGCTTGCTGGTCTTCCGGCAAAGCTCGCGGATGCTTTCGATTTTTCCGTCGGGAAGGGCGTGCGTATCTGCCAGCAGACGGCCGATCACGGTACTTTTCCCGTGGTCAACGTGCCCCGCCACAACGATATTCATATGCTGTTTATCTTTTATCATGATGTAAACTCCAAGTTCAAGATAGATAGTTATTCACTATTAGTTCTTAGTCCTTAGTCAAAATCACATATATCCGTCACGGCGCAGTTCTTCAAGTCCGCCGCCGTCTTCCTTGTCCTGTTCGCGGCCGCTGCGTTCGGCGATGTGGGAGAACTTACCGGATTTCAGTTCTTCGATGATGTCGTCGAGGTTCTTCGCGGTGGATTCGACCGGCTTGGTGCACGGCCAGCATCCGAGCGAGCGGTAACGCTTGCCGTCGCCCTGATCGAAGTAGAGCGAAACCACCGGCACGCCTTCGCGCTTGATGTATTCCCAGATGTCCACTTCCGTCCAGTCGAGAAGCGGGTGAATGCGGACGTGCGTACCGGGAGCGAAGTCGGTCTTGTACTGACCCCAGAATTCCGGCGGCTGGTCGTCGGCATCCCAGTCGTTATGCTTGTCGCGGGGGCTGAAGTAGCGTTCCTTGGAGCGGCTGCCTTCTTCGTCTGCGCGTACACCGACGATAACGCCCGTGAAGGGTTCGCGGTTTTCGTCCTTTTCGTAGAGACCGGTCGCGTGGTTCAGACGGTATCTCGGCCATTCGCCGGAGAGGGTGTTCGCCAGCGCGGTGGTCTTGAGCTTACGGCAGCATTCGATACGGGTCGCGTTGCCGTCCGGGAAGGTTTCCTTCTTGTCGAGGGCTTCGCGGTTTTCGCCGTAGATCATGTCGAGGTTCCATTCCATCGCCAGACGGTCGCGGTACTCGATCATTTCGGGGATTTTGTAGTGGGTGTCGACGTGGACAAGCGGGAACGGGACGTGGCCGTAGAATGCCTTTCTTGCGAGGCAGAGCAGAACGGTGCTGTCTTTCCCGATGGACCACAGCATACACAGATTTTTAAATGCCGAATAGGATTCCCGCAGAATGTGGATACTGCGCGATTCGAGCATATCAAGATGACTGTACATAGTTCTTTCCTTTATATTAATCTGATTTTTACTTGGTGATTTCCGGCAGCTTCAGCGCGGATTCCGGATGATTCAGAATGATGAATCCGCCGTGGTTGACCGGATCGGCGCGGTTTGCGGGGACCTTGTTTCCGGCTCCGTCGGTGTAGATGCCGCCCGCTTCCTCGCAGATAATCTGCATGGCGGCGGTGTCCCATTCCTTCATGAAGGAGCCGAAACGGTAGTGGATGTCCGCCGTACCTTCCGCGATCAGGCAGCCTTTGAGACAGCTGCCCGCCGTGATGGTGTCGGCGATGCGGTCGGCGTTGAGATCGAGCAGGGCTTCGGTCTGCTTGTCGCCGTGGGAACGGCTGGCGGTGATGACGAGCTTATCCGTACGGTCGGAAACGTGGATGCGGTTTGCCGGATCGAAGACATTTTCCGGAAGTTCGTCAAACGAAATCTTGTAGGAGCCGTGACCTTCCGCCGCATAATACAGCAGACGTTTTGCGGGAACGGCGATTACACCGGCGTACACACGGTTGTGGGCTGCGAATCCGATGGAAACGCAGAACTCGCCGTTGCGGTGGATGAACTCCTTCGTCCCGTCGAGCGGGTCAAGGATGAACACGCCCGCATTGTTCGAGAGGCGTTCCGGCATCCCGTGCAGATCGGCGGCGGAGGATTCCTCCTCGGTCAGGATGCTGTATTCGGGATAGCGTTCGCGGAAATACGTCGTCAGCACTTCATTGGATGCGGTATCTGCCGTGGTGAGCGGGGAAGCGTCCTCCTTGAAGGAAACGTCGTACTTGCCGTCGTAGATTTCCATGATTTTTGCCGACGCGAGCATGGCGGCGTCCAGCATGGAGCGCACCAGTACGGCAGGCTTGCAGATGTTTTCGAGTGCGGTGTTCACAAGGATTTCCGCGCATTCGTCGGCGGTGTTTTCCGTTGTGTCGAGGACGATATCCGCGTTTTCCGGGATTTCATACGGTGCGGAAACGCCGGTGAAGTTGGCGATTTCTCCCGCGAAGGCACGTTTGTACAACCCCTTCGGGTCGCGTGCGGCGCAGACATCCACGGAAGCCTTGACATAGACTTCGTAAAAATCCGCTGCTTCGGAAATGATTTCCCGTGCGGTATCGCGGGACTGCTTGTCCGGCGAAATGGTGCAGACGACCACGGTCAAACCGGCGGATGCCATCGCCTTGGCGAGATACGCGATCCGGCGGAGGTTTTCGTGACGGTCTTCCGCCGAGAAACCGAGTCCTTTGCAGAGTCCGGTGCGGACCGTGTCGCCGTCGATCATGAACGCGGCACAGCCTTCTTCGGTCATGCGGCGTTCAAACTGCACGGCGATGGTGGACTTACCGGAGCCGGACAATCCGCTCATCCAGAAGACGGCGGGAACCGATCCGGTGATTTTCCGGCGCGATGCCGCTGTCACACCGGAGTGGTGCGGCGTAATATTGTTAGCGAGCATATTTACTCCGATTTTATAATAATTCTATAATATACATTATATTATAGAACGGTGGGGTGTGTCAACGGAAGAATGAAAAAAGGGCGAAAAAAATCAAATTTTAGCTGTTTTTTGAATCCTTTTTCAGGGAAAAAACGGATATCTGGAGGGTTTTATGAAGAAAATGACCATCGGCAGAACGCGGAAAAAATCAATCGCCGAAACACCGGCGGAGAACAGGGAAGCGGTATCCCGCCGTACGGCGGATGCGGTCATGATTTTCGGCGCGGCCGCCGTGTGCGGGATGCTGGCACTGCCAATGATATCGGAACCGGTTCGGGCAAAACCGATCCCGCAGGAAGCCGCGGTGATGGTGATGAGCCGTGCGGTCGGGACACAATCCGCAAAAGAGGAAGTGATCGCGCCGTCGAACGCGGAGGACGAGGAATGGAATTTCTACGATTACATCGGCGAGCTGTTTGCCGGGCTGATTTCGGGACGGTGAGATGACGGAGTTCCTCTGGTTTCTGACGGCGGTGCTTCTGCATGAACTGGGGCATATCCTGTGCGCACGTCTGCTGGGGATTCCGCTGAACGGATGCTCCGTCCGACCGTGCGGCGCACTGCTGACCTTCGATTTTTCACGCACTTCCTACTTTCGTGAGGGATGCGTGCATCTGGCAGGTGCCGGAACGGGAATTCTGTCCGCTGTTCTGGCACTCCGTATCTTCGGGGAACCGGCGGAGGTTTTTGCCGGAATTTCCGTTGTGCTTGCTGCCGTCAATCTGCTCCCCGTGCGCGGCTTTGACGGCGGCGGCGTTCTGCATTGTCTGCTGTCCGCCGTTCTTCCGCCGGAACTGTCGGAGAAAATCTGCCGTACGGTTTCCCTGACTGTGCTTCTTCTTCTGTGGACGGCGGTTTTATGGGTAGAACTGCGCGTCCGCGCGGATGCGGCGATGCTGTGTTTTGTGTTGTATGTGATGATTTTTCAGACGGAAATTGTGAATTTCACATAAACCGTCTTGCAATTTCCGTGAAAATGTGCTATATTATAAAACCATCAAATCTGCACGAACTTATTTATTCTTCACAGATTGAAGTTTTTTGAAAGGGGTTTGGGGGAATCTTTTATTCAAAAAAGATTCCCCCAAGAAACCATGAACATAGTAATCGTCGGCTGCGGCAAGGTCGGATTTGCGCTTGCCAAGCAGCTTTCCGTGGAAAATCACGATATCACGATCATCGACAACAGCGAAAAAGTGATCGAAAAGGCGCAGGAAACGCTGGACGTGATGGTCATGTCCGGCAACGGCGCGGCACTCGACATCCAGCGGGAAGCGCGGGTGGATGAAGCCGATCTGCTGATTGCCATTACCCATTCGGACGAACTGAATCTGCTCTGCTGCATCGTCGCCAAGCGGCTGGGATGCCGCCATACAATCTGCCGCGTGCGGAACGCGGACTATATGAATCAGCTTCAGTTCATGCGCGACGACTTCGGCCTGTCGATGACGGTCAATCCGGAATTTGCGACCGCGCGGACAATTTTCCGCTTTTTGCAGTTCCCGTCGTTCCTGAAGATCGACTCATTTGCCAAGGGGCGCGTGGAACTGGTGGAACTCAAGATCGCCGAAGACAGCATTCTGGTCGGCAAAAGCCTTGACAAACTGACGACGGAGCTGCACCTGAAAGTTCTTGTGTGCGTTGTCGAACGGGACAATAACACGTTCATTCCGAAGGGGGACTTTGTCCTCCGCGCCGGTGACAAGATCAACGTGACCGCGCCGCGTTCGGAACTGGCGAAGATGATTAAGAAGCTGAACATCAGTACGCAGAAGATCCGCAACGTCATGATGATCGGCGGCGGCCGGATTGCGGAATACCTTGCGGACGAACTCATCAAATCCGGCGTGGACGTAAAGATCATCGAACGCGACCGGGAACGCTGCATGGAACTTGCCGCACGGTACCGGGACGCGTTGGTCATCAACGAAGACGGCTCCAACCACGACGTTCTTCTGGCGGAAGGAATCCGCGAGACGGACGCGATCGTCACGCTGACGGGGATGGACGAACAGAATCTGGTGATTTCCCTGTACGCGGAACACGTCGGCGTGCCGAAGACGGTCACGAAGATGAACCGTATCGAATATGCGGATCTGTTTTCCGACAAGGAACTCGGCAGCACGGTCTGCCCGAAGGAAGTCATCGCGTCCGAAATCATCCGGTATGTGCGCTCCATTGACAATACCGACGCGTCGATCATCACGCTCCACCGCATTGTCGAAGGAAAGGCGGAGGCGATTGAATTCATTGCCAACGCACAGACGGCGGGACTGGACACTCCTCTGCGTGACCTGAAACTCAAGAAGAACATTCTGATTGCGTGCATCAACCACAACGGAACGATCATCATTCCGCGCGGTATGGACCGGATCTCCTACGGCGACACGGTCATCGTGGTCACGGCGGCGGACGAACCGATTGCCGAACTGAACGATATTTTTGAGGAAGAGGACTGAGCCGGAGTAAACGGATATGAACAAAAAACTTACGTTAAAATACCTCGGCTACCTGATGGTGATCGAGGGGGCTTTCATGATCCCGGCGATGCTGATCGCGCTCATCCGGACGGAAACGCCGGCGACGTTCGGATTTGCCGGGACGATTGCCATTCTTCTGGCGATCGGCGGCCCGCTTCTTCTGCTGAAAGCGGAAAACCAGACACTGTACGCGAAGGACGGCTTCTTCATCGTCGCGCTGTCATGGATCGTTCTGTCCCTGTTCGGCGCACTGCCGTTCCGGATCAGCGGCGCGATTCCGAGTTTTGTTGACGCCTTTTTTGAAACGGTGTCGGGCTTTACGACCACCGGGTCGAGTATTCTGACCGAAATCGAGAGCCTGCCGATGTCGATCCTGTACTGGCGCAGCTTCACGCACTGGCTCGGCGGGATGGGCGTGCTGGTCTTCATTCTGGCGGTGATCCCGAAATCGGCGGGCAGCGGGGTATCCCTGCACATTCTGCGTGCGGAAAGCCCGGGACCGGTTGTCGGCAAGCTGGTTCCGAAAATGCGGAGTACCGCGCGTCTGCTGTATTCGATTTATATTGTAATGACGCTGTTGGAGTTTCTTCTTCTGCTGGTCGGCGGAATGCCGCTGTTTGACGCGGTGACCGTTTCCTTCGGTACGGCGGGGACGGGCGGCTTTGCGATTACGAACAACAGCATTGCGGCGTACGACAGCTATTACCTGCAGGGGGTTATCACCGTCTTCATGCTGCTGTTTTCGGTGAATTTCAATATTTACTTCCTTCTCATGATGAAGGAATTCCGCGCAGCGTTCAAGGATACGGAGCTGCGGGTGTTCCTCGGCATCGTTGGTATTTCGATTCTCGCCATTGCGGTGAACATTTATCAGACGGGACAGGAACTGTGTGGAACCTTTTTCAGTGCCCTGCATCACAGCGCATTTCAGGTCTCGACGATCATTTCGACGACGGGCTTTGCGTCGGTGGACTTCAACCAGTGGCCGACCTTCTCCAAGATGATCCTGATGCTGCTGATGTTCATCGGTGCGTCGGCAGGTTCGACCGGCGGCGGTATGAAGGTATCGCGCGTGATTATTCTGGGAAAGTCGATGCTGTCGGAGATCAAGAAGCTGATCCACCCGAGCAGCGTGCGTCTGATCCGCGTGAACGGAAAAGTGGTCAGTCCGGACGTTGTCCACAGCGTCAACAGCTATCTGGCGGCGTACGTCGCCATTCTGGTGGTGTCCACGCTTCTTCTCTCGCTGGAGAATTTCAGCTTTGAAACGACGTTCTCGGCGGTCGTGGCGTGCTTCAACAACATCGGCCCCGGCTTTGACATGGTCGGCGCAACGGGAAACTACAGCGCGTTCACGAACTTCGGCAAGCTGGTTCTGTGCGCGGATATGCTCCTCGGCCGTCTGGAAATTTTCCCGATCCTGATCCTCTTCAGCCCCTCGCTGTGGAGACGGACGAAGTGAATAGAGGGAGTTTCTCGGGGAAAACTTTTTTGGAAAAAAGTTTTCCCCGAACCCCTTTCAAAAAACTTCAATCTGGGAAAAAAGACAAAGTTTGTGCAAATTTGGTGTAGAAACTGTCTGTACGATTGACAGACGGTTTTTCTTACAGAAAATCTGCACAAACTTTGTCTTTCTTTTTTGGTGAAAAGTTTTTCCCCGCGAAACATCATGCTTACTTAAACTTTACAGCCGTGCCATAGACGATGACTTCCGCCGCGCCCTGCATGACGGCTGAGGAAGCGTAACGGATGTTGACGACGGCATCCGCGCCGAGAGCTTCCGCTTCTTCGACCATGCGTTTGGTGGCGAGCGCACGCGCTTCGTTCATCATTTCGTTGTAGGCCTTCAGTTCGCCGCCGACCAGCGTTTTGAAGCTCTGCGCGATGTCCTTTCCGATGTGTTTGGACTGGATCGTACTTCCTTTGACAAGGCTCAGGGTTTCCAGTTCCTTTCCGCTGATGTAATCAGTATTGACTAAGATCATCTTCTTCACCTTTCTTTATTTCACGGATTCGTTCGATACAGACGGCGATCATCAGGATTGCCAATGCCAGCGGGATGATCCCGAGGAGGTATTTCCATACCCCGTCAAGCATGGAGATCAGAAAGCCGAAGTATACAACATAATACAGGATCATGATTACCGTAATCACGATCGGTGCGATCATTTTTCGGTTATGGGATTTCATTCTTTTCCTGTCTCCTCTCCGTCGCGTTCGTCTTCGAGACGGCTTTTTTTCTTCCGTTTCCGGACGCATTCCGTCAGAAGATATTCGATCTGTCCGTTCAGGGAGCGGAAATCATCCTCCGCCCACGCCGCCAGTTCGTCGTAGAGCGTTTTCGATAACCGGAGGGGAACCTGTTTTTTCTGATTGTCCTTGTCCGCCATATCAATAAATCGAACCGGTATTGACGATCGGCTGGGCGTCCTTGTTGCCGCAGAGAACGACGAGGAGGTTGGCGACCATCTGTGCCTTGCGTTCGTCGTCGAGGTCGCAGATGCCTTCCTTGTTGATCTTGTCGAGTGCCATCTGCACCATGCCGACCGCGCCGTCCACGATCATCTTGCGCGCGTCAATGATTGCCGATGCCTGCTGACGCTGGAGCATGACCGCCGCGATTTCCGGCGCGTACGCGAGGTAAGTGATCCGCGCTTCCACGATTTCCAGACCGGCGAATTCGACTTTTTCGCTGATTTTTTCGCGGATTCTCGCCGCTACCACTTCGCTGGAGCCGCGCAGACTTCCTTCGTCCGCGATGCCGTCGCCCGTCGTGTCGATGCCGGGAGCAACGTCGTAGGGGTAAATCCGAACGATTTCACGGAGGGCACTGTCGCACTGGAGGGAGAGGTATTCCTTGTAGTTGTCCACATTGAACACCGCCTTGGCCGTGTCCACCACGCGCCACATGACCGCGATGCCGATTTCGACCGGGTTGCCGAGACAGTCATTGATCTTCTGACGGTTGTTGTTCAGGGTCATGACCTTGAGGGAAATCTTGTTGCTGACCGCCGTGTTGACCGTGGTCGTCGTACCGTTGACGATGGAGGTATTGGAAACATCGCCGCTCTGCTTCAACTGCGTCTTTGCCGCCGGATTCACGGAGACGCAGAACGGGTTTACAAAGAAGAATCCTTCCGACTTCACCGTGCCGACGTAACGGCCGAACAGGGTGAGAACCAGTGCTTCGTTCGGACGGATGACCTTCAGTCCGAGCCACCAGATCCAGCCGACGCAGACGTAGAGCAGGCAGATAACGAATCCGATGACACCGACGGCAACGAGAGAGTTCACATGGCTCTCCATTCCCATTGCCGAAAATACGATACCGAAAATGGCCGCGATGTAGACCAGAATGGATGCGATCAGCACCTTCCAGCCTTTTTTCGGAGTCAGAACCTTTTCTTCAATCGTGAGAGAGTTTTTCATAATAATTTGTCCTTTCTTGAATTGATATCATTTTGATATCGCAATTATATTATATACGATTCGGGAGATTTTGTCAATATAAAAAAATAAAAATCTTTCCCAGATTAAAAAGGTTTTTGGAAGGGGTTCGTGGAAACCTTTTTCCTCAAAAAAGGTTTCCCCGAGATAGCATATCCAAGTCTCCCCCCGCATACAATCGAGCAAATCTATTGTGAACAGGGGAAGAACAATGACTGAAAACAAAACGCAGATGACCGCGCTCCAGACCATCGCCAGAATCAAATACCACCGTGCCGCTGATTACCGCACGCTTGTCGAAATGCTTGGGGAAATCGCGGTGCGGCATCCGTCGGTGGAGCTCGGTTCCGTCGGCACCACAATCCTCGACCGTCCGATTCCGGTTGTCACGATCGGGCGGAGCAAACACAGCCGCAGCGTCCTCTATCTCGGCGGCATCCATCCGACTGACCGGCTGACTCCGGCGGTTCTGCTGCGCTTCATCAGCGAATATGCGGAATTTCTGGACACCGGAAAATCGGCGTACAACGTGAATCTGCCCTACCTCTATGAACACCGGACGGTTCACATTCTTCCGATGCTGAATCCGGACGGGTACGAAATTCTGCGCGGCGGCGTGGCTGAGGAGGCTCATGCGGTCGTACGGGATCGCCTGCTCAAACAAAACGGCGGCGCGGACTTCCGGAAGTGGCGCGGAAATGCGCGCGGCGTTGATCTCTGGCGCAATTTCACGGACTGTCCCGAACAGATGTCCGACGATGAACCGGTCTGTCCGCAGGGAACGCCGGGACTGTCGCCGGAAAGCGAGCCGGAAACCGCGTCCCTGTGCAGTTATCTCCGCATTTTCGATGAAATCACCGCCGTTCTGTCCCTGCACACGCTCGGCAGCAGCATCCGTTATTTCAGTTCCGATCTGTATATGCCACGCTCCCGCACCGTCGGACGGCTTCTCTCCCGCATGACCGGCTGTCCGCTTGATCCTCTTCCGGCGGCACAGGCGATTTCTCAAGCCCGTACCGGAACAGGTTCCGGCGGAAGTCTGACCGACTGGTTCCTCCGCGAACAGGCGAAGCCGGCGTTTGAGTGCGGCTGTCTCGGCGAGGGCGACGTTGACCCGGCGGTTCCGGATGACTATCTTAAGGTGTATACCGCTTTCCGCGAAGCATTTTTTTCGGTTCCGCTCATGATCTGAACATTTCCGACGGAGAATTGCCGTTCTGCCACAATGTTTACAAAACAATATGGAAATCCTCCGGAAGACGTGGTATGATAAACAGGAATGTTATACCCACTGGAGGTTTTGGACTTGAAATCCGATCATATAGAACAAAAAAATACCGGACTCGGCATGACGGTGCTTCTCATGCTGATTCTGGCACTTTTCGGACGGGGTGTTTCGTATGTCAATACCGCCGCTGCCACGGATATTTCCTACGCCGCGTGGGTTCCGGCGGCACTGTCCTATCTCGGGGAACTGATCGTCTGTGCGCGGACGGTTCTCGGAATTGCCGGAATCACGTTTGCCATGTATTTCTTCGGAAAGCCGACGGCTCTCCGGTTTCTCGCCGGTACGGCAGGGGCTGCACTGGCGGATTATGCCGCGCGGTTCGGGATCGATCTGGCGACGAAAGCAATTGCGGAGATGGAATTTCTGGCGGCAAGCTGGCTGTTCATGCAGTTTTTGTATGAGATGCTGTTCGTGGTTCTTTCCTGCGTTGTCGCGGGGGCGATGAAAGCGAAAATGGAGCGGACAGAGGTGCGCCGTCAGGCGGAAAAGTACACCGTCAACCGCGCGTGCACGGTTTCGCTTCTGCTGGTCATGCTGTCACGTCTGGCACTTGAACTATGGTATATTGTGGATTTTCTTCTGGCGTACACCAACATTACGGCGGCGGAAACAGCGGCGATGGTCGGCACGGTTCTGAAGGTGATCGTGATCTACGGCGGCGCGGCGGTGCTTCTCGGCGAATGGTATACAGAACTGCTCAAGAAGCGGTACGGTGGTTTACAGAATGTGAAAAATGCCTGAAAATGCGGATTTTCTCTTGAAAAAAACGCGGAAATATGGTATGATAATACGAATACACGAAGAAAAAGGATTGAAAAAACGATATGAAAAAACTGATTTCTCTGATTCTTGCGATGCTGTGCACTGCAGGTGCGGCGGTATCGTGCGGAAAAGCGGAGGAAGGCTATGAAGGACTTCTGACGTATAAATACAACTACGACCTTTCCGAATACATCGACCTTGCGGACTACAAGGGACTTCCGGCAAACGGCTACCGTTACGAAGTGACGGACGAAGAAGTGCAGCAGCAGATTCTGGCGACCCGCTCCTATTATTCGCGTCTGACAGACGTGACCGACCGCGGCGCAGAACTGGGGGACACGGTATACATCGACTACGTCGGCACGATTGACGGTGCGGAATTCGAAGGCGGTTCGGAGGAAGACTGCGAGCTGGTTCTCGGTACCGGCACTTTTCTCGAAGGCTTTGAAGAAGCGATTGTCGGTGCGTATCCGGAAACGGAGCTGTCGGTGGATCTGACGTTCCCGGAACCGTATCCGGCGGCACCGGATTTCTCGGGCAAGGACGTTCACTTTGACATTCACGTTCACGAAGTGTGCGAACAGGAACTGCCGGTATACGGCGAAGAATTCGTACGCGGCTATCTCGGCTACGAGTCGGTCGAAGAGTTCGAGTCCAATCTGCGCGTCCTGATCGAGGAACGCTACAAGGGTCTGTTCAATCAGTATGTCGTTGCACAGGTATGGCAGACGGTATATGACAATACAGTTGTCAAGCAGTACCCGCAGGAAGAGATGCAGGCGATGTACGACGACATGGTGGAAGCGGAAAAGCTGTACGCAGAAGCGCAGGGCATCAACTTCGCGGACTATGTCAGCGTCAACTACCAGATGACGGAAGACGAATTCTACGCCTCCGTTCAGGAATACGTTGAAGGCCGCATCAAGGAAGAGATGATCTGCTACGCGATCGCCCGCGCGGAAGGCATCACCCTCACCGCCGAGGAATACTCCAAGCGCGCGACCGAATACGCCCTCGACATCTACGGCTTCGACTCCCTCGACGCTCTCGAGGCGATCTACAGCCACGGCACCATCTGCCAGATCCTCATGATCGACAAGGCGAAGGAAGCTCTTGTGGAGTATGCGGATATTACTTATCTGAATGACTGATGTTTTGCTTGGGGTTACGTTTCTTGGGGAAACCTTTTTGAGGAAAAGGTTTCCCCAAACCCCTTCCAAA
>SVQN01000025.1 GCA_015065295.1 Oscillospiraceae bacterium
ACTGTGATTACCACCTTTTCCGTCCTCCTGCTTTTGCTGTCTCTATTATACAGGAGGTTCTTCCTATGGCTCACTTTTTCGTAATCATTTGAAGCAGAGGTGGCTCACTTTTATTTTATCATTTATATACTATTTTTTCCGATATAAATAATATCTCATATTTTTTACCTCCCATACTTTTTAATCAAAAAGACGCATATGAAGCTGTTTTAGATCAATTATTCACTACGATTATTAACACGGGCATCACAAGTTTTTCAATGGCATTACGTTATGATGCAACTCTTACCCCCACTAACTTTTTAAAAAAGGATAAATATTACTACAGTATATTAAAAGACTTTTGGGCAACTCTTAGTAATGAAATCACGCGAATTCTCTCCCCTGTAATGTAATAACCCTTCAAGGCACCTTTCGAGGTGCCTTGTTTCTGCGAAATTTTGAGTGCATCTATCGGAAACGGTTTACAAATCCGGTTTTCCGTGTTATAATAAAATGTAATGATTTTGAAAGGAAGAAACTCATGAACATTCCGAAAATCCTGGTCGGCGACGTGCTGGAGCTGAAGAAAAAGCATCCGTGCGGCTCCACCCGCTTTACGGTTCTCCGCATCGGCAGCGACATCCGCATCGTCTGCGAAGGCTGCGGACGGGACATGGTTCTGCCGCGCGAAAAGCTCGAACACGCCATCCGCAAAATCCACTCCGCGGAAGCAGCCGACCCCAGTAAGGAACATTCATAAACCAACATCATGGACACCATCTCTGAACAAGCCGCCCGTCCGTCCCGCCGGAAATTCCCTCTCTCCCTTCACCTGACAAAAAACGCGAAAACCCTGCTCTGGTGCTTCTTTCTTCCGGCATTTCTGACGGTCGTCATCTACTGCTGCTTACAGGTCTGGCCGGTCGGAAAAAATTCCGTCCTCGTCCTCGACCTCAACGCGCAGTACATCTACTATTTCGAACAGCTCCGCGACATTCTCACCTCCGGCGAGTCGATCCTGTACTCGTTTGAACGTGCGCTCGGCGGGGAATTCCTCGGCATTTTCGCGTATTATCTGTCGAGCCCGTTTTCTGTTCTCGTCGCGCTGTTCCCGAAACGGATGATTACCGAGGCGATGTACCTCATTCTCGTGCTGAAATGCGGGTTCTGCGGGCTGACCTTCGGGTATTATCTCACGAAAAAAGACCTTCTGAAACACCCGTACCGGGTCGCGCTGTCGGTCATGTACGCGCTGTCGTCCTACGCCGTCGTCATGCAGCATAACGTCATGTGGACGGACAACCTCATCGCCTTCCCGCTTCTCATGCTGGGCATCGACGGGCTGATCTGCCACGGAAAGTATAAACTGTATGTGATTTCGCTCGTTTACGCGATGATGTCGAACTTCTACATCGGCTATATGGCGTGCCTGTTCGTGCTGATCTGGTTCTTCATCCGGTATTTCATGTTTTCTCCGGAGGAACGCCTCCCGTTTTTCCGCACGCTCGGACGGATCGCGCTCTGGTCGCTTGTCGCTCTTGCCATTTCCGCGATCATCATCCTGCCGGTGTACTATTCCCTCTCGTTCGGGAAGCTGGAATTCTCCGATCCCGATTATTCGGCGGAACAGCTTTTCGACTTCGCCGACCTGCTGACCAAGGCGTTCTTCGGTTCGTATGACACCGTCCGTCCTTCCGGGATGCCGTTCCTGTTCGGCGGTACGCTCGCGCTGATCCTCGCGCCGCTGTATTTTGTCGGCGACCGTTTCCCGACGCGGAAAAAAGTCGGCTATGCGGCGATCCTGCTGATCCTTGCGGCGAGCTTCAATTTCAGTATTTTTGATATCATCTGGCACGGGATGCAGCGTCCGAACTGGCTCAACGCCCGGTTTGCGTATATGTTCGTGTTCCTGCTTCTCGTCATGACCGCGCACGTTCTGGAACATCTCCGCGGGTTCGACCGGAAAACCATCGTCTCCTCTGCCGTATTCTGGTGCGCGATGCTGGTGATCCTCCAGAAACTGGATTACGATTTCCTGCACGATTTCATCGTCGTCTGGGGCGGCATTTTCCTGTTCGCCGTGTACGCGGCACTGATTCCAACGATTGCAAAATCGAAATCCCGTATTCTTCCGACCGTGCTTGCCGTTGTTGTGACCTTTGAAATGCTGCTCAACGCGCTGGCAATGGTGTATCAGTTCGACGCGGACGTTTCCTATTCGAACCGGAATTCCTACCGTCAGATGATCGACACCTACGACGAAGCGGTCGAAAAACTCCCCGAAAATGAAGAAAACAAGCTGTACCGTGTGGAAAAACTCGTCCACCGGCGCAAAAACGACAACTTCGCCCTCGACCTCAACGGTCTGTCGAACTCCACCTCCACGCTCAACGCCCGCGCGGTCGATCTGATGCACCAGTTCGGCTATGCGGCGCAGTCGCACTGGTCGATGTACATCGGCGCAACTGCCGTGACCGACGCGCTGCTCGGCGTGAAGTACGTCATCGTGGACGAAACCGACGATAAGCCGGTCATGGACTACATCCACGAGCTGTATGACCTGTACGATTCCACGGACGGGCATCTCGACATTTACGAAAATCCCTACGCGCTTCCGATTGCGTATTCGGCAAACGAAGAGGTTCTCGGCTACGATGCTCCGCCTGAGAATCAGGAGCCGGAAGACCCGGACGACGACGAATATGTCGATCCCTTCACCTACATGAACAAGCTGATTTCCGCCCTGCTCGGCCGCGATGTCAAAATCTGGCACGCCGCAAAGGTGGACGAATCCGAAGTTTTCGGCGTGGACATGGCGTTTGCGACCGGTCACCGCGGCTACGAAGTCAACGATGAAATGACGCCGAAGCTCCAGTATATTCTGGAAATCGAATCGACCGATCCGCTGTACGTCTACTTCCCGTCCGAATGGCCGCGCGAATGTGAAATGAAGCTGAACGACAAGGAAATCGGAACCTTCTTCGACGCGCAGAACTTCGCCATCCGCGAACTCGGCTCCTTTGAAGTCGGCGAGGAAGTGGATTTCCGCCTGTACCTCGAAGAAGACGACCTCTACATCCGTTCGGGCTGCCAGTTCTTCTGGCACTTCGACGAAACCGCCTTTCTGGAAGCGGTCGCGGAACTCCAAACCGGCGGCATGGACGCGTATTCCGAAAAAGACGACCGCGTCACCGGCACGATCACCGTTCCCGAAGGGGACAGCGTGGTCTTCACCACCATCCCGTACGACGCGGGCTGGGAAGTCACCGTGGACGGTGAACCCGCCGAAACTGTTCCGGTGCTTAACGAGACCCTGCTTGCGTTCCCGATCACGCCCGGAACCCATGAACTCGACTTCCGCTACAAGCCCGACTGCGTGAAATACGGGCTGATCCTGACGTTTGGCGGACTTGCCGTTTTTGCCGCCGCGTGCGGATGGGACATTTACCGGAAACGCCGGATTCCCGTCCCCGCCCATGAAGAAATCACAAACGAGGAACCCAATCCATGATTGAAACTTTATACGGACAAATTCTTGAAACCGACGCGCTCGCCTGCACCGCCATCATCGAATGTGCCGGGGTCGGCTACCGGGTCGCGGTCACGGCAAATACCCTGTCCCAGCTTCCCGCGCCGGAATATGCCCCCGACGGAACCCAGATCGCCGGAAAACCGATCCGCATCTACACGCACATGGCTGTCCGCGAAGACGGCGTGGAGCTGTTCGGCTTCTACAGCCGTGAGGAACTCGCCATGTTCCGCCTGCTCATCAGCGTCTCCGGCGTCGGCCCGAAAGCCGGAATGTCAATCCTGTCCCTGCTTACGCCGAAAAAACTCGCCCTCGTCATCGCAGCGGAGGATACCAAATCCATCTCCCGCGCACCGGGGGTCGGTGCAAAAACCGCCGCGCGCGTCGTCCTTGAACTGAAGGAAAAAGTCGCCAAGAACTTCCCGCAGTACACCGCCGACAACGTCGTGGAGCCGGACATCCCCGCCGCAAACGCAAAGCCGGCGAAATCCGGAAGTCTCGCGGATGCACGCGATGCCCTGGTCGTCCTCGGCTACTCCCGTTCGGAAGTCACCGCCGCCATGAAAAACGTCGATCCGTCCCAGCCCACGGAAACCATCATCAAACAGGCTCTCGCCGTATTGATGAAAAACTAGATTTATTCGATAACCGGGTGTCAAACTGTAGGGACACGGCGTGCCGTGTCCGCCAAAGGATTTGAATAGAGTGTATTTTGTATATAAAAGTCCGAACTGAATGGATTTCCAACAAAATATCGTTTATCCAAATTGATAGACGGACACGGCACGCCGTGTCCCTACGAATAACAGGAGGTTATCGAACACATTTATTATAGATTGAAGTTTTTTGAAAGGGGTTCGGGGAAAACTTTTTCGAAAAAAAGGTTCCCCCGAGAAAACACACATATATAATGATTGAAGAATTTGATTTTGAAAACCGGATTGTGACGACGGAGTTCACCAAGGAGGACGGCGACGGGGAGGCAAGTCTCCGGCCGCATTCGCTCGATGAGTACATCGGTCAGGAACGCGCGAAGGAAAACCTGAAAATCCTCCTCGGTGCGGCCAAGCTGCGCGGCGACTGCATCGACCATGTCCTCCTCTACGGTCCTCCCGGCCTTGGGAAAACCACCCTCTCCGCCATCATCGCGCACGAAATGGGGGTCAATCTGCGGATTACCTCCGGTCCCGCGCTCGAAAAAGGCGGCGACCTCGTTGCGCTTCTCACCAACCTCAACGAAGGCGACGTCCTCTTCATCGACGAAATCCACCGCATCACCCGCAACACCGAAGAATTCCTCTACTCCGCAATGGAGGACTTCGCCATTGACATTTTCCTCGGCAAAGGTCCTTCCGCGCGCAGCATCCGCATCGACATCCCGCGCTTCACGCTCATCGGCGCAACCACCCGTGCCGGTCAGCTCTCCACACCGCTCCGTGACCGTTTCGGCGTTCAGCAGCGTCTCGAACTCTATACGCCCGAAGAACTTTCCATCATCGTCAAGCGGAGCGCATCCATTCTGGACGTGCCGATCGAGGAAGAAGGTGCCATCGAAATCGCTTCCCGGTCGCGCGGAACCCCGCGTATCGCCAACCGTCTGCTGAAACGTGTCCGCGACTACGCGCAGGTCAAAGGCGACGGTCGGATCACCCTCGAAATGGCACAGCAGTCACTGAAAATGCTCGAAATCGACGAACTCGGCCTCGACCTCACCGACCGCCGGATGCTCGAAACCATCATCCGATCCTATGACGGCGGCCCGGTCGGTCTGGAAACCCTCGCCGCCACCATCGGCGAAGAAGCTGTCACCATTGAGGACGTGTGTGAACCGTATCTGCTCCAGATCGGCTTCCTCGCACGCACCACCCGCGGCCGTATGGTCACGCGCATGGGCTACGAACATCTCGGCATTCCCTACCGCGCGAAAAACGACGCATCGGTCACGTCGGGACAGATTTCGCTGGTTGCCGACATCACCGACGAGTATGAGGAAGAAACGGAGGACTAATCATGGCTGAACTCTGGGATTTGTACGACCTCCACGGGAATCTCACCGGCGAAACCTTCGTCCGTGACAGTGACGACCCGTTTCCGCAGGATCGGTTTCATCTGGTTGTGGAAATCTACACGATCCACCGCGGCTGTCTGCTCCTGACCAAGCGGGATGAACGCAAGCCGTTCGGCGGTCTGTGGGAATACACGGGCGGCTCGGTCGTTGCAGGTGAGGACAGCCTGACCGGCGCGGCACGCGAACTGGCGGAGGAAACGGGCATCGTCCGCGATCCGTCGGAATTCATCCCGATTTCGTCCCTGCTCCGGATTGCGGTCGGCGGGCATCTCTGGCGGATGGACGCCTACGCGCTGATTCTCCCGGACGACGAACCGCGCCCGGACGTGATTTATCAGGAAGGCGAAACGATCGGGCATCTCTGGCTGAACCGTCAGGTCGCCGGCGCGTTCATTGATTCGCCCGCGTTTGTCGGTCATGTGGCGAAACGGTACCACATGGCGGAAGATACCCTGTGGAAACTCGCGGAACTTCGGAAATAAGCAACGAAAAAAGGACTGCACGCAGTCCTTTTTCTGATATTTATTCGTAGAACTTGTCGATAACCTTTTCGTAATACTTGGTTGCCGCCTTTTCCTTACCCTTGTAGTAGGATGTGATATCCTGGAAGGTTTCCGCACGGAGGAGTTCCTGGAAATAGAACGCAACGCCGTTCCAGTTGTCGTAAACGTAGCCGAGGTCAAAGACGCGCGCGTTCACGCAGAGATCCATCATTTCCGCGTCTCTCGGGGAGGAAGCGTAACGCTGCTTCAGACAAACGTCGTAATAGGTCGGGAGAACTTCCTTGTAGGATTCCGCACAGAGAACTTCGGTCATGATGCCGATGAATTCGAGGTCGGTCGCGCTCTTTCCGACGGCCATGGCTTCGTGGCTGCCGTCCACCATGGACTTGTATTCCGCCTGATTTTCGTCATACTTCGGATAGGGGATGATGCCGTAATCGTGTTCAAATTCCGCGAGGTAGGTCAGCGCACCGCTGAGAAGGGCGTTGCAGGTCAGCGTACCGTATTTGGAGAATAAATCCATCCCGGAACCGTGATCCATCTTGGAATACACGCCGGTGGTGTTGTTCAGCAGGTCGTAGCAGGAATTGTATACGTCCACGAGATGTTCGCTGTAGTAAACGAACTGGTGTTCGCCGTTTGCATTCTTGACAAAAATCGGGTTGTCGCACGCCCAGAGGTAGGTGTTGTAGTTGGACTGCTGGTCGGAAGCAAGGCCGAAATAGTCGAGTTCGTCCGCCGCGCCGTCGCCGTTGGTGTCGGTGTAGACGGTTTCACACATATTTTTCAGGAAATCGAGCGTCCAGCGGCCGGATTTGACCACGTCGTAGAGGTCTTCGATCTGGTAGTTGACCATAGCGTCCTTGTCGTAGAACATACAGTAGGTCTGTGCGATGGTGGAAAGTGCGAAATCACCCATCGCAAGATAGCACTTGCCGTTGATCGTTAGGTCGTCCACGTTCGAGTCGGACCACCACGGACGGGAGAAATCGACGTGAGGAACTTCGCTCCAGCTGCGGTAGTAGCCCTTCAGGACGTTGCCGCTGTTGGAAACGACGTGATACTGGATCAGGTCGAAGGACGTATCGCCCGCCTGAATTTCGTTGGCGATGGTCGTGGTGCAGGTACGGTGGTCGGAACCGTCGATATAGGCGACCTTCGCGTTGTAGCGTTCTTCGACGGAGAGATTGCGGGCATAGACAGCATCGTTTACGCCTTCGCCGTTCTGCTCTTCGGTATGGATGTACTTTTCAAAATCCGTGGAACTGGTGCCGATGACGGTGAAATTGCGGCCGCCGAAATCCTTGTCGGGGAGGTTGTCCGCTTCGGCACGGCGCGCTTCGAGCATGGTGGTTTCTTCTTCCGGCGCGGCGGTATCGTCTGCGGGAGCGGCTGCATCGGATGCGGTGGGAGTTCCTGAGGTTCCTTCGTCTGCGGGTGCATCGCTGCACGCGATCATGGACGATGACAGCAGGACGGCGGTCAGCAGGAGAGTGAGAAGTCTGCGTTTCATAAGAATGCTCCTTATGTAAATGTTGAATTGTTGTTGGGATAGTTCTATTATAGCGTATTTTCGGAATCGCGGCGTATTTGTGAACAAAAATTAAAAAAATAGTGATAATTTAGTTATACAGAAACCGTTCAGAGGTATAGAAAAAGGACTGCGGGCAGTCCTTTTTAAGTCCGATAATTTCAATCCGTGTGATTCCCGTTTTCGGTATCAATGAGGAATTTCTGGCAGTCCGCACAGCGGTAGACGACGACATAGGATTCACCGAGCGGTTTTCTCGTCCCGATATTCACGGCATCCGATGCCAGACCGTCGAACGCGGCCGCCACGCTCTTTTTCTTCCGCCAGACCACACTGTCGCGGCTGTTGATGTAGCCTTTTTCCATATCGTTTCCGCAGTAAGGGCATTTCATGTCGATTCCTCCTCCCGATTTCTGAGAATTTTCCGGATACTGTCCGGGCAGAGACAGTATTTCCCGGCGAGATCGTTCACCGAGCAGCCGCTGCGATAGTCCTCCGCGATGGCACGGTTTCGCTTATCGTACTCGGCGCGGGTACCGGTTTTTCCGCCCCACGACGTACGCTTTTCCGCCGCCTTCGGGATATAGATCGCTTCGCCCTCGATATATTTCCGTATCTGGATGAGAAGTTCCTTCGGCAGAACTTCTTCCGCATTTCTGTAGCCTATGGTGTACCGCCTTTCGTAATGCATGACTTCGTTCGTCAAACGCGGGAAAAGCCCACGACGGTTCCCGTCCTGAGCGCATCTCCCGTTGTTCTACAAGTGGGTACACCGACGTCTCCGTCTCCGGATTCCGTCAGAGTACAGCCACCTCCATCGCAATTGTCATCTTACATTACCTCCTTTTCTTTAAGGATTCCAGCACCGGTTGCTGTGCTTTTATTATACCGCATCCTCCCTGCTTTTGCAATAGAAAGAATCGTTGGAATTGTTTTTTCCTTGGGGGGATTGGCGGAAGGCAGCGTTCTTGGGGAAACCTTTTTGAGGAAAAGGTTTCCCCAAACCCCTTCCAAAACCTTTTTAGGCGGTTGTTGACGGTTTGTTTGGCTTATATGGTGGGGAGGGGATTTTTTGAAATATACCGTGGAGTACGGCTGAAATTTGTTAGACCTGTTGACGTAATGTTGGTTTGAATCTCTACGAAAATTGTTCTGGGGAAGTCAGGCTCCGCCAAGACCCTGACTTCCCGCGCCATACAACGACTGCATGATACAGTACGCCCCTCTTGAATTCAGCTACGGTTTGTTGGGTTTCCGCGCGTCTTGGCTAACCCGCCGTCCGCGCTTTTCGTCAGTTCGGTCGGCTGACATACAGTTTTCTTTGAAAAGCACGAACGGCGACAGCCAAGGAGTGCGGGGGATGACCAAATGTAGCTGAATTTTGACGTGACGCACTTCATCAATGTATCTCTTCCGGCAACGGAAGTCAGGGCCTTGGCGGAGCCTGACTTCCCCAGAACGATTTTCGAAGAATTTCAAACCAACGTCATGTCAGCGGATGGGATCAACAAAATGGCTACGCACAGACCCAAGAAAATCCCCCTATAAAAAGAAAAAATCTGCAATAACCAAATGGCTACAACAGATTAAAAAGGTTTTGGAAGGGGTTTGGGGGAACCTTTTCCTCAAAAAGGTTCCCCCAAGAAACACCTCCCCCAGAGCATCCCCCTACCATATACAAACAATTCACACATGATTATTGTTTACCCAATTGACAGTTTCCGAAAAGTGTGATATAATGAACCTGTTCGGATAACGACAAATGCCATGACGGGAAGTCGGAAGAGGACGGAGGGATAGAAGATGGCGGAAATGAACGATCTGACGATCGCAAGGAAGTTCCTGGATTTTATGGTGGATTACTATGCCCTGATGCGGCGGCATCTCGTGGATGCCAATGAGTACCGGATGCACTCGCATGGGTTCTCGACGCTGTACGCGCTCCGCGCTTACCGGAATTCGCCGGTCACGATGACGCAGTTTGCCAACGAAATGGGAATCACCAAGCAGCAGCTCACCAAGCTCGTCAACGACCTCGAGGAAAAGGAATACGTCGTACGGTCGCATAACAAAGAGAACCGCCGGCAGGTCTATATCTCCATCACCGACCGCGGAATCCAGCATCTCGAAAAAATGCTCGGCGGAATCGTCCATGAGATTCTGACCACCCTGTCCGATTTTCCGGAAGACGACAAGCAGAAGATCGCCGAATGCTCGGAAATTCTCTCCGATCTGATGCGCCGGGATGCCGAACGCTGCCTCGAACGCGGCGTAACGCCTTCACCCGCTCCGCTCGGTGACTGATACACTGATACGGATCATGCCTTCACCGAAAGATTCCTACCACGACCTGCTGATTCCCGAACTGTTCCGCTATGCAAAGCTCCGCTCTATGGATCCCGAACAGCTCGACGAGGACGGAGCCGCAATTTATTCCGTCTGGTATACCCAGAACGCCGATGACCATCCGGAACGCGGGATTTTCTGCAACCTGCCCCGGGACGACGCACCGGTGATTATCAACAAAACGTCCGCGCGGAAGCTCTACGGCGATGTCCGGCTCGGGGAAATCCCCAAACCGAAACGGCGGCCCGCGAAAACCAAGGGAATCCGCTTCACCGTGCATACCCATCCCGAAGAACCGCTCACTCCGTCGCCGGATGATCTGGCGGTCTATCACTATATGGATGCCGCCGATGAGAACGGCGAACCCATGACCCACTTTATCACCGACGGCTTCCTCTGCCGGAAGGTGGATTTGGATGAACTATGAAAAAAGAAATAAACCGCCGCAGTTTTCCACAGGAATCTGCGGCGGTTATTTTATTCTTCCTTCATACGGCCTTCCCAATCGGAATCCATCGCTTCCCAGAATGCCAGAAGATCGTCCAGGACAAATTCACGGAATTTCTTGTCCGCTCTCTCCGGAAACTGCGCCGGTGCGATGATGCAGTCGAATTCGCCGAAAAACATTGTCGTGTTCGGCTCGAATATCTCAAAACAGAAGAATTCTTTTCCACGGTCGAGACATGCCCATACCCGCATGATTTTTTCGTTCTCTCCGCGTACAAAAACACCGCTCATTCCGAGATTATCTATAATCTGCTCGGTCACTTCTCCGTCCGATTCGATCCGGATGTCAAGATTGGCATCCGGCCACCGTTCCAGATATTCGGTCGCCCAATCCCCACGAACCTGATCGAATCCACTGATGAACAGTTCGCCTTCAAAAACGTCCGGCTTGAACAGATACCGCGTGATTGTTCCGTCGAGAATAATCACGGTACTTTGCGTTTCATCGGCATTATGATACGCATACTCCGCTTCGCTTTCAAAATGCAGTTCGTAGCCGGTGAATGTCCGGTGATACTCCGTCGTCAGCGGCTGTGTACAGACGATAATGACGGCGGCAGCGGCAGCCGTAAGGATCAGGCACAGTTTCCAGTGCTTCCGCAGCCACAGTTCCAGATCATACAGCCCGAATTTTTCGTATTTCACAGATTCGCCCCCTCTCGGAAAGTCCGTATTATTCTACTGTAGTATATCATACATTCCTTCCCAATGCAAGGGGGGCTCCGAAAAATCCCGTTTTACGCCTGCGTCCGTCTGACCCATGCCTCCCATCGGGGATCGGCTTTGATTTCCTTCTCCACCGGACGATGGTCGGGATTGCACCAGAACGGCCAGTCCTCCGGCAGACGCTTGGCGGTGTTCTGCACGCATCCGGCGTTGTAAATCACATAGCGCACAAGCGGTGCCGTGAGCGTGTGGTCTTCCCCGTCGGCGATTCGGTCAAACGCCCGCGCGTGATCCAGCGCACGATCAAGCGAAACAAACGCTTCGTCGTGATACCCGCGCTCCCATTGCAGGCGCGAGAGATACAGCCAGAGCTTCTGGACAAAATCGTGATACGTCCCCATGTTTCCGTCGTCGCAGATCAGGTCAAACATCGCAATCGCGCCCTTGACTTTTTCCACAGGAACGTCGCTTGTGAAATTGTCCAGATCGGAAATCAGGGAGAAAATCAGCTGTTCGGAAAATTCCCGTGCGGTTTTCAGCAGGAATTCGCCGATGTACTTCGCTTCCGCACGGCCGTCTGTCGCTTCGGTGAGCAGGTATTCCCGGCTGTGCGTCAGTCCCGGCATCCGGTTTGCGAAGGCGATTGCCTTTTCGTACTCCCCGTAATTCCGGTAAAGCGGCACCAGAACCGCGATTGCCCGCGTATAGACGGAATTGCCGCAGTCCCCTTCGATCAGCTGACAGCAGATTTTGTCCGCTTCCGCCCAGTAGGGATTCCGGTGGCCGCGGTCGTAGCAGTAGCGGATCGTACCGTCGTCATCGTAGCCGCACCAGTCGTCGTGTCTGCGCCAGCCGGCTTCCCACAGCGTTTCCGCAAGGGTAATCCGCAGACGTTCGTTTCCTGGAAATTCCGCGAGACCTTCGCGCAGGATGCGGAGACATTCGTCTACCCAACCGTCATCGCTGTCGCGCTTGAGGTCGAATGCGTCGATTTTTGCAAGGATCGCGTCGATTTTCGTTTCGCGGTCGCTGTGATAGCCGAACAGTTCGTCGATGGTGATGCCGAAATAATTTGAGATGGCGGGGATCATTTCCATATCGGGATAGCCGCCGTTCGCCTCCCAGCGGGAAACCGCCTGACAGGTCACGCCGAGCGCGCCCGCGAGGTCTTCCTGACGGCGTCCGTCGCGCCGCCGCAGTTCGCGGATTTTGTCGCCGATTTTGATTTGCATGATGTACCTCCGTAGGGTAAAAAAGATATCACCGGTGTGACATCATTATAGCACGGGGGCATGGGAGAGTCAATTATCAATTCATTGTGTGATAATCCAGTCTGCGTTGATTAAACAAGCAGCCGCAGGATATGTCCAATGTTGCCGTCTCCCGCAAATTTCGTAACGTCGAAAAAGTTTTCGGTCAGGGAAATCCAGTACAGGTCGTTTTCCTCTCCGTGAACCTCAACCTCATGTTTGAGAACGCC
Source organism: Oscillospiraceae bacterium (assembly GCA_015065295.1). Lineage (GTDB taxonomy): Bacteria > Bacillota > Clostridia > Oscillospirales > CAG-272 > UMGS1696. The sequence goes on from SVQN01000025.1 coordinate 12,613, forward strand.
GGAATAAACTTCGATCCGCATATCGTGCCGGTGATAAACAAAATCCATGAAATGCTCCAGTTCCACATCGTCCTGCGTGATGGAGGTTTCTTCCCAAAGTTCGCGGTATGCTGCCTCCAGCGGTTCTTCCCCCGGTTCGATGTGTCCTCCGGGCATATTGTATTTGCCTTTGTACGGATCGCGCCGCCGCAGACACATCAGCAGTTTGCTGTGATCCGGCGAAAAGACCGCACATACGTTCAAGCCTGTCATAGATTCCTCCCGATAATTCAGATTGTTTTCATTAGACCTGTTCGATAACCTCACGTCATTCGTAGGGACACGGCGTGCCGTGTCCGTCTATGAATTGGGATGAACAATATTTTGTTGGGAATTCATCCAAATCGGATATTTATTTTACTAAATATTGTCTGTTCAAATCGTTTGACGGACACGGCACGCCGTGTCCCTACAGTATACCATCCGGTTATCGAACACATCTATTATACACGAACCCCACGCCCTTGTAAAGAAATCCCGCCAACCTTTTCCGAAATTCCCCCTCTCGTCTTGAAATCCGTGCGGTACCTGTGCTATAATGAAAAAAATTCAACTGAAAAGGATGGAATCCCTATGCCTTCCTATCTGCTTGCTCATGACCTCGGTACCTCCGGAAACAAGGCGACCCTGTTCACCACCGATGGCGAACTCGTCCGGAGTACCGTGTATTCCTACGGTCTGAACGTCTCCGCCGGACACCGCGCCGAACAGAATGCCGACGACTGGTGGCGCGCCGTCTGCGAAACCACGAAAACCCTCACCGAAACCATCAATCCCGCCGATGTGGAAGCCGTTTCGTTCAGCGGCCACATGATGGGCTGTCTCTGCGTGGACGAACACGGCGTTCCCGTCCGCGATTCGCTCATCTGGGCGGATTTACGTTCCTCCGAAGAGGAAAACCGCATCCGTCAGCAAATCTCTGACGCGGATTACTACCTCCTCACCGGTCAGCGGCTCAGTGCGTCCTACAGTGCGCCCAAGCTGATGTGGCTGAAAGCCAACGAACCGGACACCTACCGGAAAACCTGCAAAATGCTGAACGCGAAGGACTACATCCTCCTCCGGCTGACCGGCGCGGTCGTGACCGATCCGTCGGATGCGTCCGGTACCGGGCTGATGGATATCCGGAATCTGCAATGGTCGGACGAGCTGCTCGAAATCTGCGGACTTGCGCGGGACAAATTCCCCGAAATCATTCCGTCGGTTGCCGTTGCGGGACGGGTCACGGCGGATGCGGCGGCTCAGTGCGGACTTCTTGAAGGAACTCCCGTTGTCACCGGCGGCGGAGACGGTCCCTGTGCAGCGGTCGGCAGCGGCATCACCAAAGAGGGCGTTGCCAATCTTTCCCTTGGCACGTCGTCGTGGATTTCGTTCGCCTCGCGCGATCCCATCGTGAACGACGGCATGATTTCGTTCAGCCTTGCCCACATCGTTCCGGGCTACTATATGCCGTGCGGCCCGATGCAGTGCGGCGGCGGTTCGATGAGCTGGGCCGTCCGTGAGCTGTACAAAGATCGTACAGACGACAAAAATTCGATCTACGCGGACGTGAACCGCTGTACGTCGGCATCCGGATCACCGGTCGGCGCAAAGGGGCTGATGTTCCTGCCGTACCTGCTCGGCGAACGCAGTCCGCGCTGGAACAATCACGCCAAAGGCGCGTACATCGGTCTGACGTTCGAGCATACCCGGGAGGACATGATCCGCGCGGTCATGGAAGGGGTCGGCTACAACCTCAATATGATTCTGGAAGCGTTCAACCGTTACGAAAACCGGATCGGTGAACTGATTGTCCTCGGCGGCGGCGCACGCAATCCGGCATGGCTTCAGGTGCTGTCGGACATTTTCGGTCTGCCGCTGAACGTGCCGAATTACCTCGAGGAAGCCGCGTCGATGGGTGCGGCGATCACGGCGGGAGTCGGCGTCGGAGCGTTCCGGGATTTCGATATCATTGACAAATTCCTGGCGACCGTTCACCGGTACGAACCGCAGGCGTGTGAGAACGACCGTGCAGTCTACCGGGAAATGCAGGCACGGTTCGACGAATGCTATCACGCGCTGGAGCCGATTTTTAATAAAATGTAATCAAAAAAAGGAAAATCCCCTCGATGAAGGGGATTTTCTGCATTATAATTCCGCGTACATCCACACGCCCATTTCGGACTTGTTCATGTCGTCCGCAAGGGTGATCCAGCCGGTTTCGATCAGGCGATCCATCACCAGTCTGCGGAAGTCGACGTTGCTCATGATCGTCGTCTTGCCGTGCAGATAGGGCGGAATGTCGTTCATGAGAAGCGCGTGACGGCGGTCGAGGTAAGTGTCGTACAGAGTGTCAATTGCTTCGCCGAACGATGTCGGGAACAGTTTTTCCATACAGTCCGCCGGAAAGACGGGAATTTTCGCACGGTCAAGATCAAGTGCGTCCATGTCATGGCGGTTTCCGAGCATGATGACCTGATGATAGATGTCATCCCCCCAGACACCAAGCCATACACGGCTGATGTCCGTCTTTTCAAATCCGGCGAGTGCCCATTCGCTGCCGTCCTTGTGCTTGATCGTATGCGGGCCGCTGAGCGTATCCTTCGTTTTCGGATACGGCTTGACACGGGTGCAGAGGATGCGTTCGACAAGGGCAGGCTTCATATCCTCAAAGCACTGATTCTTCGGACAATCCGGCTTCGCGTAAACTTCTTCGGCGGCTTTTTTGACGAGTTCCGCCATTTCATCCACATAGTCAAGCGCGGCGGCGTAAATTTTTTCCTGTACATCCTTCGACAGGATGACGATGTTGGTGCGGTACTTCCCGTTTTCGCAGGTCAGCAGTTCGCCTTCCATGAGGTGATTCAGTTCATCCTCCATGTACGGCATGGCGATGCCGAGCGCGAGGGACAGGTCTTCCGCGGTGCTGGGATTGTCATACGCTTCGAGCAGGATGTTCTGCGCGAGGATTCGTTCGACGTAGCGGCGGCCGTCGGGTCCGGTTGCGGGTTCCCAGTTCTGGCCGAATTCGACGAGTTCGGGAGCGAAGCTGCGTTTTCCGTAAGTTCTTGCCATGTTCATACCCTCCTTCAGGTGGTTCCGGCATTCGGAAATTTTTCGTTTTACGGTTCCAAGGGGAAGGCCGAGCGATTCTGCGATGTCGCCGAGCGTCCGGTTGGCGAAGTAGTATTCGCAGACGATGGTACGGTAATCGCGGGACAGGTGTGCGAGTTCGCGGTAAAGCAGCGCGGTTTCTTCGGCGTGCAGGAGGTCGTCCTCCACGGCGGAGCCGTCGGACACGGTTTCACGGACTTCGTCGATGTCGAGCGTATTCCGGACGTGTTTCCGGCGGTCTGCCCATTTTGCGTAGTGGTTCCGCGCGATTTTCCAGACCCACGCACGTTCGTCGTCGGGTGTGAATCCGCGGCTGACGGCGGTGAGGACATCGAGCAGGACGTTCTGGGTGAAGTCTTCGGCTTCCGCGCGGTCGGAGGTTTTCCGCAGGGCGAAGTAGAAGACCGGCTGCATATAGGTTTCAAGGATGCGTTCGGCGATGGATTGGGTTTCATTCATGGGTTCTCTCCCCCTTTCATTCATGTAGTGTCGGAAAACGGCAAACGGTTCGGAAATTCCGGTAAGAATTTTTAATTTAACAAAAGATTGCTTCAAATAGATTGAAATTCTCCCGCATATATGATAAACTAAATCTACCCGAATCTGTAATCAAGAAAGGACTTTCCTATGAGCAACATCTATCTCCCCACCTCCCTGACCGACTGCTACACCCTCGCAAACGGTGTGAAAATCCCTGCGATCGGCTACGGTACCTGGCAGACCCCGAACGACGTGACCGCCGCGTGCGTCAAAATGGCTCTCGACCTCGGCTACCGCCATGTAGACACCGCATGGGGCTATGACAACGAAGTCGGCGTCGGCGACGGCATCCGTGCGTCCGGCGTAAAGCGCGAAGACATTTTCGTCACGACCAAGCACTGGGTCATCTTCCGCGGCTACCAGAAGACCATCGAAGCGGTTGACGACTCTCTGAAGCGTCTCGGTCTGGACTACATCGACCTCTACCTTGTTCACTGGCCGTGCGTAGAACTGAGCAATCCGCAGTGGCAGGAAATCAACGCGGAAACATGGCGCGGCTTTGAAGCGATGTACAAGGCGGGCAAGCTCCGCGCAATCGGCGTAAGCAACTACGAAGAAAAGCAGATCGAAGCCCTCGCCAAGACCGCCGAAGTGATGCCGATGGTCAACCAGCTCGAATTCCACCCCGGCTATATGCAGCTCGACAACATCCGCTACAACCAGAGCAAGGGCATTCTCGTGGAAGCGTGGAGCCCGCTCGGCAGCGGCGCGGTTCTGAAGGACGAAACCCTCGCCAAAATCGCCGCGAAGTACAACAAGTCCGTTGCCCAGCTCTGCATCCGTCTCTCCCTCGACTACGGCATCCTCCCGCTCCCGAAGTCCACGAACCCCGACCGCACTGCCCAGAACGCCGATGTCTTCGACTTCACGATTTCCGCCGAAGACCGCGCTCTCATCGAATCCATGCCCCAGCTCGGCTACAGCGGCTTCACCCCCGAAGAAGCTCCTGCTGACAAGCTCGCTGGTTTGTGCTGATTGTATGTTCGGGGGATACGTTGGGGGAACCTTTTTAAGGAAAAGGTTCCCCCAAACCCCTTCCCAAACCTTTTTAGACTGTGGTAGCCATTTGGTTATTGCAGATTTTTTCTTTTATAGGGGATTTTTATTGGGTACCTGCGCAGCCATTTTGGATATCCCAGTCCGCTGACATTTCGTTGGTTTGAAATTCCACGAAAATCGTTCTGGGGAAGTCAGGGGCCGCGACAAGGCGCACGCCTTGCCACCCTGACTTCCCACGCCATGGGGGAAACTGGCGATTCAGACACGCCATGAAGGAAACCTTCAATTTAATCCCGCCATATAGTTTTCCTTCAATCTATACTCGCCATGTAGCTGAATTCTATATCGTTAGAGATCATAAAACGTACTCCACGGCTACGGCGAGCAGGGTTGGAGTTGCGAAGCAATCTCCCGTGGCCCCTGCGAGCTCGCTCCACCATATTCGTATGTATTGGAGACAGTTCCCGCTGTCAGCTGCACAAGCGCGCCTTATCTCTTCCACCCAAAAACAAAAAATCTGCAATAACCAAATGGCTACCACAGTCTAAAAAGGTTTTGGAAGGGGTTTGGGGAAACCTTTTCCTCAAAAAGGTTTCCCCAAGAGCATCCCCCATACTCAATTTTCCAGATTATCAAAATATTCCTTCAGATCACCGGCAAGGAGCTTCGAGAATTCGGTGCTGCCCTTGGTGTTCATGTGACCCCAGTCGGAGAAGTTGGCCGGGCTGGCGTTGATGTCGCCGGCGAGTTCTTCGTTGTAGTTGTAGAACGTGATGCCGTAGCGGTCGGCGACTTCCTGGATGCGGGCGTTGTTCGGCTCCATCTTGTCCGTGCGGCGGCCCCGGATGAATTCGGGTGCTTCCACGAAAATGACGTGGATGTCGTTTTCAACAAAAATGTCGAGGAGCTTTTCGAACGCTTTCCACTGGTCTTCCCTGTCGTTGCAGCCCTGGTGAACCGTGCCGCCGGAGAAGCCGCGTTCCCACGGAATGTAGCCCTTGTAGTACGAGCTGGTGATGTTGTTGTCCTGGTCTGCCTGATGTGCGTGTTTGTAAACCGGGACTTCCGGAAGCGGTGCTTCTTCATCGAGCGTCGTGAGCGCGTCGAGGTCAATCTCTTCCTCGGGCATTTCAAATTCGCCGCCGTTTTTGTAGTATTCGATCATTTCCGGAATGCGGTCGCGGGAATAAATAATCGGAATCCGGCTGAACAGGTAGGTCGTCGCTTCGTCAAGGTCGAACCAGTTGACCTTTTCCGGGGTTTCCTTCGTTTCCTCGTTCTTGACCTCTTCTGTCACGGTTTCGCCTTCGACCTTGGCATTATGGCTGTCCACCGCCGCCTTGCGCTTTTCAGCCGCCTTGATCTTCCGCATGATATCGACCGGGCAGTCCGGATTGGTGTCAAAGTCAATGCGCCGCCAGAGCCAGCCGTCGTCGCACATGAACCAGTCCACGCAGTAGACGATGGTTTCCGGAAGCGGGTAGCCCGATTCGATGAACACCTTCCACCAGTCAAGGTAGTACTTCGGGTTGGAGCCGTTCAGAGCGAAGTTGAACCACGATTTTTCGGGCATGACTTCTTCAAAATACAGCGGATTCACGCCATGCGCCGCGTGGGATGTGCCGATGAAAATCGTATCGGCGTTATACATATTGTCGAACATTTCGTAGAACTGACCGTAGTAGTGGTAGCAGTGACGGGTCTTGTACTTCTGGTAGAATTCCTCGTACTGCTCCGCCTTCTTGACCGCCAGTTCCGCTTCCAGACGCTTTGCCTGCGCTTCGTTTTCGGCTGCCGCAAGAGCCGCTTCGATCTTCGCCGCACGTTCGGCCGCCGCCTGTACGACCGCGACTTCGTCATCGAGGAAGGACTGCATCGCGCTGTTGAGCCCGAACGCCATCAGAAAGGCAAGACCGACGACGATCAGCCCCTTGACAAGAACGATCGGCAGAGTGCGTAATTCGTGTTTATCTGCCATAGAGATACTTTACCTCCGTAGAAATCATTAAGATAAAGAGAAAATCTGCACAAACTTTGTCCTCTCTTTCCATCGAAAAAGGTTTTTGGAAAGGGGTTCGGCGGAGATTGCTTCGCAACTCCAAACCTTTTTCCTTAAAAAAGGTTTTCCCGAGAAACATTATTTCTCAGAACTGGAAGTAGATAAAGGACTTGTTGTCATACGCGCCGAAGATGACGATGATGAACAGCATAACCGCATAAGACGCAATGCGGATCACCTGCATCGGAATCGTGCGCTTCGTGTACCATGCGACCACCTTCTGCGATTTCGTCAGCGCGTCCACCGCGAGAAGAATCACCGGTGCGCCGATGGCGATGTATGCACGGAAATCCGCAATGTGCGGGAATTCGCAGACCGTTTCCGAGAACAGGTTGCCGAGAATGTAGAACGCATCCGCGAAGCTGTTCGCACGGAAGAAGACCCACGTCACCGAGATCAGGCAGAAGGTCACGAGCATATCAATCCCGTCGCCGACGACCTTCACCTTCGCCAGACCGATCACTTCCTTGATCTTGTCACGGATCGGCTTGACAAATCTCGAAATTACGATGTACACACCGTTGAGCATCCCCCATACAACATAGGTGAACGCCGCGCCGTGCCAGATACCGGAAACGGTGAACGTGACCATCTGGTTGAAAATCCAGCGGGGCTTGCTGACGCGGTTGCCGCCCATCGGAATGTAGACGTAATCCTTGAACCATGTGGAGAGCGAAATGTGCCATCTCCGCCAGAATTCGGGAACGTTTTTGGAGAAATACGGGGTGTCGAAGTTCTTCATGAGCCGGATATCCATGCAGCGTGCCGCACCGATGGCGATATCGGAGTAACCGGAGAAGTCACAGTAAATCTGGATCGTGAAGGCAAGGATACCGAGAATCAGACCGCCGCCGGAATAATTTCCGACATTGTTGAATACCGCGTCCGCGAACATCGCCAGGTTATCGGCAACGACGACCTTCTTGAACATCCCCCACAGCATCATCTTTCCGCCGTAGGAGAAGTTTTCGTAATGAATGAAATGTTCCGCCTTGAGCTGGGAGAACAGGTTGGAGCTTCGTTCGATCGGACCGGCGACGAGCTGCGGGAAGAACATCAGGAAGAGTGCGAAGTCGATAAAGCTCTTTTCCGCCTTCTCCTTGCCGAAGAACACGTCGATGAGGTAGCCCATGCTCTGGAAGGTGTGGAACGAAATACCGATCGGAAGAACGACCTCGGGGAGGACGACGGTCTTCATGTCGATCATGTGGCCGAAGAAATTGATGGTATCTTCGAGGAGACCGAGGTACTTGAAGAAGACGAGAAGGCCGACATTCAACAGTACAGCGGTCAGGAAAATGGCTTTGCTGGCTTTCTTCCGCCCGGCTTCACGGAATTTTTCAACGCCGAGTGCGCCGAAGAAGTCCACGCACGTCGTAAACAGCAGGATCAGGATGTACTTCGGGATGAAGGACATATAGAAATAGCAGCTTGCGGCGAGGAGGAAGTACCGCCGGAACTTATGCGGAAGCAGGAAGAATCCGGCAATCACAATGGGGAAGAAAATCAGGAATTCGATGGAGTTAAAAAGCATAACAATCTCCCGTTTTTCGGACTGAATTTAGGCTATTATATCACAAGTTTCATGGGAATGCAAGATTTTTCCGCAAAAAACTACAGGAATCATAGGATTTGTTTGAATCCGCAGCAAAAAGATCATGGAATACACATATACACATACACGCATCGTTTTAAACTCCGTTTCATTTCGTTTCACTTCGCGGAACAACCCCGTCAGGCTGTGTCCGGCGGAGAGCCTCCCCCACCTGTATGACTTATATTATTATAACATATCAATCTTATAGGTTTGAAACTTTCCCCGGGTAGGGGGAGAGTGATTTCTTAACCTGTAGTACAGTTGAATGAGAGAAGCAGAAATCGCTCGTTCCACCGGCACCGCAGGTGATATTAACGTGAGTTCGACGAAATCATCATCAGAAAAACAAACGCTTTGTAGGGCGGGGGTTTATCTCCCGCCGAGAAGAAATTCAAACCGTTTGTTCCGGCGGGAGACAAGCCCCCGCCCTACGGATTGTAAATTTTTCAATAGACCTGTTCGATAACCTCACGTCATTCGTAGGGACACGGCGTGCCGTGTCCGTCGATCAATTTGGATGAACAATATTTTGTTGGGAATTCATCCGAATCGGATATTTATTTTACAAAATATTGTATGTTCAAATCGTTTGACGGACACGGCACGCCGTGTCCCTACAGTATACCATCCGGTTATCGAACACATCTAATCAAATTTTATTCCGTCGAACTCACGTTAGTTTACAGTCGCGGATATATGAATCCCCGCCACCGGGAATCGGTTCAACAAAACTGAGTGAAACGAAATGAAACGGAGTTTAAAACGATGCGTGTATGTGTATAAGTGTATTCAGCCTGTCCGATCCCCTGACAAATCCCAAAAGGAACCGACGTTTTTCCGCCGGTTCCCCTGATTCTTTCTATTTTCTCATGCTTCCGATGATCCCGACCGCATCGGCAACAGCACCGTCGTCGTTCGAACATACCAGACAGGACGCACACGCCTTTGCCACTTCATCGCCGTTCGCCGGTACAAATGCGGCCGCCGCCGCTTTCAGCATATCGGCATCGTTGTCCCCGTCCCCGACTGCATAGACGTTCTCAGGTGCAATCCCCAGATGTTCCGCAAGGCGCAGGAGCGTCGTTCCCTTGTTGACGCCGGGACGGAGAACCTCCAGCAAAGTCCCTTTTGTCGGAACAAAGCTCAGGGAAGGACAGTCCGCAAGAAATTCCTGTGCCGCCGCGATATCCTCCGCGCTTCCGCCGAGCATCACCTTTGCACAGGGAAAGGACGCTTCCGACGGATCCTCAATTTCCCGCGGAACAATCCGGTGTCCCTCGAAATGCCGCCGGGAACGTTCGTTGAGGTGAATGCAGCAGGTATCGTCCGGCGCGTACATCTCAATGGCAAGCTCCGGAAACCGTCCGGACACTTTCCGCAGATCGGGGACACACGTTTCGTCCAGCCCCAGAAGCTCCGTGACCTCCCGTGAAGAATAGTCGTAGATCATGCCGCCGTTTGCGAGAATGGCGGGCGCATTGATGAGGTCGGGATCGTAGGCGTGGAAGCCGAGAAGGGTACGTCCGGTGGACACGGTGAACCGTCCGCCTTCCGCGATGAACCTCCGGATCGCCTGACGTACCCGTTCGGGAATCGTCCCGTCCCTTGCCGCAAGGGTACCGTCGTAGTCACTTGCCAGCAGGATACCGCTGAATCTTCCCATCGTTACGCCTCAGCCGGAACAAACCGCAGGGTTCCGTCCGCATTCTGCAGGGCTTCCGCAAACATGACGCTGCCCGCGTAGCCGTTTTCGGCAACAAATCCCGCGAAAATGCAGCGGTTTCCGAGCCATGCCGCCTTCGGTACCCGTTCGCACGGAATTATGTCTTCTTCCGGCTTGATCCAGCCGTCAAACGGCGATTTCGAATAACGATACCGCGCATATCCGCCGATCGAATAAATCAGGTAGTAGTAATCCCCCATCGCAAACCAGTCCGGGCATTCCGGCTGATTGCCGTCGTTCCATTCGAGGATCGTGCCGCAGTCCGTGAACTCCGCAAAGTCCGCCGTGTCGGAAACGAGATGCGCCAGACAGCCGCTGCCGCTCGCAAGACGGGTCGTCGTCACGAACATATGGAATTTTCCATCCATTTCGACCACCTTCGGGTCACGCGCACTCGTCGGTTCGTAGGCCGCCGGAAGGGTGAAATAGCTGCCGGACTTGACAAAATGGACGTTGTCGTCCGATACCGCGCAGGTCATCCGCGCCGGAGAACCGTCGGACATCCGCACCGCGTACCACGCGTAGAACTTATCGCCCGCGCGGGTGATCGAGCCGGTGCAGATCGAGCCTTCCCACGGTTCCGTAATTCCGACCGCCATCGGATGCTCGTCCCATGTGACAAAGTCGGACGTGGAAACGTGCGCCCACTGATGGGCACCGAGCCCCCACTTGCTCCGGTGATGGTGGCGGTCGTAGAGGTAGAACAGGTGATATTTTCCGTCCGAATCCGGGGTTCCGTCCGAGAAGGGGATGCAGTCGCCGATGTTCACGCCGGGCAGACGGATTTCGTCCGTCGTGATTCCCGCGCGGGTGACAGACGGCATTTCGGCGGGGCATTCCGGTTCGATCTCCGTCACCGCCGGGATAAAATCGCCGGTTACGGGAGTGAGTTCTCCAAGATTGCCGCACGGCCATTCCTCGTCAAGCAGTGCGCCGTTTACGCGGAGTTCGATCCGGTGTGGACGTACGGTCAGGGAAACGGAATCACCGACCGATGCCGATGCGGTCAGCGTCAGCGGACGTTCCCGGAAATCGTAGGTCAGGGCAACGGTGAGGTGTTCGTCACAGGTCACGCGGATTCCGGAACCGAGCGAAGCGGTTCCCGCCGTGACGGAAAAGGTTACTTCAAAATTGGTCATGATTACCCTCTCAGAATCTTATCGTAAAGTTCCGCGCACTGGATCGTCGCTTCCGGCGGCATGATGTCGGAGGTCAGCCGTCCTTCGTTGATGCAGCGCACAACTTCTTCGATTTCATAGACAAATCCGTTTTCCAGCGGCTGCTCGAACGTTTCCGCAAGCTGACGGCGGCCGTCGTACCGCTTGGCAATCGTTCCGCTGCTGCTCCACGGAAGCTCGATGCAGCCCTTTGTACCGTTGAACATCATATATTCCCGGGCATTGGAGGTCAGCATACACTGGATCGCCGCGTCGCAGGAGGCATAGCGGAGGATAAACGTCGCGCGTTCGTCCACACCGGTCACGGGATGCGGCCGCCATACGCCCATGCAGTCCTCGATCGGTTCGCCGACCAGATAGGACACGATTTCCGCCGGATACACGCCGATATCGTACATCGCGCCGCCCGCGAGGTCGGGATTGTACAGACGGCTTTCGGGATTTCCGCCGCCGTTGAAGCCGATGACCGCGCTGACCGCCTGAATCTCTCCGATCGCTCCGGAGGTGATCCACTCTTTCGCCTTCTGTACCTGCGGCAGGAAGTTCGTCCACATGGCTTCCATGCAGAAGAGGTTCTTTTCCTTCGCCAGCCGGAACACTTCGCGTGCGTCGTCCGCGGTCAGCACCATGGCCTTTTCGCAGAGGACGTGCTTGCCGTAATCAAAGCAGAGGCGGATGTTGTCCATGTGGAAATTGTGCGTGGTCGCAATATACACCGCGTCGATATCGGCGGTTTTCAGCATTTCCTCATAGGAATCGAACGCCTGCGGAATGCCGTTCCGTTCGGCGAACGCCTGCGCGCGCTCCATGGACTTGCTGGCAACGGCGATAACGTCCGCCCCTTCCGCGAGCTTTGCCGCGCCGCAGAACTTGTTGGCGATGTTCCCCGCCCCGATGATGCCAAAACGAATGGTTTTCATGTGTTCTCTCCTTTTTGTGATTTTCTTGTCTGTAAATAACGGTCAATGTCATGGTTGATGTACTGATATCCTGTGGTATGCAATACGTCATAAAACTCACGGATATACTCAAATACTCCGTTTTTTTCAAAAAGTTCGGATACCTGTCTGCCTGTCAGGGATTTGTACACCTTGTAGCTTTCCATACAGAATATGGTAAATTGTGTTTCACGGCTCATGGATTTCTCCTCATACATCGGGGTAACAGATGGTACCGCTGCTCCATTCCTGTTCCAGAAGGAAATACAGCATCGGGGTACTGTACTGCCACACTTTGGTTTCTTCTTTTTCCAGTGCTTCATACAATTTGGATGTGTACAACAGCCGGATTGCTTCCTTTTCGGAAACTCCGCGCTTCTCGGCAATCATACGGACAACATCCGCACTGATTACCGGCATCATTGCCTGAAACTGTTCCTGTCCCATCTTATGTCCCCTCCTTCACTTCTTTGTATCCTGTAAATTTACAATATTCGAGAATCCTCTCGGTGTGGAATGTCCACTGATCCTGCAAAACTTCTGTTTTCAGCCGTTTTACCGTTTCTTCCGCATTCAAAATCCCGGTTTCAAAGAAACGGATGGACTGATAAACATTATCATCCGCCACAGGTCCGATATGCATATCCGCCGGTTCCTCAAAAGGTACTCCGCGCCGGTTATTCACCACAAACAGCAACCATGCCATATCTGCCTTGCCAAATCTGCGGATCACCGTATTCTTTGCTGCGGTATCATAATCGAATTCATAGATCGCTACATACCCGACCGACATATTCTCCCGCCGCATTTTGATCCGTGCCCAGCGTTCCGCCTGTCCGTAGGAAGTCGTTGTATAGAACCCCGTACCAAAATCCAGAAAAGCTTCTCCTGCCCGTATTTCCGGCTTTTCCACCAAAACGGTACTGCCATGATATAGGATCATGTCTCTCTCCCTTTCCCACACTTCTGCATTCTTTTCTGTATTTATTATACCACACTGTCCCATCCATGGCAATCGTTTGTTTGAATTTCTGCGGAAATCCCGTTTCCACTTCCCTTTTTTCGTTCAATATGGTATAATATCTCCAACCAAATAACGTAAAGGAGACTCCTCCCATGATTGATCTTACCAAAACCTACCTCGGCATCGAGTTCGGCTCCACCCGCATCAAGGGCGTTCTCATCGACGGACAGTTCAACCCCGTCGCGTCCGGCGCGTACGACTGGGAAAACCGCTTCGAAAACGGCTACTGGACCTACTCCGCCGACGATTTCATGGCCGGTATGCAGGGATGCTTCGCGTCTCTCGCAGCCGATGTTCTCGAAAAATTCGGTCAGCCGCTCGACACCGTTGCCGCGATCGGTATTTCCGGCATGATGCACGGCTACCTCGCCTTCGACAAGGACGACAACCTTCTCGTTCCCTTCCGCACATGGCGCAATACCACCACCGCCGAAGCCGCAGACGAACTGTCCGCGCTCATGAACTTCACCATTCCCCAGAGATGGAGCGTTTCTCATCTCTATCAGGCGATCCTCTCCGGCGAAGATCATGTGGAAAACGTCGATCACATCACCACTCTCGCGGGATATATCCATTATCTCCTCACCGGACGGCGCGAAGTCGGCGTGGGCGAGGCTTCCGGTATTTTCCCGATTGACTCCGCGACCGGTACCTACGACGCGGACATGATCGCAAAACTGTCCGCGAAGCTGAAGGAACACGGCTTTGCCAAGGACATTCTCACCGTCTTCCCGGCTGTCCGCAATGCGGGCGACACCGGCGCGGTTCTCACCGAAGCGGGTGCAAAGCTCCTTGACCCCACCGGAACCCTCAAAGCGGGCATTCCGCTCTGTCCTCCCGAAGGCGACGCAGGTACCGGCATGACCGCCACGAACAGCGTCCGTCCCAGAACGGGCAACGTCTCTGCGGGTACCTCCATTTTCTCCATGCTCGTTCTCGACAAGGCCCTCTCCGCAGCCTATCCCGAAATCGACATGGTCACCACTCCCGACGGTGCGCCTGTAGCGATGGTTCACTGCAACAACTGCTGCGCCGAAATTGACGCATGGGCGAAGGTTTTCGGCGAATTTGCAGCCCTCTCCGGACATCCGATGGACAAGTCCGACGTTTACGCGACCCTTTACAATAACGCTCTCGCAGGGGATGCGGACTGCGGCGGCGTGGTTTCCTACAACTTCCTGTCCGCCGAACCCGTAATCGGCATCGCGGACGGTGTTCCGATGTATTTCCGCACCATCGGCAGCAATATGAACCTCGCCAACTTCTTCCGCGCACAGATCTGCACTGCCATCGCGGCTCTCAAGATCGGCAACGACCTTCTCTTTGAAAACGAACACGTCACCGCAGACAAGTTCTTCGGTCATGGTGGTCTCTTCAAGTGCGAAGGTGTTGCACAGCAGATTTTAGCAGATGCCTTTGACACGTCCATCTCCGTCATGAAAACCGCCGGTGAAGGCGGCGCATGGGGTATGGCTCTCCTCGCGGCGTACATGATGAAAAAAGACGGCAAGTCCCTCCCCGATTTCCTTGACGACTGCGTGTTCGGCGGCATGGAGGTCAAGACTCTCGCTCCGACCGAATCCGGCAGGGAAGGATTTGCAAAGTACATCGACAATTATAAATCAGGCATCCGTACCGCGCTGAATATGCAGGAGGCATAAGATGACCCGACGCGAACTTGTCAAACAGGCACTTGCCCACAAAAATGAGGGACGGGTTCCCTATACGATCATCCTCGCGCCGGAAAGCAACGCGCTCTACGGTCCGAAGCTGATCGAACGCTACGGCAATGCGAACATCAAAAAGGAATACGAGGCCGGGCGGCTCAGTCTGGTGGAAGCGTATTCCCTCGCCATCGGCAACTGTATGCTCTACGTCAGCGCACCGTGGTGGGGCTGGCATTCCTTCCCGGAAGACTACTCGACCGAAGAAGCACCGACCCTTCTTCCCTACACGTCCGGCTACGGCTCCTACGAGGGTTCCTTCAAGCATTGGAAATATCTCCGCGAGAATTTTGACGCCTACCAGCTCGTCACGATCTGGGGCAGTCATTTCGAAAAGGCGTATTTCGCGCGCGGTCTGGAAAACTTCCTCGCGGATATCGCGGGCGAACCGGAATTTGCAGCGCGTCTGCTGAACATGATTATCCGGAAAAACATGGTCATGCTCGAAAACTTCCTCGTTTCGCCCGACATCGACGGCGTTCTGCTCGGTTCCGACTGGGGAACCCAGCGCGGTCTGCTCATGTCTCCGCAGTCGTGGACAACCCTCATCCGTGAAGGCGAACGGATGGAATACGAACTTGTCCACAGCATGAAGAAGGATGTATTTGTCCATTCGTGCGGCAAAATCGACGCAATCCTGCCCGATCTGTGCGAAATCGGCGTGGACGGTCTCAACCCCGTTCAGCCGGAATGTATGGACCTCGCCGAACTCAAGGAAAAATACGGCGATACCCTGACGTATTTCGGCGGCATCAGCACACAGCAGATTCTCCCGAACGGTACGCCGGACGAGGTACGCCGCGAAACAAGACGTGTGGTCGAGCTGATGAGCAGAAACGGCGGCTATATCACAGCTCCGTCGCAGGAAATCATGCCGGATGTACCTTATGAAAATCTGCTCGCCCTGATCGACACCGCGAAAGAATATGCAGGTGACTAAGGGCTAATGGTTAAAGGTGAATGACTATATCAGACTTTATGTCTGTCGGCTGACGGATATTTTGATATAGTCATTCACCATTCACCATTAGTCATTAGTCTGAAAGGATTATCATGGAACTGATACAAAACATAAAGACCAGTCCGGTCATTACCCGTTACCCGGACACCATTCTCAGCCGTCACGATGTTCCCTACCCGTCTGCGCTGACCTTCAACGCCGGCATTATCAAGCATGAGGGACGTTACATCATGCTGTTCCGCAATGACTACGGCTCCTACGAGGAACAGCGGCTCGACGGCACCAACATCGGTCTGGCATTCAGCGACGACGGCATCAAATGGAATGTCGAGCCGGAACCGGTTCTCGACGGCAAGTGGTTCGGCGACACGTTTGAACCCGGCGAAGTCGTCCGTCTGTACGACCCGCGCATCACCCCGATGGACGGACGGTTCTACGTCAGCTTTGCCATCGACACGCGCCACGGCGTCTGCGGCGGCTTTGCGGTAACGGACGATTTCCACCACTACGAACCGCTGTCCATTGTCGTTCCGGACAACCGGAACATGGTGCTGTTCCCCGAAAAAATTAACGGTAACTTCGTCCGTCTGGAACGTCCGATGCCGGTATATTCGCGCGGACGCGACCGGTTTGACATCTGGCTGTCGGAATCCCCGGACTGCGTGTACTGGGGCAAGTCCCGCTTCGTTCTCGGCGTGGAAGACGTTCCGTTCGCCAACGACAAAATCGGTCCCGGCGCACCGCCGATCAAGACCGACCGCGGCTGGCTCATGATTTATCATGCGGTTGACCTCGATCCGTCGCGCGGCAAGAACGGCTGGGAACCCTACTGGCGGAAGCGTTACACGATCGGTGCACTCCTGCTTGATCCGGAACAGCCGTGGAAGGTTATCGGCATGATGAAAGACCCGCTGATGGTTCCGGAAGGATACTGGGAAGTCGAGGAAGGAATGCGTACGAACGCGCTGTTCCCGTGCGCCGCTCTGGTGGAAGACGACGGCACTCTGCGGATTTATCACAGCGCAGGGGATGCGATCCTCCGTCTGGCGACCGCGAAACTGGACGACGTGCTTGATCTCTGCAAGCCTGTATAACAAAAAATGGGATGACCGTTTGGGTCATCCCTTGTTTGTTTCCTTTTTCGTTCCGCTCTTTTCGTTCTCCTCGCGGAGTTTTTTCAGGTAGTCCCGGATCTCGTCATCCACGGCAAGCACTTCGTCGCGGAATTCTCTCGCCGACAGCCGCAGAACGCCCGAACTGATCGCCTGAAGCTGGATCAGACCGTCCGACGTGACAATTTTTACGGTAAAGTCCCGGCCGATTTCCTTCACCATCTTGGCAATGTAGACATCCCCCAGTTCGCCTTCCTTGGTGTAGACAACGTGCAGACCGTGGTAGTCGAACTTCCGCTCCACAGAGCCTTTGACGTTGTACGCATCGAACACCAGCACCATATCCCGTCCGGTGTACGCCTGATAATTTGCGAGAATGTCGCACAGCTTCTGACGTGCGCCTTCCAGATCGGTTCCGGCGATGTCCGCCAGCTCATCCCACGCGAAAATCACATTGTACCCGTCAATGATGTACAGGGATTTTTTGAATTTCGCCGGATCGACGTTCACGGTCTTCGGCTGCTTCGGATCGCTGTAGACCCTCCGCTTGATCGGCCCGAATTCGCGTTCCATGATCGCTTCCAGCTCTTTTTCGTCAATGTTGAGGTTTTTCTTAATCACCTGCGGTTCCGGAACCGCCAGCTCCTCGTCTGCGGACGTCAGCGACAGTCCTTCGAGGTGCATATACTCCGGCACGCGATCCCACGGGACGACAAATCCCGCGCCGTGCGAGCAGAAGACCGAATCGGGGGTATTGTCCATGTCGGCGGTCGGATCGTACCGGAATTCCGCGAGAACCTCGTCGGTGTTGTGGCAGGGGAAATATCCCTCCACGCGGCACGAAAATTTCCCACGTCCGTGGCTGTAGGACGCCACTTCGCGTGCATAGCCGCCGATCGTTGCCACCGGCGCACGTCCGACGAGAACCGACGTGCCGAGTTCCGCTTCATGTTCGTCGAAGGTACCGTCACGGGCAAGGATATCCGAAATCGCCCGTCCGACGCATTCGCCGGGGATTTCCAAACGGAAGGCGTAATACGGCTCCAGCAGAACGGTCTTTTTCCGCATCAGCGCAGTCATCAGACCCTGACGGACGGCACGGTAGGTCGATTCGCGGAAGTCCCCGCCGACCGTGTGCTTGAGATGCGCCCGTCCGGAAACCAGCGTAATCTTCATATCCGTGATCGCCGAACCGGTCATCACGCCGAGATGCTGCTTTTCCTCCAGATGCGTGAGAATGAGCCGCTGCCAGTTCCGTTCCAGAAAATTTTCGCTGCAGATTGAGTCGAACACCAGTCCGCTCCCCGGTTCCAGCGGCTCCAGCAGCAGATGAACCTCCGCGTAATGCCGCAGGGGTTCAAAATGTCCGACCCCTTCGACCGCTTCGCTGATGGTTTCCTTGTACATGATGCGGCCGTCGTCAAACCGGACATCCACCCCGTACCGCTCGGCAATCAGGCTGACCAGCACTTCCGTCTGCACCTGTCCCATGATCTGCGCGTGAATTTCGCCGTACCGCTCGTTCCATACGATGTGCAGGAGAGGTTCTTCCTCTTCCAACTGCTGTAATTTCGGCAGAACCGTCCGCGCATCCACATCCATCGGCAGCGTGATCCGGTAACTGAGAACGGGTTCCAGATACGGATGCCCCGCACTTTCCTCAGCTCCGATTCCCTGACCGGCGTACGTTCCGGACAATCCGGCAACCGCGCAGACATCGCCGGCACAGGCACGTTCCAATGCATCAAATTTCGCACCGGAATACAGACGGATCCCGGTGATTTTTTCCTCCACGGGTTCCTGCGAACCGAGCGGATGGTACGCCAGCGGCTGCCG
Source organism: Oscillospiraceae bacterium (assembly GCA_015065295.1). GTDB lineage: Bacteria > Bacillota > Clostridia > Oscillospirales > CAG-272 > UMGS1696. Next base: position 31,436 of record SVQN01000025.1, read on the forward strand.
GACCCCCAGCGAACCGCCGGTAATTTTCAGATACGTCAGGCGGACGCCACTTTTGTCGTGTGCAATTTTATAAACCTTCGCGCCGAATTCTTCCGCAGGGTATTGTTTTTCGATGGTATATTGTTCCAGTGCGGCAATCAGCGCGTCCACGCCGTCGAGCTTCAGCCCGCTCCCGAAGAAACATGGAAACAGCTTCCGTTCGGCAATCAGACGAGCGATATCATCGTCCGCAACGTCACCGCCTTCAAGATAGACTTCAAAAACCTCTTCGTCCGTCATGGCAATGTGTTCGTTCCGCTCATCCGAATCGGCACAGGTAAAATCGACGCATCCCGTCCCGAGATCGGCGTTCAGCCCGCGCATGATGTCCGCAGGATTGCTGTCCGCGAGGTCCATTTTTGTAATAAAGACAAACGTCGGCACCTGATAGCGTTCAAGGAGATGCCAGAGAGTTTCCGTGTGCGCCTGAACCCCTTCCGAACCGCTGATGACAAGAATTGCATAGTCGAGAACGGACAGCGTACGCTCGGTTTCGGCAGAAAAATCGACGTGCCCGGGCGTATCGAGCAGCGTGATCCGGAGCTTGTCCGATTCGATGACCGCCTGCTTGGAAAAAATGGTGATTCCGCGTTCACGTTCCAGCTCGTGCGTATCGAGATAAGTGTTCCGCCAGTCCACGCGCCCGAGCTTTTTGATTTTGCCGGTGGTATATAATAAGGCTTCGGACAGGGTGGTTTTTCCCGCGTCCACATGAGCCAGAATTCCGATAACTTGTTTTTTCATAAATCAGCCTTTGTGAAAGATATCTTAGATATTATATCATAAAATCCTACGATTTTGGCCGAACTTTCGGAAATTGTTCGAGATTTTTCATCAAATATTTGCCAAAAAGAAAACTCCCACCGTCATCATAGATAACGATGGGAGGCAACTCCCCCAGTTGGGCTGGAACCAACGATCACCGCCGGAGGAATGCTCACGGCTATAGAAAATAAAAACCACAGAGGAATCCCACGCGGCATTCCTGCATAACCGCAGCTTAGGTGATTCCAGCCAGTTGAGACAGAGAAGGAACAAAAAGCCGAGACGGGGATTGATGTTGCCCGCATTGAACAGAAACCGATGCGTCGGAATGGCGAACAGTGGCTTGGTGTATTCACGGATTCCGTCGATGAGGAAATCGTCGATGTTCTGACTGGCAAGGATAATCGCCGATTCCTTCTTTCGTACACGTTTGGAGGCATTACGGATATATTCGATTGCAGTCAGATTTGTAAGGAACAGATACAGCTCATCAATCGAAGCCACCGTATTTCCGCAAGTCAAGAGCTTGTGATTCATGTAGGACAGGATGTTGAACAGCATGGCATCCTTCAGTTTTTTGTTGCTGTCCATCAGCCCCTTGACGCCGAAGCAGATAAACTTATCATCGGAAATATTCGTGTGTCCGCAGAAGAATTTCGACTCCGCGCCCTTACACATAGAGTTCAGTCCGAGACAGATTTCACGGAGAAGCTGCTCGGTGAACAGAGATTTACTACCCTGTTCGTACTTCAGATACTCGCTCTCCACCAGATCATAGAGGTCTGACATAATAGGATAGTCCTCAGAGCACAACCGATTGTAGTCCGTGTGATCGGTGATCCCATATTTTGTGTACAGTGTGGACAGCAGGATTTCGATGGCATCAATATGCTCGTCCGCGAAATCCTTGTAGGATCTAAAGAAGTCCTTCAGATACGAGATGTGCTGACTGAGTCTGGTGGATTTTCGGAAGGCTTCCGGCGCATCGTCATCCTCGGAGAAATCGTCCGCCCAGGCTTTCGGCTCCAGCGGATTGATGATATACCTGCCGGACATGAGGTCTATATAGCACCCTCCGAGATTGTTGGTCAGGTCTTCATACTCCTGCTCGGCATCGAGGATGATAATTGATTTACCGGCTTCACGGAGATTGGTCAGCAGGAGCTTCATCAGATACGACTTGGGGATTTTATGTTTTCTTCTATTTGTAATTGTAAATACACAAAGAAATAAGAACATCTTCAAAAAACTTAATTTCCAAGGGAACGAAATTGAGATTTTTGAAGAGAGTGAAGAATCGTATTTCGATAAATACCTGAATATATGGCAATTATTCTCTCAGAATGTGAAGGATGCATAACAGATGATGAGAACAACGTTATTTTTATTCTTAACCATACCGGTATTGATATCTCCCATCGAAAAACATATATTCAGTACCTTAACACCGATATCCATGATTTATCAAGCATTACTGAATATTCTCTGTGGGAAAGTCTTATTGTCTCAGATAGATTGGTATATTCAGAAAAAAACATTATGGACTATTTTCTGAACCACAAAAAACAATTGTCACCTGAGCTTATATCCTTCATTAATCGCGAAAAAACTGCGTTGAATTTTTCATCAGGAAACACAAGTTACCCCCAAGATCAGAATGAAGCGTTGTTCGATGAGATTATATCTTGTAATGAAATTAGCGACCAGCCATACAAAGAGATTATTACCACCCTCGGATTCACATACGAGAGTTTTGATCTTGAAGATATTGATGATGTCAAGGTAATAATTCTCATTAACAATAATATAATTCCTATGGAATCTGAAACTCTCAAGCATATGAGAAAGGAGTATCCTAATACTATATACCAATATATTCGTCATAATATTGATTCATATGTGAAAATAATGACTGATGGTTTATACTCGCATTCTGAGCTTATAGAAATTTTGTCTTGGGATGTATCTGATGAAATCAAGTTGAATTTCACCTGCGCCAGATCGTCCTTGGCGAATTCCCGCATGATGATCGTGCAGTCGAGGGACTGATTTTCGAGGTTGCTCGTATCCTTCGGACGTTCGATCCACCAGCTGTCGAAGTTGGACGGATTGGACGCTTCGGAAAGGGTTCTGTACTTGTCCTTCCAGACCAGGTATTCGCTCGAGTCGGTTTCGTAGTTCCAGAAAAGACCGGACTGATCCAGTCTCTCGAACACGCTCATCTCACTGCCGTCGTTCTCTCTCGGATTGATGAGGACGGTATTATTGGTGTCGAACCAGTCCACGGTGCACCCGAGGGTTTCGGCTACCACTCTCAGCGGCACCATCGTGCGGTCGCCGATCAGCTCGCTGGCTACATCCAGTTCGGTCTGCGTTCCGTCGATGATCTACCTGTACGGATTTTGCCGTCGCAGGCATATTGATTCCGAACAGCCGGACGTAGAAAGTCACGTCGCAGGTGCAGGTGTATCGGATTTTCATTCCGTCACGGGTGAAATCAAGGCTGATCGCATCGACGGTGTATTCATAAGAATCAAGCTCCACGGCGTTCAGAACATCGGCTTTGTAGGTGTTCTCCAACTTCGTCCGGTACGCACTCTCACCGGTCAGCTTCGCCGCATATTCCTCGAAATCACTTTCCCGCAGTGCGGTGTAGGTGTCTTCGGATATGGTATAGGCAAGGTTAGCAAGTCCTGTCTTCATAGCGTTACGGATCACGGTGGTCTGTATCTCAACATACGCAATATACATAACCGTTGAAATGGTGAGCGAGAACACCAGAACGATGATCGCCGTAAAGATCGGGGACGAGCCACGTTTGCTTTGCAGTATTTCCCTCATTTCCAGTATTCCTCCGATACGCCTGCACCGACAGATACCAGATTGATGGGGAATAACCCGAAGTCACCGAATCCGCCGAGGTAGGCTTTGGCTGTCACTTTCACTTCAAACGGTGTGCCAAGCTGAATCTTCTTTTCGCTGTGGTAGTTGGTACTGACGGTATAATTGGTATCGTGCAATACCTTTACACCACTGCATATTGAGTTGAACAGCTTGTCCGTATCCGAATCCACTTCGCCGGAAAGCTGAATCTGCCGGGTGAGCTGGTCGGCGCACACATCAAGCTGCTGTTTGGCTGAGATGATGGAGAACAGATTCAGCGTGAAGGAAAGGAAGATCACAACGACGAGGCCAAAGACAACCGTTTCGATATAGGTTCCTTCGCCGCGATTGTCTTTCAGGATTTTCGCAATTTTCATTAAAACAATCCCTCCAATGCTGTCAGGATTTGCATCAGGATCACCACCACATACATGAGCATGAAGCAGACGAGCATACACATGGACAGGCGTTTTACCTTGCCGGGGACTTTTGCGGCTTCGGCTTTCAGAAGCTGCCGCTGATAATCCGCAAATTTCATGGCAAGATTCGTCCAATATGCATCGGTTTCATCCCCTCGCAAAACACCGACCAGACCACGGGTCACGTCCGACAGCATGGAACTGCCCACACGGGATTCCAGTCGGGTCAATGCCGCTTCGTAGTTGCCCGACCGCATATCCGCCGCCGTGATCGCAAGTTCCTGCTTCATGTCCTCACCGGCATTATCACGGTAGCTGTCGAGGATATACAGGACATCACGGTTGTGCTTGACAATGTCAAACGTAAGTTTTTCTTCTGCAGCAAACACATCTTCAACAGATTCATAGATGCTGTAATCGAGAGTAACAACTCTCATTTCAGGATGCTCCTTGTTGAATTTTACGATCTGTTGGATAACCTCAGGTTCAAGTTCCCACGCATGAGCAACTGTGATTGTTTGAATTGTTCTCAAATCAAGATCTTCTGCATGACAGTATAAAACAGGAAAGAACTCTTACGCGACTTCGTCAACAGTCAGCACTTCACCAACACCACCGACATCCTGAACAGTATGAAAGACCTGTTCAGCGACGTCCTCCAACAGGTCATGGAAGCCGAACTGGAGGAAACGCTGGGCTACGAAAAAAGCGGACACGCGTCGGAAAATACCGAATCCGGCAAGGGTAAAAACTACCGCAACGGCTACTCGAAAAAGACCGTAAAAACGCAGCTCGGCGAAATCGATGTCAAAATTCCCCGCGACCGGAACGGCGAGTATGAACCGAAAATCATCGGCAAATACAGCCGGAACGCCGACGGTATGGAAGAAAAAATCCTCGCCCTGTACGCCTGC
>SVQN01000026.1 GCA_015065295.1 Oscillospiraceae bacterium
CGACACCTTGTCCTTCTATTTGTTTAAAGTTTTTTGGAAAGGGGTTCGGGGAAAACCTTTTTGCAAAAAGGTTTTCCCCGAAAAAAATTACTTTCTAAGATAAGCGATTGCTTCGTCGGATGCGGAGGCTGCGTCGGTGGTGTAGCAGTCTGCGCCGATCTTGTCGCAGTATTCCTGGGTGATCGGTGCGCCGCCGACCATGATGAATACGTTTTCACGGATGCCCTTTTCGGTAGCAACCTTGACTACGTTTTCCATTTCGTTCATGGTGGTGGTGAGAAGTGCGGAGCAGCAGATGATCTGTGCGTTGTTCGCAATTGCTTCTTCAACGAACTTTTCAGCGGATACGTCTACGCCGAGGTCAACAACGTTGATACCCTTGCCTTCGAGCATCATCTTAACGAGGTTCTTGCCGATGTCGTGGAGGTCGCCCTTAACGGTGCCGATGACAGCGGTGCCTGCGTCAGCCATTTCGCCGGAAGCCATGAGGGGCTTGAGAATGGTAACGCCTGCGTTCATTGCGCGTGCTGCGATCAGAACTTCGGGAACGTATACTTCGTTGTTCTTGAACTTTTCGCCGATGTTGCTCATGCCGGGGAGCAGACCTTCGTCGAGGATTACCTTCGGTTCCACGCCGTCAGCAATTGCCTGGTTTACGAGTTCCTTAACAACCTTTACCTTACCGGTTTCGACCATTTTAATGAGTTCGGAAAAATCAGCCATGTCAGTTCTCCTTTATATTGAGAATAGTTTTTTCATCTCATTATATCAATAAATCCGGCTTTCGTCAATAGATTTTTGAGGTTTTGTCCGGAAAAATCCAAAATAAGAAAAAACAAATAGAATTGTTCTTTCCCTTGACAGTCCCCGTCCGCCGGTGCTATAATCAAGTCAAATAATCCTTCCAATGAAAGCAGGTGGTTCCGATGAAACAACAAAAAACGCTGCGGTTCTGTGCCTGCTTTATGACATGATATCATAATCCGTTTCTCCACACATCCGTCAGCCGGGTGTGTTTTTTTATTGGTTTTCACCGCCCGGATTTTTCAACTAAAGGAGGGATGTCCCTATGAAACGACTTGCCGTACAGTTCATGACCCCGCAGACGGGCAATATCTTCGTCATCGTCCCCAGTGCCCCCGACCTCAGCTACCACGATAACGATCCCGTCTACTACTACAACGATATCGCCTTTGAATACGAACAGCCCGGGAAACGCGACCACAGCATCCCCACCGTGGTCATCAAACTTCCTGTGGAAAACCTCATCGACGACGAATGTGCAAAGGAGAGTGATCTCATGAAACGCCTGAAATATTATTTCAAACTCATGGAACGCGATACCGCGACCTACAATTACCGCGGCGAGGACAACAAACAGCATTCCCTCTATGACGGGGATATGCTGATGTTCTATCCCGAACCCGAAGACCCCCTCGCCGGCGAACGCGACCCCGAACTTATCCACGATTCCACCTATTACGACGACAGCCACGCCTACACCGTCGAGATGTCCAACAAAATGGCGAAGGACAAACCGACCGTCACCGTTGCCATCCCGACTGACGAAATCGACCCGCGCCTGCTTGACCTGTGGAAAAGTGCGGGAATTGACGCTCCCGCTGCCGCCAAAACCTCCGAAGCCGCACAGGACTATCTCCGTCAGGAAGAGGAAAAATCCCGCCTCAGAATCAACGTCAGCGGACGGAAAAATACCCTCATCCCGAAAATCGAGCCGCTTTCCTTCGCCGGAGAAGCCCTCACCACCGGACAGTTCGCCGCGATCCGCGATGCTGCCGCCGATTTCTGTCTCCGTGAATTCGCCCCGTATATCGACGCGCTCAACGCGGAACTCTACAACCGCAGCCGTCCCGATAAGGAAAACGGAAAATACTACCTCCATCGGCCGTCCGGCGAAATCCATACGAACAACGCCGCCTTTTTCGCCGTCTGTCCGCAGAAAGATTACGAAAACCTCGGCGGCATCCGCGTACGGCTCCTCGAAGACGGCGTGGAACGTCCGCCGAAACTCTGCCTGTGCATCCGGATGCAGATCCAGCTTCCGTTCAAGAAGCTCGAACGCTCCCAGAGAATGCTCTGCAAAGACCTCCCCGAAACCGTGGATATGTTCGCCGCACAGCTCAACCGGAAACGCCTTGCCGAAGCCTGCGAACTCGCCTACCGTCAGCAGAAAATCCGCGAATACCTCCGTACCAGCGACTACACCGCGTTCATCGCCAACGGAAGTATCCTCCCGCGCCTGTCCGACGGCGTCTCCCCGATGATGAACGCCATCCCGTTCCGCTCCACGCCGGAGGACGAAATCACCGTCTGCGGCGTCACCGGCATGGGAATCCGGCGCGGCGTGACCATCCTCACGGGCGGCGGTTATTCCGGAAAATCCACCCTGCTCGACGCGATCGCATCCGGTATCTACAACCATACCATCGGCGACGGACGCGAACTCGTCCTGACCGACCCGACCGCCGTCAGCATCGCCGCCGAAGACGGACGGTGCGTCAAGAATACCAACATTTCCCCGTTCATCAAATGGCTCCCCGGCGGCGATACCACCGATTTTTCGACCGCGCACGCCTCCGGTTCGACCTCGCAGGCGGCGAATATCATGGAAGCCGTGGACATCGGCGCGTCGCTCCTGCTCATCGACGAAGACCGGAGCGCGACCAACTTCATGATCCGCGATAACAAGATGAAATCCCTCATCAAAAAAGAGCCGATCACCCCGTTCACCGACCGCGTACAGGAACTGTCCCGCAGAGGCGTGTCGACGATTCTGGTCATCGGCGGAAGCGGCGAATACCTCGGCGTATGCGACCGCGTATATTTAATGGAAGATTACCTCATCCACGACGTGACCGAGCGCGCCGCCGAAATCTGGCAGACCGAGCGGAATCCGGACGAAATCATCATCCCCGCACCGGAAGTACGGTGGCATCAGGCGCGTACCCTCTCGGCGGAACATTTTTCGTCCTATCCGGAAGGCATGGGGACAGAAAAGCTCGAAGTCTCCGACATGGGCTTCCTCCTCATCGGGGACGAACAGATCGACATCCGCGGCCTGTACAACATCGCGTCCGACGCACAGCGCAACGGCATCGCGTTCATCCTCCGGCAGATGTCGCTCCAGTTAAAACCTCAGACCACAGTGATCGACCTCGACGCGGAGCTTGACAGAATCTACCGCAAAATCGAAACGGACGGCGTGGACTGCATCTTCTCGTCGTTCTTCACCACCGTGGACCGCTTCATCGACCTACCGCGCAAATGCGACGTCAAAATGGTCATCCACCGGATGAGAAAAACAAAATGGCTAAGGACTAATGACGAATGGTGAATAACTATACACAACTTCCGTCAGCCGGAAGCCGTAAAATTATATCCAGTCATTCACCATTAACCCTTAGTCCTTAGTCTATTCAAAGTCCTTGATTTTGTCCGCTTCTTCGCGCTCAAACGCGACGATTTCCCTGCACAGGGCTGTGACTTCCATGTCGCAGCCCTCTCTGTTCAGGCGGATCATCTGCCCTTCCAGATCGTCCACGCCCATGCGGGTGCCCTTTTCGATCATCTGCGCGATGTGGCGGTCGGACGAATTGAACAGCGTGTTCATCGCAATCCCGGCCTTCGCCATCGTTTTCTTCATGGCGGAGAGTTCCTGCGGACGGATGGAGCGTTTCCGCAGTTCGGCGGCGGTGCGGGCGGTGTAGTCGGAGTAGCGTTCGAGCTGGGAGGTCACGTTGGAAACGAGAAACTTGTCCGTGATTTTCGGGAGAACATCGCATAAACTTTCGGTGCCCATCTGCACGTTGCGGTACATGTGACCGAGCAGTTCGCCGGTATTTTCGGTGGTATGGGAAACTTTCATTGGATTTACCTCGTGAAATTACAGGATATCTTTATTCTCCCACATCTTATAAAAAATACTCTTCTTTTTCCCGATTTAAAAAGGTTTTTGAAGGGGTTCGGGGGAACTTTTTCCTCAAAAAAGTTCCCCCGATTCTCATTTCTTAAACTTGAAAAACCGTTTCAGGAAAGGGACGGCGTATTTCGGACTTTTCCAGACAACCACTTTCATAGGCGGTACTCCCTTTATGTTGGATTCATTTACAGGATATGCGGGAGTGCGGGAGTGTGTGCATCACTCATGCTCGCTCAGCCAGATACTCACGCGGGACTGGATAACGTCCGCCGTGGATTCGGCGGTGGCATTGCCGGACAGATAGCGGCTGATCTCCTCGTTGATGATGTTCCGCAGCTCGGTTCGTGACAGTAAAGAATACCACAGCGGAATCCCCGCCGTGTCCAGCATATTCTTTACCTCCCCGATCGCCGCACGGTCGAGCGTAACAAGCGTTCCCGGTCTTCCGTTGTAACGTCCGTCTCCGTCCAGCTTGCCGGCTGTGTCAAAACCGCCGACCGAACCGTTTTCGCCGTGGAAATAAAACACCTGATACCCTTCCAGCGCATCCAGATACTCGTCATAATCCGGCTTATAGGTTTTGAAAAAATACCCCGCTCCGATCTCATCGGAATGCGAATTTTCAAAATATGTCCGGTAATCATCTGCCGTCAGACGGCTTTCGATGAATTCCCATGCCGTTTCCACATCCCAGCAGTATGACGGAATCGCGTAAATACCCCCGTTGAAGTCGAGTTCCACACCGCTTCCGCACCGGTCATCCACGGGACAGCCGATGTAATTCAGTTCAGTCGGACTTGTCACCCCGAACTGGTACGCCGCTTTCATGAATCTCGACGGCGACTGAAAAACGCCCGGATCGGCAAGTTTGATCTTCCCGTTATGATACAGATTTTCCCCGCCGGCATCCACTTCCACCTGATCCAATGTGATCTCTCCCGCAAACAAAGCATCCAGATTGCTCGAACCGTGATCCATGTACAGCTGCGGTTCGGTCGGCAGAGATTTTGTAAATTCCAGAAGCCGCAGATAGTCCGGATCAAGGAAATCCGCTTCTCCGTCCCGGATAAAAGGTACGAACCCCAGGAAATTGAACAGCGTGTATTCCGCGTTCGTCTGCGAAATTTCTTCCATGAGATATTCTCCCTCTCCGAGACTTTCCGCAAAATCAAGGAATTCCGGAATTGACCATGTTTCCATATCGCCGATGGTATCGCGCCGTCCGGCGACAGTACTTATCATGAATTCCGGTACGATACCATACAGACGCCCGTCTTCATCCTCCAGAGTATTCTTCACACAACCGTAAATCGTGTCCGGCGTAACTTTTCCGTCCATCAGTGTGTACAGATCGACGAAATAGCCGTCCGCCGCATCGACAAGTTCCTGAAAATCAAAGGAAACCAGAAAAACGATGTCCGGCTGCAATACGCCTGTCGTCAGGTCAAGCATCAGCTTTGTGCGCCCCGCTCCCCAATCCTTTTCCGTATTGTATATGCTGTAGTCCAGTACCTCAATCCGCACATCCGTGTGGCTCTTGTTGAATTCCACCACCGCCTGTGTCAGCGAGGATTCCGGCTGAATACACGCCAGCGTCAGCGTTTCGATGGTTGACAGGTCGATTGTCGGGTCGGGACGGTACAGCCGCTGAAGAAAATACATCTTCTGCAATGCGGCACGTTCCGCCACCATGAACTCCCCGTCATACTCCCCGGGAATCCACGAGACATTCTGAACGTACTCGGCAGGAATTCCGGCATCCAGAAAATCCATGATCTCGTCAAATACCGGTTCTTCTTCCGCCTCTGCGGTCAGCTTCCAGCGGTACACACCCTCGCTGTCCCACGCGGTCAGACAGCCGTCTCTGCACGACAGAATTTCCACTCCGCGGTAGGGATATTCATTGGAATGAAACCGTTCGGGCAGAACATACGATTCTGTTTCCGTCCCATCCTCCGCAAACCGTCCGAGATTCATGTTTCCGCTTTTTTCGTACACAATCCAGAACTCCGCGCCGTCCGCAAACAGCGCACAGGCTATCCCCGGCAGTTCGAACGCTCCTGTCCGGACAAAATTGTCATCCGCGAGGATGCAGGTATCGTTCCAGATCAGGGCAATCCCCTCGTCACGCTCGGCAAACAGCTTCCCGCTGTCGGCGGTATCGTTGCTGTTCCCTTTTTCCCGCAGAACGGTGATGTCCGCCCACGCTTCCTGTTCCCCGTCAAACGAATACCGGATCAGGGAACGGTACGATTTCATTTCTTCCTCGTCATCCCACAGTCCCCAGACATAAATTCCGCGTTCCCCGAGAAACAACGCATCGCCGAAATCCTTTCCGTATTCGGTCAGCGGCATTTCCGAAAGAATATTGCCGTCCGCATCTGCCTGTACATAAAATATTCCGCTTTGTCCCGTTCCTGACTGTCCGCCGGTACCGTAAAGATAGGAATATCCGTTTTCCGTCCGCACCGTATTGCTGACCCGCAGGGTTTCCAGACCGTCCAGATGCTCAAACACCTGCCGGTACACCATCGTCCGGTATTCCGGCACTTCCTCCGTTCCGCATCCCGCGAACAGTCCGGTGAATGTCAGAATCATACCCAAAATCACCGCAAATTTTCTCATAATGTCCTCCTGCTTTTTGAAGGTAATCTACTGTATAGACGTTTCTGCTCCGCATTTTGTTCCATATTTCCGAAAATTTCCGCAAGTTTTACTCACTCATGCTCACTCAGCCACAGCCCCACGCGGGACTGCACAATATCCGCCGTGGATTCTGCCGTTTTCCCCATACCGAGAAACGCCGTCACTTCTTCCATCACAATCTCCTGAATTTCCGCCGGAACCGTCCGATACGCAGGTACGGTATCCAGAAATTCACAGAATTCCTCCGCAAAATCCGCTGCGTACACCTCCACATACGGCCGTCCCGTGTTGTCCTGCACCGTCAGCTCGCCGCCGCCCGAATATTTGCCGACCCGGTCGGTATAAATCTGGTACGGATACACGCCGTCCACCGCTTCCCATGCCTTCATGACCGATTTCAGTGCCGGAAGGGCGTCCATCCCGCGCACCCTCTCGGTTCTGCCGATCAGCGATTCCTCCGACAGCAGGAAGTTCAGAAACGCCATCGCCCCCTCCTTGTTCCCGCTTTCCGCCGACACGGCATAATACTGGTCGGAATGAATCAGACACGCGCCGCCTTCCGACGACGGCAGTCCGACCACGGTTCCGCTGTTCCATCCGCCGAACACGCTGTTTATCATGGCGTAGGACGCATAATTGTTGACCGCATAGCCGTACAGCAGGATTTTGTCCGCCGCAAAGGGATTTTCCTCCGGCGACGATTTCCACTGCGACTTCTCCGGCAGAGACGCGATATAGTCCAGCATCGCCGCGAACGAACCGTCGCCGAACCGGCAGGTATTGGTCTCCGTGTCCACCCATTCGGACAGCATGAACCCCAGCATCGCTGTCATGGATTCCTGTGAATCATCTTCGGAAAACCGCATCCCCTCCGGCAGATTCCGCGCGGTCATCAGAAAGGCATCGACATCCCACACGTCATAATCGGGCAGATTCGCCGTTTTCGCGGAAAAAACCGATATCTCGAACGTCCTCGGCAGACCGTACAGCTTCCCGCCGATTTCGCTTGCCTCCCGGACACTGCCGAACAGATCGTCTGCGGAAAATTCATCGTCCATCAGGGAATACAGGTCGGCGAGCAGTCCTTTGTCCGCGTACTTCGCCACCTCGTCCATCGAGCGGAACAGCAGCAGATCGGCAGTTTCCCCGCGCAGGATTGCCGCATCCAGCCCGCTCATTTCTGCGGCATGACCTTCGGCTTCCCCGTAATTCTCGCAGATCACCTGATATTCCGTCTGTGCGCCGTTGAACTCCACCGCCGCCATTTCGATATTGCTCGTTCCGCTGTTCTCGTATCCAACGCGGATCACCGTTTTTTCAACTTCGCGGTCGGGTGCGCCGGTAAATTTCAGGATCCGGTTTTCGCCGTCGTGAATGTAGATCGTTTCCGGCGCGACGACTGCAATTTCCGGAATGCGGTTGGTCATAAACCCGCAGTTGACCCAGTTCATCAGCGGAACGCTTTCCCCGCCGACTTCACAGCCGATCAGTTCCTCGCCGCCGTTGTAGTAAAAATCATAGCCGTTTCCCGGATAAATGGTCTCGGTATTCTCCGGCATCTGCGCCAGCGCGTCTTTCCACGCGGCATCCTCCGTCAGCGAACCGTCCGCACCGACCGCATAACAGAAGCCCTTCCCCCAGACACGGACAGCACCGTCCGTTTCCAGAACGCCAAAGATATCCGCCGGAAGCGTGTGGCTTTTCACGAGATTCCCCGCATTGTCCACGAGCAGCAGGGTCGATTCCGCCCCGATGTACCACGTTCCGTCCTTCCAGACAACCGAAGGCATCCGGGACAGCCGGTCGCCGACGTCCGTAAATTCGTCCAGACGCTTTTCCCAGACGACCGTACCGTCCGCTACGGAATGCAGGATGTACCCCTCTTTCTTCTGAAGATCGTCGTGGTCGGACAGTATGAACAGATACCCTTCCTCTCCGACCGCGAACACCGTGGCATACGCCATCCCCGGCACATTCTCGTAAGTGAAGGAATCGTCCGCCGGATCGAGAATTACGACCGACGCAAGCCGTTCTTCCCCGTCGATCATGGTGGTGTACATATAGATTTTCCCGTCCCGGAGGGTCATATTCCGGATATAGGTGATCCGTTCGTCCATTTCCAGAACGGTTTTCTCATACACGCCGGTCAGCGTGGTCACGGAATTGTCCCTCTCCGGCAGTTCGGATGCCGTACACGCGGTAAACAGCAGGAGCAGGGTCACAAGTACTGCAAAAATTCTCCGATAAGTCATAGAAAATCCTCCTTGAACAAAAAAATACTGTATAATTGTAATATATTACAATTATACAGTATTCAATGATATATGTCAAGTGTAAATCGCTTGATATTTATAAAATCCTATTTCCGGCTCGTCACCAGAATCGCGGCACCGTCGACTTTCACCGTGGCATATTCCCCTGCCACTTCGTTGCTCACCGCATACGGCATCTGACGTACAAGCTGCGCGCCGTCGAGCGGGTATTTGCAACCCGTCTCCGACACAACGCAGGTGTCCAGCGCGAAGATCGAGAAATAACCACCGTCGTTCAGCACCGTCACTGTTTCGTCGAGGATCACCTGCACGGTGTTTTCCCCGTCCGTCAGCTTCACGCGGATTCCCTGCCGGCGCAGGCCTTCCAGATACAGGACGTTCGACAGCGAATGGTCGATCCGTCCGCCCGTTCCGCCGACAATCGTAATGTACCGGCAGCCCTGTTCTTTCGCATATTCGCACGCGAGCATCGTATCGGTCACGTCCTTTTCGCACGCTACCTGCAGAATCGGCATCTCCGTCGGGAGCGTCTCTCGGTACGAGTCAAAATCCCCCATCGTGATATCCGGCGTGATCCCCAGCTTTTTTGCCGTCGCATAGCCGCTGTCCGCCGCGATGGTCAGGTCAACATCCACCGGAAGAAGCCGCCGCACCGCGTCCACGTTGCAGTAGCCGCCCGTGATTACCAGTGCCGTCTTCGGGGTCAGGTCATTCGTCTTTTCCATTCGGGAACACTCCTTTGCTCATCATAAATCCGCACATAGCTCTCATGCCGGGACGGGGCAATGCCGCCGCGTTCCATTTTTTCGAGAACTGCGCAGCCTTCTTCCTTCCGGTGCGTACATTTCGTGTACCGGCATTCGCCGAGACATTCCTCGAATTCCCGGAAACTCGCCGCCAGTTCATCATACGGGAAGAAGTTGTACCGCGTGAAGTCGAGCATCGAGAATCCCGGCGTATCGGCGAGCCAGAAGCATCCGCCCGACGCCGTTTCCAGTGGGTAGATTTCCACATGGCGCGTGGTATGCCGTCCGCGCTCGGTCTTGCGGCTGACCCCGCCCGTTTTCAGGTTCAGATCGGGGAACAGTGCGGTCATCAGCGTCGATTTGCCGCCGCCGGAAACTCCCGCAAATGCCCCGCTGATGTGCGTTTTTCCGGCATCCGGCGCGGTGATTTCCGCGATATACGCCGCCAGTGCGTCCATACCGTCGCCGCGTTCCGCACTCACCGGGAAGACGGTGTACCCCGCCGTCCGGTAAATTTCCGTCAGCCGTGCGGAGGATTCGGGATCAAGGTCGGATTTGTTCACGATCACGACCGTTTCGATGCCGTAGTTTTCCGCAATGACGGTCAGCTTGTCTGCCGTCAAAAGATCGGGAGCGGGCGACGCCGCCGGAATGACCGCGAACAGATAGTCGAGATTCGCGGTCGGCGGGCGGATCAGCAGGTTCCGGCGCGGCAGAATTTCGTCGATCACAAAATCCACACGCACATCCTGCTTTTTTCCGCGGGATTTTTTTGCGTCCCGCGCTTCCCGCAGTTCCTCATCGGGGACATACCAGTCTTCGGTCGAACCGCCGTCCGCCGTGTCCACCGGCTCGATCATCACTTCGTCGCCCACGGTCGGGGTGATGTGATTCTGCCGGAAGATGCCGCGCGCACGGCAGAGGACTTCTTCCGAGATGCGTTCCCCTGCCGATTTTTCACGGTCAATGGTGCGAACCCCGTAAAGTCCGCCGACCCCGCGGGTGATTATGCCATATTTTCGTTCTTTCATATACTTGTCATATCCTGTAGGTTACGGACGGATCCAGTCCCATCCGAGATCCCACCAGTTGTCATCGTCCGACGTATCGTCTTCTTCTGTACCGCCGGACGTATCATCCATCCACGAATCGTCGGTCGAACCGCTGTCCTCGTCGGTGTTGTCTTCCCATACCGTACCGGCAGAATCGTCTGTCCAGCCGCTGTTGTCATCGTTCGTGTCGTCTGTCCAATCACTGCTGCCGTTCCCGTCATCCCATGTGTTGTCCGGTTCCGGCGTCACAACCGGTTCCGGCGTTTCCACCGGCGTCCACTTCATATCGTCTTCGGTGGGAATGGTCTTCCCGTCACCGGCATACGACGGTCCGCCGCTCACGGTAAAGCTGATTTCCGAATACTTCGGAACGCTCGACCATGCGTCCACGCTCTGACCGATGACCGTTCCGGCGGTCTGCCAGTTCTTTTCATAGGTAACGTCGCCGACGTTCAGGTCGTGTTCCATCAGCGTAATCAGCGCGCGCGCTTCGCTGAGTCCCTTGAAATCGGGAACGCTCACCGTCACGGTATCGCTGCCGTTGCTGATGTAGATGGTCACGGTGTCATCCTCATGCAGCACGGTTCCGACACCGGGTTCCGTCCGGACAACGTAGCCCGTCAGGAGAATGCTGTCCGTGACCCGTTCTTCCTTGACGTTCAGACCGAGGTCACGCAGTTCGGTTCGCACTTCCCGGTAATCGCGGACGGAATAGTCCTCCAGCGTAATCGTGCGTGCGCCCTGACTGACGGTCAGCTGCACTTCGCATTCCTGCTTGCCGGGGAGAACCTTTCGTTTTTCCTCTGCAAGCGGCTCCTGTTCCATGATCTTCCCTTTTTCCACCGTATCGCTGTAAACGTAGGTGATGACGGGATCGGTGTAATATTCACTGCTTTCAAACCATTCCGCCAGTTCTTCCGTATACGCAGAACCGACAAAATTCGGGATCCGCAGTTCCTCGTAATCGTTCATCGAGCCGTTGAGGAACAGACGGTCGAGCATATAGTACCCGGCAACACCCGCGACGACCAGGAATGCGAGTGTAACGCCCATGATGATCGGGAACATGGAACGGCTGGTCTTGTGCTTCGGCTTGGATGCCGCAGTATCCGCATTTTTCTGCTTCTTCTGCTTGTTTTTCGCGGCTTTGTTTTCCTTGAAAATGATTTTCGGATTTTCGCGGAGCTTCAGCAGGTGTTCGAGCATCTCCTCCGCGCTCTGATAACGCGCATCCGGATCCTTTTCCATCGCGCGGGTGATGATCTGTTCCAGTCCCACGGGAATGTGCGGATTGATCTCGCGCGGCGGCGTTGCGGTATCGTTGACCTGCATGAGTGCCACAGACACCGGCGTTTCCGCCGAAAACGGAAGCGAACCGGTCGCCATTTCGTAAAGCATAACGCCGAGGGCGTACAGGTCGCTGCGCGCGTCGGTCGGACTGCCGTTCACCTGTTCGGGGCTGATATAGTACACCGTGCCGATCGCCTTGTCGGTCATGGTAACGGTTTCCGCATTCGGAATCTTGGCAATCCCGAAGTCCATCACCTTGATGACGCCGTTTTTTAGAAGCATAATGTTCTGCGGCTTGATGTCACGGTGGATAATTCCTTTTTTATGTGCGTGATCCAATGCCCGGAGAATCTGCGTGGTATAGCTGATGATCTCGCGGAGATTGAGAACCTCGCGGTGCTGCATATAGTTTTTGAGGGTAATGCCCTCAACATATTCCATGACGATATATTTGATATTGTCGCGGACGGACGCATCGTGGATGTTCACAATGTTCTGGTGCGACAGCATGGCGACGGCGCGGTATTCGTGCTTGAACCGCTGTACCGCCTGTTCGTCCGCGGAAATCTCGTCCTTGAGAATTTTGATCGCCACGGTGCGGCGCATCAGCAGGTCGGTCGCCTTGAACACAACCGCCATACCGCCGATTCCGACAATGCGTTCCACGCGATACCGGTTGTCGAACACCAGCCCGACATATTTTTCATACAATTCCATCATTACAGTTGATCCTTTTTCCGTTTGTTTTGGTTAAGTCCGTGCCGATTTACGCTTTTTTCCAGCAAAAGCGCAGGAAACCGGCGTTTCCTTATCCCCTCGTCAAGACGACATTTTCAAGTCGACGACATTATCAAGTCGACGACATTTTCAAGCCGGCTTGTCAAGTCGACTTTTTCAAGTCGAAAGGATAACAGCGGTAATGTTATCATGTCCGCCGCGGCTGTTCGCACAGTCGATGAGAGCCGCGCACGCCTCTTCCATCGTTGCCGTTTGTCCGATCGTACCGACCGTTTCGCAGATTTCTTCGGGTTCCACAAGGTCCGTCAGACCGTCCGAACAGAGCACGGCGTATGTACCGGGCTTCATTTCGCAGACAAACAGATCCGCGTCCACCGTCTTGTACGTTCCGACCGCGCGGGTAATCACATGGCGGAACATATGATGCTTGGCTTCTTCGGGAGTCAGCGTACCATCATCGACCAGTTCCTGCACTTTCGAATGGTCGTGCGTGACCTGTTCGATCTCGCCGCCTTCGACCAGATACAGACGGCTGTCCCCGACATTGACAATATATCCCTTTTCGCCCGAAAGAATGCAGGCAACCAGCGTCGTGCCCATACCGGCAAGGGAGGCTTCCGCAATCGAGAGCTTGTACACCGCACGGTTTGCCGCCGTCACTCCGGCGGAAAGACAGTCCACGATATCCTCTTCGCTCTCGCCGAAAAAGGACGGATGTGCCTTTTCGTATTCATCCAGTTCCGCAATGAAGGTTTCCACGGCGACCTTGCTTGCGACGTTCCCGCCGTTCGCACCGCCCATCCCGTCGCATACCACGGCGGCCAGCACATCATCGGCATACTTCCGGATGATGAAATCGTCCTGATTCATCTCACGGCGTCGGCCGATATCGGTTTTTCCATAAAATAACATATAACTCATCCTCGAATTCTCAAGTGAAATTCTGTTTCTTTGAATGATGTTTGCGTAACTTCTTTATATTTTACCGCAAATCCCTGCGGATTTCTACAGAAATTCTTTAATATTTTACGTTTGTTTATGTTTTCCGGAAAATTTTATTCCCGGGCTGCCGCATTGTCCGCCAGTTTCTGGAGACGGAGCTGTCCGCAGGAAGCGTTGATATCCGATCCGAGACGGCGGCGGATGGTCGCACCGACCCCGTTCCGGTTCAGTTCTTCGGCAAATTCCCTGGCACGCTGACGTCCGGGAGCGGTCAGTCCGGTTTCCGCCACCTCGTTGAGCATGATGAGATTGACGTGCGCCGTCGCCCGCATTCCTTCGCGGATCACTCTGGCAAGACGGACGGCGTCTGCCTTCGCGTCGTTTTTGCCGGAGATGAGCGTATATTCAAACGATACGCGGCGGCCGGTCACTTCAAAATAGTTCCGGCAGGCTTTCATGAGTTCGGCAATGTTGTATTTGCGGTTGATCGGCATGAGCGCGCTCCGCGTTTCGTCGTCCGACGCATGGAGCGAAACGGACAGCGTGACAGGCAGTC
Source organism: Oscillospiraceae bacterium (assembly GCA_015065295.1). Classification (GTDB taxonomy): domain Bacteria; phylum Bacillota; class Clostridia; order Oscillospirales; family CAG-272; genus UMGS1696. The sequence continues at coordinate 14,184 of SVQN01000026.1, forward strand.
CTTCCTTCGCCAGATCGTAAATGCGTGGAACCAGACCGCAGGTGGAGAGCGAAATGTGGCGCAGTCCGATCCCGAGTCCGCGTTCGTCCGAGACAAGACGGAGGAAGCGGACAGTGTTGTCGTAATTGTCGAGCGGTTCGCCGATGCCCATCATGACGATTCCGTCCACACGTTCGCCGGTATCGCGTGCGGCAAGTGCCGCCTGTCCGAGAATTTCCGACGCGGTCAGGTTGCGGACACGTCCGTTGAGCGTGGACGCACAGAATTTGCAGCCCATCGCACATCCGGCCTGCGACGATACGCAGAGACTGGTGCCGTGGTCGTATTTCATGAAGACCGACTCGACGCACTCCCCGTCGTTCAGAGAGAACAGGTATTTGACCGTCCCGTCGATCTGCGAAACGAGCTTGCGTTCAATGACCGGCAGACGGTAATCCGCCTCGGCCTTCAGCGCGTCGCGGAATTTTTTTGAGAGATTGGTCATCTCGTCAATGGACGCACCGCGCGACATCCAGGTAAACAGCTGTCCCGCCCGGTATTCCGGCTCCCCGATGGACTTCACAAAGCCTTTCAGCTCGTCCACGGTCATCGACATGATATCTGTCATATACATCCTCTTCCTGTCAAATGTGTTTTTCTTCTTTATGACTTTTTCGTCATCACCGCGCAGAAGAAACCGTCGCATCCGTCGCGGTGCGGATAGAACGTCCGCATGGATTCCAATGTGAATTCCGGATGTTCCGCGAGGAATTTTTCCGCAATTTCTTCGTTTTCCGCCCGGTTGATTGTGCAGGTGGAGTACACAAGTGTTCCTCCGTCCTTCACATAAGCCGCCGCGCCGCAGAGCACCGGATACTGAATCTCCGGCAGACGTCCGACCTGCGAAAGGTCTTTATAGCGGATATCCGGCTTTTTGGCAATGACCCCAAGTCCGGAGCACGGCGCGTCGCAGAGAACCCGATCCGCCGTTCCGATCAGGGATTCGTCCGGTTCACGGGCATCGCGGCATCCGGTTTCGATCATCGTGATCCCGAGCTTTTCCGCGCCGGATTTTATCAGCGAAAGTTTGTTTTTGTGCAGATCGAACGAATACAGCTTACCTGTATTGTTCATATCAATCGCCATGGAGAAGCTCTTCCCGCCGGGACACGCACAGGTGTCCACCACGGTTTCTCCCGGCTTCGCTCCAACGGAGACCGCCGTAATCCGCGAGGCTTCGTCCTGCACGAACCACAGCCCTTCCTCAATGCCCGCCTTGACCGTATCGTCAAGCGAAAGCACCTTCACGATATCCGGTGCAATGTCCGAAACGGTACCGCCGACCTTCGCCGCCGCTTCTTCGACGGACAGCTTCAGCCGGTTCACCCGGAGCGCGATCTGCGGTTCGCGGTTCATCGCTTCGAGCAGAGGTTCGATTTCGTCCCCGACCGACGTATGCAGCAGTTCGCACAGATCGCGCGGAACGGAATAGGCCACCGAAAGATAGGTCATATAGTCCGCCGTTCTGTCGGGCAGGTCGATCCGTTTCCCGTCCCGCAGGAACGAGCGCAGGATCGCGTTGACAAATCCGGTCGAACGCTTCGCCACCAGTCCGGCGGATTCCCCGACGGCAGCGTGTTCCGGAATGCGGTCCATCCACACAAGCTGATACAGTCCCATGCGGAGCGCACAGCGCACATCCGGATCGAGGTCTTTTGCCGGAAGGCGGGAGTACTTCCCGATGATATAATCGAGTGTGATCCGCCGTTCCGTCACCCCGTAGACCAGACGGGTATACAGTCCGCGGTCCGCACCTCCCAGTGAGGATGCGACAAGCGCGGAGTTGATTTCGAGATTGGAGTACCGTCCGTCTCTTTCCAGCGCGATCAGGGATTCCAGCGCAAGGGAACGGGCGGTCGTTTTCTTTGGATTGTTTGTTTTCATAGTCAATTTCAGTCTCGCCGACGGTTCACCAGCGTCACCAGCCGCAGAAGGTTCCCGATGGCAACCGCCAGTGCGGCAACGTACGTCAGCGCGGCGGCAGTCAAAACCTGTTTGGCGGCGGAAAGTCCTTCGTCCGAGAGTGCCCCCGAATCCGAAAGAGCCTTCACCGCGCGGCGGCTGGCATCAAATTCAACGGGGAGCGTGATGAGCTGGAACACAACGGACACGCCGAAGCAGAGAACGCCGAGGTACGCCAGCGATTCAAAGGACAGAGCCAGTCCGAGCAGAACCAGCGGCATCGCCAGATTGGAGCCGATATTGGTGATCGGAATAATCGCCGCGCGCAGTTTGATCGGGCCGTAATTCTCCGCATATTGGGCGGCATGACCGGCTTCGTGCGCGGCAACCCCGACCGCAGCGGCCGTCCGGACATCGTGTACCGAATCCGACAGGCTGATGACATTGGAGCGCGGGTCGTAGTGGTCGGTCAGATGCCCCTGCACCTGTCCGATCCCGACATTGCTGAGACCGTATCCCCGCAGAACGAGACGGGCGGCATCCGCACCGGTCATCGCGGAGGGAACGCGGCTGTATTTCTTGAAGGTCGAGGTCACGTTATGCTGCGCCCACATCGCAAGAATCAGCGCAGGCAGCACGTAGACGATGTACGACCAGTCAATTCCGTAGTAGTAGGGCATAAAGAACACCTTTCCTTCGTGTATTTGATTTTTATTCGTATTTCAGAATGTCTCCGGCGGCAATTTTTCTTCCGCGGATATAGTCGGCGGCCGGCATCGGCTTCTTTCCTTCCGGAACCACGCCGGTCACGGTCAGAACGCCGCCTCCGCAGGCAATCCGGAGGACTCCGCCGTCGATGGACAGCACCGTTCCGGCAGCCGCATCGGATGTTTCGTCTGTGGGAGCTTCCGCCGCCGTGATTTTCAGCAGCTTACCGTCCGGCGTACGGGTCATCGCGTAAGGCATCGGGGACAGTCCGCGAATCTGGTTGAACACCTCGCGCGAGGACTTCGTAAAGTCGATCACACTGTCCTCCTTCGTGATCTTGGCGGCATAGTTCGCGCCTTCGTCCGGCTGTTTTTCGCGGGTGATCGTCCCGTCGAGCGTCCGGTCGATGGTCAGGCACATCGCTTCGCCGGCGAGAACCGCCAGTTTATCGTGGAGCGTACCGAAATTGTCTTCATCCGTGATCGCGCATTCGAGCTTGAGGATCATGTCGCCCGTGTCGATGCCGTCGTCCATATACATCGCCGTAATGCCGGTGACGGTTTCGCCTTCGATGATCGCACGCTGGATCGGCGCGGCACCGCGGTACTTCGGAAGAAGCGAACCGTGCGCGTTGACGCAGCCGTACTTCGGATATTCGAGCACATACGGCGGCAGAATCTTGCCGTATGCCACAACGATAATCATGTCGGGATCGAGTTCCGCGAGGGTTTCGGCAAACGCGCCGTCCTTCAGCGTCTGCGGCTGCCAGACCGGAATGCCGTGTTCTTCGGCAAATACCTTCACCGGCGGCGGAATCATTTTCATCCCGCGTCCCTTCGGCTTATCCGTCTGGGTCACAACGCCGATGATCTCGGTTCCCTCTTTTTCGTACACCGCCCGCAGACATTCCGCCGCGAGATCCGGTGTTCCCATAAACAGTATTCTCATTCGTCGTCTTCTCCGTCAAACAGTTCATCCACTTCTTCGGGCGTCAGGATGTGAACCGCCTTGTCGATGAACAGATGACCGTCGAGGTGGTCAAGTTCATGGCAGAAGCAGCGCGCCACCAGACCTTCGCCGGTAGCGGTAAATTCTTCGCCGTGACGGTTCATCGCCTTGACCGTGACCTTCATCGGACGGTCGGTGATGCCCCATACGTCCGGAACGGACAGACAGCCTTCGACCTCCTGCTGTTCGCCTTCCGCCGCGATGATTTCGGGATTGATGAGTTCGAGAATCTCATCGCCGGTGTCCACTACAACGATCCGGCGGAGAATGCCGACCTGCGGAGCCGCAAGACCCGCGCCGTTGGCCTCTTCGAGGGTTTCGACCATGTCGTCGAGAAGCTGAAGAATGCGGGGCGTGATTTCCGTTACCGGACGGCACACCTTCCGCAGAATCGGTTCGCCTTCTTTAACAATATTCAGTAATGCCATATCAAAAAATCTCCTGCAAAATAATATTCTGTAAGCGAAAGAGCAAACTGTGACAGTTATTCACTATTCACTCTTAGTTCTTAGCTCTATACGGTTGTGGGATTCAGATCGACCGAAATGGTCAGCTTCCGGTTGCTCTTTGCTCCGGAAACCGCCGCCGAACCTTTGTATTTCACACTTGTTCCGGCTTCCCGGTCGTTTTTGGTTTTGTCCGCCGTGGGGGTAAACCGCCCGAATTCGCACACCAGACCGGATATAAAATCTCTCGTCCGTCGGTTCAGCCGGCATTTCAGGACAAACCGCATCCGGCATAAGTTCTGCATCCGGTAGATGGGGGCTTCAAACGGCCCATAGAGGACGACCGGCACGTCGCCGAATTCGGTCTTGAGGGTTTCGAGCATCCGCTCGTACATCCGCGTTGTCACCAGTCCGAGATACGCTTCGTCCGCCGAGGACAGCGTAATCACCGCAATGTCGCAGAACGGCGGGAACGTCAGCGATTTTCGGAGCCGGATCTCGCCTTTGTAAAATCCCTTGTAGTCCTGTGCAGCGGCATACCGCAGAACTTCATGATCGGGATTGTACGTCTGGATAATCGCCGTACCGGGAACATCCGCACGTCCGGCACGTCCGATCACCTGCGTGAGCATCGCAAACGTCCGTTCCGCCGCACGGTAATCGTCCAGCATCAGCGCACTGTCGGAATTGAGTACCCCGACGGTCGCCACCTTCGGGAAATCATGCCCTTTCGTCACCATCTGCGTACCGAGCAGAACGTCCGCTTCCCCCGCGCGGAATTTTCCGAGGATTTCCTCAATCGAAAATTTCGCCTGCGTGGTATCGTGATCCATCCGCAGGACACGCAGATCGGGGAGCATCGCGCAGATGTCGTCCTCGGCCTTCTGGGTACCGCATCCCATGAACAGGAAGTGTTCCTTCCCGCAGTCCGGGCATTTTTCCGGCAGACGCATCCGGTAGCCGCACAGATGGCAGACCAGCAGACCGTTCCGCCGGCGGTCTTCGATGTAGTCGTCGGAGGCGGTATCGACCTCCAGCATTTCCTTTGATGCACGCTTCACGCTCGAATGATACGTCAGCGTGACCGAGCAGTGCGGGCATTTGATGCCCTTGCCGCAGCTCCGGCAGGACACATAATTGTTGTATCCGCGCCGGTTGAGGAAGAGGATCGACTGATTCCCCTCCGTCTTGTCGCGCATCAGACGGGATGCGAGCAGATCGCCGATGGGGGAGAGATTGCCGTTTGCGGTCTCGCCGCGCATATCGTAAATCTGCACGTCCGGCAGTTTCGCATTTCCATAGCGTTCGGTCAGCTCAACGAGGGTATAGGTTCCCGTCTGCGCCTTGTAGTAACTCGTGACCGACGGCGTTGCGGACGACAGCACCAGAACGGCATTGTGGTCGCGGCAGCGGTACCGTGCGATATCGTGGGCGTGATATTTCGGATTGGTATCCGATTTATAGGTATATTCGTGTTCTTCGTCGATGATAATCATGCCGATGTCCGGCAGAGGTGCGAAAATCGCCGAACGGGTTCCGACGACCACGCGGGCTTCGCCGAGCCTGATCCTTCGCCACGCATCGTAGCGTTCGCCGTTCGACAGTGCCGAGTGGATCACGGCAACGGTATCGCCGTACCGCGCCATGAAAATCCCGACGGTCTGCGGGGTCAGCGCGATTTCCGGAACGAGCATGATAACGCCGCGTCCGTCTTCCAGCACACGGTCGATGGCGGCGAGAATGACGTTGGTCTTTCCCGAGCCGGTCACACCGTGAAGGAGTGCCGCCGCCGGAAGACCGCGTTCGTACAGGCCGACAATTTTCCCGCAGGCTTCCTGCTGATGCGGAGAAAGCACGGGCTTTGCCGAACCACGCTGTTCCGCGAACGCGCAGGCCTCGGCGGTGAAGCGGTTGCGGTAGAGGTCTTCCTTCTCGATTTTGAGATAATTTTTCTTTTCCAGCGCGGCAGCTGCGGTTTTTCCTGCCGACGCCGGGATTCCAGCCGTCGTATAGGCGTCGTTTTCCTCAACCGGACCGGTCTCCGCAACGGCGGCAAGCAGTTTTTTCTGGTTTTCGCCGCGCAGTTTCGCAAGGATTCCGTTCAGGTACTCCCCGGAACCGTCCAGTTTGGTTTCCAGCGCAAGGGACTCCGATAATGACAAAATCCGGCGGTATTTCACACCGGCGGAGCCTTTTACTTCGGAATATTTTTCGCACAGGTCAAGTTTGACCATCTGCGCGAGAATGCGGGTACAGTCAAATTCAAATTCCGCGGACAGCGTCTGGCGGGTGAACCGCTGCCGTCCCGCGACAAGGTGATAGACCAGCCGTCCGCGTTCGCCGAGCTGTTCAAGCGCATCCTCAAAGGGAACGTCGGACGCCCTCTCCTCACGCGGAACAACGCGGTAAGAATGGACGACCTTCGACATCGCGGCTGAGGGAACCGCCGCCCGCACCGCGTCACCGAAGGTACAAAGGGTATATTCTTTGACAAAGCGGCAGAGACCGAGCATCTCCTCCGAAAGCAGAGGACCGTCCCCGAGAACGGAAACGACGGGCTTCATGCGCTCGTCCTCCGTATCCGTGAAACGGCATTCCGAGACAACCCCGGTCATCCGGCGGTTTCCGATCCCGAACGGGACTTCGACAAGCGCACCCGGCACAACGGACTCGTCCAGCATTTCGGGCACATAATAACTGTATGCCTTGTCCGCGTAATACGGCACGTCCATCACATACACAAGCGCACTTTTCATGTGGGGATTTTTCTCGGGAAAACCTTTTTGCAAAAAGGTTTTCCCGAACCCTTTCCAAAAAACTTTAAACGAAATGGATTTTCAGAGTTCCTGCAAATTTGAAGAACGATCGTTTCTTATTCAGCGGTTTCCGCTTCTGCCTTTTCTTCGGCGGGAGTTTCGAATTCTTCAATGGTGTGGCCGCCGAGCATTTCGATCTTTCCGTCGGGTTCGATGATCTTGAATTCGCCTTCGTACAGACCGGAGATGGCGGTCTTGACGGCCTTTTCGTCGCGGTATTCGCGCTTAATCATGCTGGCGATATTCTTGCCCTTGTCGGAATCCTTGCTTGCGACGAGCTTTTCGGCGTATTCGCGCTGCTTGGTGTATTCGTCGGTGATGATGCGCGCGCACTTTGCGGTTGCAACAACGAGGGTATAGCGGTTGATCTTGTAATTATTGGTAAGTTCTCCGATGGACGGGTAAATCATGTCAGTGTACCTTCCTTTATTAGACTGTGGTATGTATATATGAAATGGTAATTGCCTGCTTATTCAAAATATTCGGCGATGTAGGAGTTCATTCTCTCCGTACGGAAATGTTCCGCCTTTATGATTGCCAGAATGTTCTCCGCGCATTCGGTCTGTTTGCCGCTTTCGTTGACAACAATGTAGTCGTAGTTGACCGCTTCTTTGATTTCGGCCTTGGCGCGTGCGAGACGTCCCTGAATGACCTCTTCGGATTCGGTGCCGCGTCCGCGCAGACGGCTTTCCTGTTCCGCCGCCGACGGTGCGATGAGCATGACGGAAACGCATTCGTTCCCCATGAGACGCTTGATCTGTCCGCCGCCGTCCACTTCGATTTCGAGAATGAGGTCGTCGCCGGCGGAGATGATGCGTTCCGCCTCAGACTTCAGCGTACCGTAGTAGTTGCCGTTGTACTGGGTGTATTCCAGCACTTCGCCGCGTTCGATGAGTCCTTCAAACTCCTCGCGGGTTTTGAAATAATATTCCACGCCGTTGGTTTCGCCTTCTCTGGGAAGACGTGTGGTTGCCGAAACGGAAACCTGCATAGTCGGGCAGATGCCGCGCAGTTCCTTCACAACGGTCCCCTTGCCGCTTCCGGACGGGCCGGAAATTACGATCACGATGCCGCGTTTACTCATTGTCTTCTCCTCCGTCTTCTTCCGCACGCGCGGTTTCTCCGTTCAGTCTCGCGGAAACGGTTTCGTTCTGCAGAGCCGACAGAATCACATGGTCGCTGTCCATGATGACCACACAGCGGGTCTTTCGTCCGCAGGTGCAGTCGATGGCACGGCCGCCGTCCTTAGCATCCTGCATCAGGCGTTTCGCCGGTGCGGAATCGGACGCAACCACCGCGACCACCCGTGCCGCGTTAATCATATTGTTGAATCCTACGTTTACAAATTTCATGATGTCCCCTTTATTCGAGGTTCTGGATCTGTTCGCGGATCTTTTCGAGTTCCGTCTTCATATCCACGACAAGGTGCGCGATTTCGGCGTTGCCCGCCTTGGAGCCGATGGTATTGACCTCGCGGTTGATTTCCTGAAGAAGGAAGTCGAGCTTCCGTCCGAACGCTTCGTTGGCGTTGACGATTTCGTCGAGTGCCTTGAAGTGCGAGGACAAACGGACGAGTTCTTCGTCGATGGCCGCCTTGTCCGCGTAAATCGCCGCCTCGGTGAGGATACGCTGCTCGGTCGTTTCGACGTCGAAATCCTTCAGAAGCTGCTTGATGCGCGCTTCCAGCTTGGCCGGATATCCGGCGATATCGTTCGCGGAAATTTCGGCGATCTTCGCGGCGGATGCCTGAATGCCTTCGGCTTTTTTCAGGATATCCGCGCAGAGGTTCGCACCTTCGCGTTCGCGCATTGCCACAAATTCCTGTGCGGCGGACGCCAGAACGGTCTTGACTTCCAGCCAGTCGCGTTCCATGTCGTCGTCGGGCTTCTTTACCGTGAAGATGTCGCGGTTTCCGGCAACGGACATCACGGAAATGTCGTCGCGCAGCCCGAACGTGTCGCGGAGAAGTTCCAGCGCGGCGATGTAGGCACCGGCCGCTTCCTTATCGAGGGAAATCTGAAGCCCCCGCTGTTCGATCACGTCGATGCCGATGTAAACCTCCACCTTACCGCGGACAATGCCCGCTTCGGAGAGGAATGCCTTGATTTTTTCTTCGAGGAAGCCGTACATCCGGGGGAGCTTGACCGTGCAGTCGAGGTATCTCGAATTGACGCTCTTGATTTCCGCCGTAATATCCAGTGCGCCGTCGGACGAAACGGCTCTCGCGCGTCCGAACGCAGTCATACTTTTCAACATACTATATAAAATCCTTTGATATAATTTTTTATTCCGCACGCTGGAATTCCGTATAAAGACCGTGTCCGGTCACAACGGATTTTGCCACCGCGATATTGTTATAGGAAGCGTACAGGGACATCCCCGCTCCTTCGCCTTCGGTTTCCTTCGCCAGCCGGAAGACATCCGCATAGCCGTATTCGGTCAGTGCCGCACACGCCGGAGAATCGGCCGCACCGTCATACATCCCGCCGAACAAAACGGGAAGTCCGGTACAGTGTTCCGCAAAGCCGCCGAACACCTTCAGACGATCGCCGACCGCATTCGCCGGAACACCGGACAAGTCCGCCGAACAGAAGACCATCTTTTCCTTCGTTTCCGCACAGCGAACCACACAGTAGGAGAACCATCCCTTTTCGTCCGCCGTCAGCATGGGCATCTGCGACAGCATCAGGGAACCTTCCGAGGAATAGGTGTAGGTATTGGTATTGTAATACATCAGCTCACGCCGGCCGTTTTCCGAACCGTCGGGAGCAAAATCGGCACCGAGCGCGTAGCCGTCCGGCAGAAGCACGTCCGCAGCCGCGAAATCCGCATTCCGGACGATCACAAAATCGGGAGAATATTCTTCAATTTCCGCCGTTACCTCCCGTTCATTGCTGCGCGTGAAGTCAACCGTCAGGACGGAATAAACCTTCCCCTGTCCCTCTTTCACTTCGCCGTAGATGTAATTGTCCGCCGCCGAGAAGGAAAACGGCGCACCGTCTGCCGTCCGTCCGGCGAGGAAAGACTTGAACTCCTCGACCGCCTGACGGGTTGTCTCCTCATCATGTCCGGCGATCACGATTTTCTGACCGACCAGCGCATAGCCGTACTGCCACATCTGGAGGCTGTCGAGAAATTCCGCAGATTCGGGACGGTTCGTCTCGCCGACAAGGATTTCGTAGTCGCCCATGGCATATTCGGGATAGCCTTCGCGGAAGAAGTCCGTCGTCAGTTTGAGTTCATAGCCTGCATTTTCAAACGCATACCGGACATCCATGCCGCATTTCACGAGATCGCCCTCAGCGTAATCGGAGCGCACGACCTGATACTGAAGAATCTCCGCCGCGTCGATCGCGGGAAGGTCATCGGCAGCGGGAGCGGTTTCGTCTCCGCAGGCACAAAGGGTCAGAACAAGCGTACCGATCAGCACCGGCACGAACTTGGATAAAAATCGTTTTTTCAAACTGCCCTCCGTTTCCAATTTTGTAGGTCATTCTGCCGCCGGCAGAGGGAAAACCGCCGACAGCCGATACTTAACCCATTATGATACTTACCTTATATTATACAATATCCGGGTCTCGCTTGTCAACGAAAAGGAACAAAAATTCCCTACAAAGAAAGAACGGAGAGGATTCCGTTTTTCGTGAATTATAAGGAAGAAAAACGCCCCTTCGGGGCGAAAGGTAGAAAACCGCTAAAGCGGTTTTCAAAATTAATGTCCCTACGCGGGACGGGCGCACAAAGGGGCTCAGACGCCGCCCCTTTGTGAATTCCTGGCTTGGCGTTTGTGGGACTCGGCCTTGAGGCCTCGGACATACAGCGGTTTGCCCGCATTCAGGGCGTTCGGAAGAGACAAAGTCTGTGCAAATCTGTCCAAATTGTTCGTTCAGTAGAAACAGCCGTGAGGGATAACTGAAAATTAAAGTTCCACCTTTGGTTGAACGAAATCCCTGTTCTTCCGTGCGATCTGCTGAGTGCAAACTGCTGTCTGTTTGAGCCCTTAAGGGCGAGTCCCACTTACGCCAAGCCGGGAATCCATAAAGGGGCGGCGATTGAGCCCCTTTATGCGCCGTCCCGCGCAGGGACATAAAATTGAAAAAAGTACCCAACGGGTACTTTTTTCTTCCTTCCGCGACAACGTCGCGCCATTACGCCATTATTCTTTGAGAACTTTCTTCTCCCCGGAAGAAAGTTTGTATTCCTCCAGCGGCTGTTCGCCGTACCGGATCACCTGCGTGCTTTCAAAGCCGTCACGCAGCTCCATGACCACCGTCAGCGTGTCCGCTTCGCCGAGATTGACCCCCGACGCGCTCAGCTTGCGGTAGCTGTACATGACCCGCTTCTTCGCATCCAGCGCGGTCAGCGGGAACGTCTCGCCGGTCGCTTCGTTCAGCAGATAGAAGCTGTATTCATGTCCCGGCGTCATGCCGGTATAATCATATACGCTGTCGTTCCAGCGAACCGTCACCTGTACTTCGCCGGTCTCGGGGACATAACAGAAAGCGTAGGCGGCAAAATATCCGTCGTCCGCAATCTCGCGCTCCACGTCAACGGTCTGCACGGTCAGTTCCCCGTCAGCGTAGGCAGCGGTCAGCGAATCCGTCGCGTAGAGGGTGTCGAAAATGGATTTGTCCGCCACCAGACAGCACCGCAGAATGAACATTCCGCAGACGATGAACAGCAGTGCCGTGGCGATCCGCTTGATGATTTTTACCATATATTGTTATTTCGCTCCGTATCTTTGGGATGATTCTTTTATTATAACAGCAATATTTGAATAATTCAATATTAAGTACAGAAACTGTGAAAAAAATCGCCGAAAACTGTTAAAAATAAAGATTGACAGAACGCGAATAATTGATTATAATATCTTTACCGTGGAATTTTATGCTGATAAGCTGATATTGGAGGTCTGACGCATGAAAATCGACATCTGCGAACTGATGAACCGGCGTCTCGACCGGATCGACTTCGCATACCGCTTCGACCCGCGCCATACCGACGCCGAGTGCGTGCTTCTTCCGGAGGATGTTGTGATCCCGGACGACGGCATCTCGGTCTGCGGCAGCATCACCGACACGCTCGGCTGTATGACATTCCGTGCGACTGTGACGGTTTCGTACGTTACCGCCTGCGCGCGCTGTCTGGACGAGGTGCGTGAGGAACTCGAATTCGATTTTGAACGGATGATTCTGACCGAGGCCATCGAGTCGGACAATTCGTTTGACGAAGACGAGGAATGGGACGGAGAGCTGGATGACGTTTTATACGTCAACGAAGCGAAGATCATCCCGGACGCGGACATCATGGAGGAAATTTCTCTGGAGCTGCCCTCGTTCGTGCTTTGCAGCGACGACTGTCCCGGGCTTTGTCCGACCTGCGGACACCGGCTTGCGGACGGTGACTGCGGATGCGCGGCAAAAGCGAAAAAAGAAATTGATCCCAGGCTCGCAATTTTACAAAAACTACTTGATAATCCCGAATGATTGTGGTATAATTAAGTGTACTGCGCAAAACAGCAAACCTAATTATAAGTTTGAGGAGGTTCATCATGGCTGTACCGAAGAGAAAAACATCCAAAGCAAGACGCGACAAGAGACGTTCCAACGTATGGAAGCTCGACATGCCCGGCATGGTTAAGTGCTCTCACTGCGGCGAATACAACGTTGCTCACCGTGTTTGCAAGTCCTGCGGCTACTACGACGGCAAGCAGATCATCAAGACAACTGAAGAAGCGTAACATAGAATCCGTGCTATCGTAAGGTAACACGGATGCGCTTTTTTTGGGGAAAAGAAGGAAGAAAACCGCTGAAGCGGTTTTCTATTTTATGTCCCTGCGCGGGACGGCGCACAAAGGGGCTCAAACGCCGCCCCTTTGTGAATTCCCGGCTTAACGTTCGGGGGACTCGCCCTTGAGGGCTCAGACATACAGCGGTTTGCCCGCATTCAGATTGCCTGGAAGAGACAAGATTTGGGTGCAAACTTGTCTAAATCGTTCGACTTAAGAAGCAAGCCGTAGAGAACGTCCTGATTTTTCGAATTCATTTCTTTTTCGAGGTTTTTATGCGTTGTTCTCCTTCTCAGAAAAATCCGCGCGTGGCGGTGATGATTGCTGCGCTCCTTATTTTCGGCGGAATTGCTTATGCGATTCCGATTTTCTGCAATGCCAATGGCATTGCCATTGGCGGAGCCGTTTTTCAGCTTGTGACTGTGGCGGCGGTGGTGGCGGCGGTTTTTCTTGCCGTACGGTATCAGATGACCCATTTCGTTTATCTCATCCGGCCGCGCTCCGATATTGACGAAACCGGCATGGAAACCGCGTTGGCAGGAAATATTGGTACGTTGAATGCCGCTCATCTTCCGGCGGATATGCTCGATTTCGTTGTGATCCGGTCGCAGGGCAATCGTGCGGGGGCGGCGGAATGTGTGCTTTCGATTGCCGATCTTGCGGCGGTGATTCCTGTTGAAAAGATCGGGACGGACAAGAAGCGGATCCGCGAACGCTATCAGGCGGACGGGTATGTGTATTACGATTACACCGTAACGCTCGGGCTGGACAATGCGCTTGCTCTGGTTTTCATTGACGGAAACCGGTATGCCGGTATTTTCATTGAGCCGGACGAGGCGATGCGGGCGTATTTTCTGGGACTCGGCAAAACAAAAAAATTGGGATGACTTTCTGTGGGAAAGTCATCCCTTTTCTTATGGATTAAAATGCGGACATGATAAGGACAACGATAATGATTACCGGGAGGACATAGGTTGCGTACGGGCGGATCCACTTCGGAACCTTCAGGCCGTTGCCGGCGTTGGCTTCCTTGATGAAGTTATCCCAGCCCCAGCCGAACTTCTGTGTACAGAAGAGGATATACGCAAGGCTGCCGACCGGAAGAAGAATGTTCGATACGGTATAGTCTTCGAGGTCCATGAAGTTCTTGCCGAAGATGAGGATATCGTCCCATACATTCAGGCTGAGAATGCACGGCAGGGAGAGGATCAGCATCAGGACGATGTTGATGATCGCTACCTTGGCGCGGCTCAGCTTGGTGAGTTCGAGCCAGAACGATACGATATTTTCAAAGACGGCGATAACGGTGGAAAGTGCCGCAAAGATCATGAAAAGGAAGAACAGGATACCGATGATACGGCCGCCGGGCATTGCATTGAAGATGCTGGACAGGGTGGTGAAGAGGAAACTTGCACCGACGGAGCCTGCGTCTGCGGTCACACCGTTGTTATAGGTAAAGCAAGCCGGGAACACGATCAGACCTGCGGTCAGGGCAACGAAGGTATCGAGCCCGATGATGGTGCAGGCTTCACCGAGGAGGCTGCGGTTCTTGTCGATGTAGCTGCCGAAGATAGCAATGGAGCCGATACCGACGCTGAGGGTGAAGAATGCCTGACCCATTGCCGCAGAAATAACGGTCATGATGCCGGAATCCATCATATTGGAAATAGAGGGAACGAGGTAGAACTTCAGACCTTCCGCCGCGTTGTCAAGGGTACAGGAATATACAGCAAGGCCGATGAGGAGAACGAGGAGCGCGACCATCATCCATTTGGTGATGCGTTCCACGCCTTTCTGAAGACCGAGAGAGCAGATGCCGAAGCAGATGAGAATGACTGCGAAGGTCGCCGCGATGTTCAGACCGGTATTCGTAACCATGGAGCCGAACACGCCGCCGAGTTCTTCCGCACCCTGCGCGGACATGATGGAACCGGTCAGGTACTTGAGGAAGTACATGAACATCCATCCGGCAATGGTGGTGTAGAACATCATAAGGAGATAGTTGCCGCCGATGCCGAGGTACTTCATCCAGTGCCATTTCTGGCCTTTCTTTTCGAGAACATCAAAAGAGGATGCGATACTTCTCTGGCTGGCACGTCCAACGGAAAGCTCCGCGGTCATGACCGGAATGCCGAGAAGGATGAGGAACGCAATGTAAACAAGCACGAACATTGCGCCGCCGTACGCGCCGGTGATGATCGGGAAGCGGTAGACGTTGCCGAGACCGATGGCACAGCCCGCCGAGATCAGGATAAAACCGAGGCGCGACGAGAATTTTTCACGCTGATTCATAGGGAAATCCTTTCTTTCATACAGATTCGTAAATTTAAAAACCGTTTTTAGACGGTTTTTATAAAATCCATGAATAATTCATGTTATTCTACCATATCTTTTGCGGATAATCAAGGGGATTGCAGAAAATTCCAGAACAAACCATGGAAATCCGGGATTCCGGCGATGATTTTTTCAAAACCTCTTGACATTCCCCTAATGGGGAATGTTATACTTACCGCAGAACGAACAGACGAGGAAACCATCATGCTGAAAATCAGTGAATTCGCAAAACTCTGCAATACATCCGAAAAGACTCTCCGTTTTTATGACAAAGTCGGCGTTCTGAAAGCCGAATACATCCATCCGGACAACGGCTACCGCTACTACAGCCGCGCACAGCTTGAACAATACAACCGCATCGTGGAACTGAAAGAGGTCGGCTTCACCTTGGAGGAAATCCGCAGCCGCTTTCTTGACGCGGACAACGAAACCATCCTCCGCCATCTCCGCGAAAAGGAACAGACTCTGCTGGAATCCTACAACAACTGCCGGAAAATGATCGAAATCTACGAGGAGAGAGAAAAAATGAAAGAAAACACCGAACCGAAACTCACGATCCATCGCTATCCCGAAAAGAACGAGATCACTCTCGACGACGGAAACCGCTTCGTCACCTACCCGTGCAGCGCATCCGTGATGAAACCGTGCTGCCGGATGTTTGAGGAATATTTCAATTTTCCGAATTATATCAACCTTGATTTCGCCGATCTTCCCGCCCCGACCGATCCGACCCGTCCTATTCTGTACCGCGAAACCGTCGCGGAAAGCAAGGAAACCCTTCCGGATGACGCAGAACGCCTTTACGCTTCCGCAGAAGAACTGAAAGAAGCAGAATGCGTCATGATCCTCATGGAACTGTCCCCGGACGTCGATCTGGACACCGTCGAGGAAGTCAGCCGTCGTCTCGGAGATTATGCGAATGAAATGGCCATTATCCTCTGGGCGTCCACCTTCACCAAAGACATCTCCTACCGTATCAGCCTCATCGGAATCTTCTGAAGCCAAAAGTACCGTACAGACCCCAAATCTGCACGGTACTTTGTCATTTATCCAGTCCAAAAAGGTTTTTGGAAAGGGGGTTCGGACGAGATTTGCTTCGCAAACTCGAACCTTTTTCCTCAAAAAAGGTTTCCCCGAGAAACTACATATCTTATTTCTTCGCGTCCAGCTTGGCCTGCATACGAGCGGGGATGGGCTTTTCGGTGATTTCACCGGCCTTTTCGAGCGCGATGCGGGTCAGCAGAGGACCGACAAGTTCATAGACGAGAACGGCAAACAGAGCAACGCTGCGGATGATAACGCCGGGTTCGCCGAGAGAAAGGGCGGTCAGCGTCATACCGAGGGCAACGCCGGCCTGCGGAAGGAGCGTGATGCCGAGGTACTTCTGGATGGTCGGCTCGGTCTTCATGAACTTCGCGGAGATGTTCGCACCGACAATCTTACCGGCAGAGCGGAAGAGGATGTAAACCACGCCGACGAGGATGATCGCCCAGTCGCTGAAGACGGAGAACTCGAGGTCGGCACCGCTGATAACGAAGAACAGCACCATGATCGGGCCGGTCCAGCGGTCCATACGTTCCATAAGTTCTTCCGAGAAATCGCAGAGGTTGCAGAAGATGGTACCCATCATCATGCAGACGAGGAGAGAGGAGAATTCGACGGTCACGGGACCGAGGTGGAATTCCGCCATGGACAGCGCAACCGCGAGGAAAACGTAAGTGACGGAAATGGTCATACGCTTGCTGCGGGAGTGGAAGAACTGTTCGGTGAAGTGGAACAGCAGACCGATCAGCGCACCGAGAATCAGGGATGCAACGACTTCCACCAGCGGATTTACAATAATGGAGACGATATCAAGCGCGCCGTGTTCCAGAGCCTTGGCAATCCCGAAGGAGATCGCAAACACAATCAGACCGACCACGTCGTCGAGTGCAACAACGGGAAGGAGCATCTTGGTCAGAGGACCGTCCGCCTTGTACTGCTTGACGACCATGAGCGTTGCGGCGGGAGCCGTAGCCGTAGCGACCGCACCGAGCGTAATGGCGCAGGACAGCGGGAGCTTTTCGGGCATGATGAAGTGAAGCGAGATCAGCGCGATGTCCACAAAGATCGTCGCAACGACCGCCTGGAAGATCGCAATCACAACCGCCTTGCGGCCGATGTGCTTGAGTTCGGACAGACGGAACTCGTTCCCCATCGCCACTGCGATAAAGCCGAGAGCCGCTTCGGAAACGATAGAGTAGGACGTAACGTCCTCATGAGAGATAAAACCAAGTCCGGGAATACCCAGCTGTCCGAGACAGTACGGCCCGATGAGAATCCCGGCAACCAGATACGCGGTGACGGCGGGCAGGTTCCAGACCTTCGTAAGTCTGGACATCATAAGTCCGGCGAGCATCGCAATGGAAAGCGCGAGCAGAGTCTGCATAATCATAACGCCTCTATTCTACAATAATACTATTTCGATGAAACCGAAATTGGTTTTATTATACTCCATGCCGCTCCGAAAAACAAGTGGTTTCTTTGCCGAATTGTGAACGGGTTTATGGGGGAAATAAATATAATATGTACAAAAAATTTTGGGAGGGGATGCGCTTGGGGGAAACTTTTTGGAAAAAGTTTCCCCCAAACCCCTTTCAAAAACTTTTCGGCTGCGGCTGACGATTTGTGCAGCTGATATGATGGGGAGGGGGAAAAGAAAAAACTCCGTGGAGTATGTCTTAAGAGTGTTCGGCCCGTTGACATGGGGCTGGTTTGAATTTCTTCGAAAATTATAACGGGGAAGTCAGGCTCCGCCAAGACCCTGACTTCCCACGCCATGTTGCGACTGCTTGATTCAGTACGCCACGATTGAATTCAGCTACGGATTGTTGGGTTTCCGCGCGTCTTGGCTCGCCCGCCGTCCGCGCTTTGCGTCAGTTCGGTCGGCTGACATACAGTTTTCTTGGAAAAGCACGAACGGCGTCAGCCAAGGAGTGCGGGGGACAACTTACCGTAGCTGAATTCAAACGTGGCACACTATATCACGCAATCAAAAACCGTCTGTGGCGAGCAGGGTCTCGGCGGCCCCTGCGAGCTCGCTCCACGGATTCTTATACATTGTAGGCAGTTCCCGCTGTCAGCTACACAAACCCCCCCTTATCTCTCCCATAAAAAAACAAAAAATCTGCAATAACCAAATGGCTACCACAGATCAAAAAGGTTTTGGAAGGGGTTTGGGGAAACCTTTTCCTCAAAAAGGTTTCCCCAAGAAAAAACCAAACAATATTTATTTGATACCCGAAACTCAGCCAAGCAGATCCATAACACGTTCGATCTTCTTGGTCAGAACCTTCTGCTGGGTCGCGTAAGTAGAAGCGAGATCGCGCTGGTTGTTCGCGTAGAGGGAGGCCATGAAGCCGTCGCGGACGTCGGAGCAGAAGAGGGTGTCGCCGAGGTCGATCACGCGGTTGGCGAAGATCAGGTCGAGCATCGCAACGCTTTCTTCGTCGCGGGAGACCTTACCCTTGAGGGCGATTTCATAGTAGGCCGGGGTGACGGTCTGCTTTGCGAGGAAGTTCGTCAGTTCGAGAACCGCGCCGGTCATTTCGAGCTGCTGGTTCGTCGCCGGAAGTACCGGAGGCATGTAGTAGCTTACGCGTGCGTGGTAGTCCGCCTGGGATTCGTCGCGCTTCGGGTACGGAATGATACCGAAGTCCATTTCCATGTCGCGGAGTGCTTCTACCCAGAACATCGAACAGTCGATAAAGAGAACCTTGCCTTCCTGGAACAGTTCGCGCGATACCGTCGGTACGTCCTGACCATCGTTGCGGTCTGCACCGTTGTACTTCGAGCCGTTGTCGTAGGTGATCTGGAAGACCTTTTCAAAGAAGTTGATGAACGCTTCGTCGCCGATGTGCAGCGTCGGAGTGCCCGCGTCGTCCAGACCGATCGTCTGGAAGCCTGCGCCTACCCAGAAGCTCGGCAGCGTCATCTTCGTGTGGGCAGCGTAACCGTACTGGTCGTCGCGCGTCCACTGACCGTCACCGTTCAGATCCACCGTCGCACCTTCCATCATCGCCGCCATCGCGTCTACCGTCCACTTGCCGCTGCTGACAAGATCGTACGGATTGTCCATGCCGTGGTCGGTAATCAGACCCTTGTTGAACAGAAGAATGTACGTCAGGTCGTGCGTCGAAATCGACAGGTCGCCGATTGCCGCATAGCGCATATCGCCGATCATCAGTTCGTTGTTGACGCTCTTGTCCCAGTAGGGCTTTTCGAGGTCAATGTAGGGTACGTCCTTGTATCCCTGAATCTGACCGCCGTTCATCAGCGTCGTCGCGTCAACGCAGAATACGTTCGCTACCTGAATCACGTCGTCGCCCGCCGCGATCAGGGGAGTCAGACTGTTCGCCGCCGGATAACCCGTCGTCATAACAAACTGTTCGATGGTAACGTCAAGCTGTTCCTGCGCGTCTTCGATGACCGAGAACTGCGCGTCGTTCAGTGCTTCGCCGGTCAGTTCTTCCATAACGAGGAAGTTGCGCGCGTTCGGATTGTCAACAACCCCGAACGTGAACGTCGATCCGGTGAACTTCAGGTCTGCCGGAAGATCCGGCTTGATGATTTCGGGTTCGGTTTCGGCTTCTTCCACTACTTCTTCCGCTGCGGAAGGAGTGCTGCTGCCGTCGGCGGTCGTTTCCGCATTGCCCGTGCTGTCCGAGCAGGAGAACATCGTTCCCGCAGACGCAAGCATCAGAGCCGCAAGAATTACACTGAGAAGTTTCTTTTTCATGTTGAGACTTCCTTTCTCATACTTTATTAATTCTGTAGGGTCGTGCTTATTATAAACCCGAAATATGAATCCAATATGAACAATCCCATCAAATCCGCTCGATTTCCTTGCCTTTTCCCGCGTTTTCTGTTATAATTTTCTTGAAACCCACCGGAAATTTCCCCGATAAATTTATAAGCTCTATACACAAATAATAACTATTTATTAACTTATTAACGAAAGGAGCCATCCATGTCCGAATTTCTCCGAACCGACAACCGTTCCCTTCTTCCGCCGTACCGTCCCGACCGCGATGTCCGGCTGATCCCATCCTCCGCCGACGGACACCTGCTTTCCCCCGACTGGACGGACGAACTCGTCCTCGTGGAAATCCATCCCGAAACCGCCACCCGCGAAGGAACGCTCGCTTCCCTTCTCCCCGTCCTCGATCATCTTGCCGCGCTCGGCGTCAACGGCATCTGGCTCACGCCGATCTACGAAAAAGGTCCCGGCGGCAACGGCTACGGCAATCAGGGACCGCATACCCTCGAACCCGCCGTCACCGGATGCACGGATGTAAACGAAGGCTGGCAGCGTGTCCGCGCCTTTGTCGAAGAAGCCCACTGCCGGAACATCCGCGTCCTGCTCGACCTCATCACCTGGGGAACCATGAAAAATTCCTCCCTCCAGCGGGAGCATCCCGACTGGTTTCACGGCGAAGCGTGGGGCGGCGCGGCGTTCGACTGGAAAAACGACGACTTCTGCGAATGGTACATCGACACCTGCGTCCGCAATATCCTCGTCACCGGTGCGGACGGATACCGCGCAGACTGCGAGCCCATGTTCGCCGGACACCGTATTTTTGCGGAAATCCGCCGCCGTCTGCTGGAATCCGGCCGTAAAGTCCTCCTGATCGCCGAGGAATCGTCGGAACGCGGCGGCGCGTACGATTTTGAACAGGACGGCATCACAAACTGGATCGGCTGGTCCCGCGGCGAACAGTATCAGCAGCCGAAAGCGTACTTCCTCGAAGGATGGAACATCGTGGACTGCGTGAAGTCCGGAATGCTGCACGGAAGCGCGGCATCCCAGCAGGACGGCACCTCCGGTCAGGACAAATATTATACCTATTGCATTTCCAATCACGATTTCCAGCGTTCCCTCGTGAACGGAAACCGTCTGGTGATGGGGTATCAGGCAATTTTCGCGCCGTACATTCCGCTGTGGTATCTCGGATCGGAATTCGGAATGCGGGCGGAAAATCAGGTCATCTACTTCGTTCCCGTAGACTGGTCACTGCTCGAACGGGAGGAAAACCGTGCATTCTGCGAGGATATCGCGCAGTATCTCCGCATCCGCCGGACATACCCGGATATTTTCGCTTACTGGCCGATGAATCACCGGGAAACGAATATCCGCGCGGTGGACGCAGACACGGAACTGCCGTCCTACGAACGCTATACGGAAAACCGCCGGGTCTTCGTCATCCCGAACGGCAGTGACCGCCCCAAAACGTACACCGTGTCCGTCCATACATCGGAGGACTTCCGTACCCTGACCGATCTTCTGTCCGGACAGCCGCTTTCCTTCACCCGCGCGGGCGATACGATCACCTTCCGCGCCGCTGTGGAGAGCGGGAAAATCGGCGTATTTCTGCTCGAAAAATAACAGAATAAAAAAATTCAAAAAAATCGAAAAAACTTTCAAAAAGGTATTGACAAATCCAAACCGGCGTGGTATAATAACAACGTCCTCGAGAGAGCGGGTAAAAAACAACAAAGAACCGCAGAAACGAGCAATGAAAATTGTATAAAATGCTGGTGTGGCTCAATGGCAGAGCAGCTGATTTGTAATCAGCAGGTTGTTGGTTCGACTCCGATCACCAGCTCCAGGGG
>SVQN01000110.1 GCA_015065295.1 Oscillospiraceae bacterium
CGCGAACCTGACCGCCATTTCCGCCTCGCTGAACGAAACGGTTGTCCGTCTGGCGGAGGAAAAGGGGCTGCCGGTGATCGACCTGTTCGCCGCGATGGACAGGCTTGACCGGGAGGAATTCTGGTCGGACACCTATCATTTCCGCGCACCGGCGATCGAAATGCAGGCGAAGGTGATTTCGGAACACGTTCTGGGACAGCTCGGCATCGGTGAATGAGGAATATATGGAAAATTTTACATACCGGTTTGCCGATGAAACGGATGTTGGCATAATTTTACAGTTCATCCGTCTGCTCGCGGAATACGAACACATGGAAAACGACGTGGTTGCGACGGAGGAGAATCTGCGTGAGTGGATTTTCGAAAAGGGAAAGGCGGAAGTTCTGTTTGCCGTGGAAGACGGCAGGGAAGTGGGCTTTGCGCTGTTCTGCTACAATTTCTCGACGTTCCTCGGACGCGCGGGCATCTGGCTGGAAGATTTGTTCGTTCTGCCGGAATACCGCGGGAAGGGGTACGGCAAGGGACTGCTGAAGCAGCTTGCGAAAATCGCCGTGGAACGCGGCTGCGGACGGCTGGAATGGTACTGTCTGGACTGGAATCAGCCGAGCATTGAGTTTTACCGTTCGCTCGGAGCGGTTCCGCTCGACGAATGGACGACGTACCGGCTTACCGGAGATACTTTGAAAAAAATGGCGGAGTGAGGTACGGCGAACCGTATCATGTGCAATACAGAGCAAATATTCCGTAGGGACACGGCGTGCCGTGTCCGCCAACGGATTTGAACAAGGCATATTTTGTAAATAAAACGTCCGATTTGGAGCGATTTCCGACAAAATTTCATTGATCCGGATTGATCGACGGACACGGCACGCCGTGTCCCTACGAATTGTTATTCGTTTGACTACACAATTTTTACATAAAAGGAGCAACCTATGATTACCAAAACTATGTTCCCGCTTCAGGATTTCGCGCGGGCGGAATGGCTGAACCTCAACGGGACGTGGGATTTCTCGTTTGACGAACCCACCTACGACACCTCCATCGAAGTCCCCTATCCGTGGGGTTCCCCGCTGTCCGGCATCGCGGAATCCAAGGACGGCACCGGCTTCTACCGCCGCACGGTTTCGTGGAATCCGGCAGGTGAGAAGATTTTCCTCTGCTTCGGCGCGGTGGACTATACCTGCGAAGTGGCAGTCAACGGAACCGTTGTCGGCGGTCATCGCGGCGGTTATGCGAAGTTTGAATTTGACGTGACCGACGTGTGGAACCGCGAAGGCGACAATGTCATCACCGTTTCCGCGACCGACACCGGTGCGAGAAGCCAGACCTACGGCAAGCAGGGCTACGGCGACGCACGCGGTATCTGGCAGACCGTCTGGATGGAAGCGCGTCCGGCGGCGTACATCAAGTCCTTCTTCGTGAAGACGAAGCTCGATGGTACCGTTTCCTACGAAATCGAAACCGCCGGATGCTGCTGCGGCAAGGCAGTTACGGCGGAATTTGCCGGAATCACCGCGTCCGCAGACGTTGTTGACGGCAAGGCGGTTCTGGAATTCAAAGTGGACGATCCCAAACTCTGGACTCCCGAAGAACCGAATCTCTACGACGGTACGCTGACCCTCGGCGACGACGTGGTTTCCACTTACTTCGGCATCCGCGAGATCGGCACCGGCAAGTTCGGCAAGAACAACCGCAATTACATCACCCTCAACGACAAGCCGTACTACATCAACGGCGTTCTCGACCAGTCGTTCAACCCGAAGGGATTCTTCACCCTTCCGTCCGATGAAGACTGCCGCGACGAAATTCTCCGTCTGAAGCGCATCGGCATCAACATGGCGCGTATCCACATCAAGGCGGAAGAACCGCTGAAGCTGTACTATGCCGACCGTCTCGGTCTGCTGATTATGGAAGATATTCCCTGCTTCTGGGCAAATCCCGAACCGGATACCAGAGCGCAGTTCGAGGTCGAAATGGAAGAACAGATCATCCGCGACCGCAACCATCCGTCCACGTTCTACTGGGTGGTCTTCAACGAAACGTGGGGGCTCTTCACCAAGTGGAAGGACGAAGACGGCAGAGAACAGCGCGAATATACGAAGGACACCGCCGAATGGGTGGAAAAATGCTTCCGCCGCGCGAAGGAGCTTGATCCGACCCGTCTGGTCGAAGACAACTCCGTCTGCAACCGCGACCATACCATCACCGATGTCAATACATGGCACTTCTACTCGAACGGCTACGAACGCGTGAAGGGCGTTGTGGATGGTTTCTGCAACGGTGCGTACGTCGGTTCGCAGGAAAACTACAAGGAAGGCTACACGATGGAAGACGTGCCGTGCATGAACAGCGAATGCGGCAACGTCTGGGGCATCGAAGGAAACGCCGGCGAAAGCGACATTTCGTGGCAGTACAAATATATGATGAACGAATTCCGTCTGCACGACAAGCTCTGCGGCTTCGTCTTCACGGAATTCCACGACGTGGTCAACGAATTCAACGGATACTACAAGATCGACAATACCGACAAGGATTTCGGTTACGGCGTATACGGCATGAGCCTCCGCGACCTCCATTCGCAGGACTATCTCGGCGCGGATATCGCTCCCATGACCACCGTCGGCGCGGGCGAAACCGTCAATGTTCCGATGTTCGGCTCCAGCTTCACGGACGTTCGCCACGGCAAGGTGCTTGGCATTTACTGGAAACTCACGACGACCGATCCGGTGAACGGCGCGGAACCCGAAATTTATACCGGCGGTTACTACAGCATCCTCTGGGAAGGCTACGGCACGTTCAACGCGGGCGTAATCCGCGCGGTGATGCCGGAAACGGACGGACCCGCAATTCTGTCGTGGCAGCTGGTGGACGGCGATGAAATCATCATGACCAACGCGGTGATGTTCGACGTACAGACGTCCCGCGAAGGCGTTCTGGCGATTGCACCGGCATCCCTGACCGGCGAAGGCTTTGCACGCGCGTTCACGGCGCAGGAAGGCAATAAGCTGAACGGTCTGGTGAGCGGCACGTTCTCCGTGAAGGTGAAGACGGCGGACATCCCGAACTTCGCGGACGCGGACGACCTGCACATTATTTTTGAGGCATCCACGAGAGCCCCGATGACGCACGACTTCCCGAAGGAAGAAGCGAACGTGAAGATCGACCTGAACTATATGCTCGGCTACCGCTGCGACCCGGGCGAAAACCGCAACTCGTTCCCGCAGACGGACGAAGTGCCGAATCCGGGCGACGTAACGGTGGCCATCGACGGCGTACCGTGCGCGAAGGTTCTCCTGCCCGACTGTCCGGCGGACTCGCGCGGCGCACTGTCGCACCACTATCAGGCGAAGGACACGCTGCTTGACGAAGCGGGAACCTACGGCTACCTCTGCGACGTCCGCGTACCGTCGGCGATCCTGCTGGGCATGAAGTACAAGGACGAAGTGACGCTGACGTTCTCCACGGACAGCGGAAACGGTCTGTCGATCTTCGGCAGAAAGAGCGGCCGCTACGGTGTGGATATCGTAATCAAAGCGGAATGAGGAAGAGTTAATGACTATGGGCTAAGGACTAAGGGTGAATGACTATGAGCTTCAACCAAATTTTACGTCAGGCTGACAGAGGTAAAATTCGGATAGTCATTCACCATTCACCATTAGTCCTTAGCCATTTTTACACACAACACACTTACACGGATGGGGTTCAGTCCTTTATAAAGGATTGACATATATTGGTGACTTAACGTGAGTTCGATGGTATTCCATATTTGACGGCTGAACCTGTAGGGAGCGGCGCCCTCGTCGCTCCATCGAACGTTTTGGATAAACAAATTGTATGTAAATGGAAGTTCAAGTTTGGACTTATCAAATTTTGTGTTGTCAAAACGTTTGATGGAGCGACGAGGGCGCCGCTCCCTACGGGTGAAGTTGTCGATACAGATATCCATCGAACTCACGTTATTTTACACACAACACACTTACACGGATGGGGTCCAGTCCTTTATAAAGCATTAACATATACTGGAAATTTAATAATAACCCCCACGTCTGGGCGAGATTTCCTTCGGAAACTCGGACAAACGCGGGGGTTTGTTCAGTCATTCACTATTAGCTATTAGCTCTTAGCCCTTATATTTTTAAGATTCCGAGTACGTCGAGTATCGACGACAGCAGGATCAGGACGATGAAGACCGGCGCGACATACTTGATGATGACCGTGAACAGCTTCTTCGCCTTGAACGGCGCGGAGCTTTCCACTTCGTCAATGAGTGCCTGCGGCTTCAGGACATAGCCGATGAAGATGCAGGTCAGGAACGCGACGATCGGCATGAGAACGCTGTTGCTGAGGAAGTCGAACATATCCAGAATGGACAGGCCGAGGACGCTGACGCCGCTCCATACGCCGAAACCGAGGGAGGACGGGATGCCGAGCAGGAACGCCCCCGCCAGAACGAGCAGGCAGGTTTTCTTCCGTCCGAGCTTCAGCTTGTCCTCGAAGATGGAGACAATCGTTTCCATCAGGGAGATGGACGAGGTCAGAGCGGCGAAGAGAACCAGCAGGAAGAACGCCGCGCCGATGATGGTGCCGCCGGGCATACTGTCGAATACCTTCGGAAGGGTGATGAACATCAGGCTGGGACCCTTGCCGAGAGCGGCTTCATCCCCGCCGGAGAAGGCGAAAACGGACGGGATAATCATCATACCGGCAAGGAACGCCACGCCGGTGTCGAAGATTTCGATCTGGTGGACGGCCGATTCCAGATTGACATCCTTCTTCATATAGGAGCCGTAGGTAATCATGATCCCCATGGCGAGGGACATGGAGTAGAAGAGCTGTCCCATGGCTGCAAGGACAGTCGTCGCGGAGAAATGGCTGAAATCGGGGGTGATATAGTAGAGGAAACCTTCCATGGCACCCGGGATGAACAGGCTGTAGACCGCGATGAAGAGGGTCAGGACGACGAGGACGGGCATCATGATCTTGCTGACCTTTTCCACGCCCTTTTCCACGCCGAGCATGACGACCACGGCGGTAATGCCGATGAAGACGGCAAACCATACGATCGGTTCAAACGGTCTGGCAATGAAGTCGGTGAAATAGGAATCCGATGCCGCCGCATGGGCACTGCCGCTGACGAACGCAGCGAGGTACTTGGTGACCCAGCCGCCGATGACGGAGTAGTAGGGGAAGATGATGATCGGGATAACGGACGCGATGACGCCGACGAACTTGAACTTTTGGTTCAGCTTGCCGAAGGCACCGATGGCGGAGAGGCCGGTCTTGCGTCCGAGGGCGATTTCGGCGACCATGAGGGAGAAGCCGAACGTAACCGCGAGGATGAGATAGACGAGCAGGAAAATCCCGCCGCCGTATTTTGCGGCAAGGTAGGGGAACCGCCAGATGTTCCCGAGCCCGACCGCGGAACCGGCAGCGGCAAGGACGAATCCGAGCTTACCGGTGAAGCTGCTTCTGTTTTCCATGAGAAATGCTGTTGCTCCTTTGCGAGATAAAAATGACATACCCTTATATTATGCCACAAACGGGGAGAAAAAGCAACATGAAAACAGAAATTTTCCGATGAAGCACGGCTTTCTCTGGAATTTCCAGTATATGTAAATCCTTTATAAAGGACTGGACCCCATCCGTGTAAGTGTGTTGTGTGTAAAATAGCTAAGAACTAATAGCCCGACCTTCCCTTGGGGAAGTCGAGTGAATAGCTGTCCAAACTTTATGTCTGTCAGCCTGACAGTAAATTTAACCCAGCTATTCACCGAAGTTAATGCCTTCGGCATTAACTTCACCCGTAGTGCCAGTTGAATATGCGACTTTTGCCTCCCTCGTTGAGGGAGGTGGCGGCGACCGGCAATCGTCACCATTCGGTGCATGAACTTCGCCGAC
>SVQN01000111.1 GCA_015065295.1 Oscillospiraceae bacterium
GCGAGTCGCTCATGTATTTCGAACGTTCGCTCATCAAGGCGGGCATCATCGACCGTCTCCGCGAAGCCGGCTGCAAGGAAGGCGACCTTGTCTTTGTGGATGATATGGACTTTGAATTTGTTGACTGAGTTGAGGGGGTGGAGTTTCTTGGGGAAACCTTTTTGAGGAAAAGGTTTCCCCAAACCCCTTCCAAAACCTTTTTAATCTATGTTGACGGTTTGTGTGGTTGGTATGGGAGAGAAGGAGAAAGGGGAATATTCCGTGGAGTATGGCTTAAGAGTGTTCGACTTGTAGCCGCGAAGCGGTAAAAACTATGAGGAATAGGGGAGCGACTTCTCAAAACTCCGTTTTGTTCAGCACAGGTCATTTCCGTTTCCGTGATGGAGTGCGCTCTGTTCAAATTCAGCTACATAAAATGATACCCCGCACGCCTTGGCTCGGTCGCCGTGCGTGCTTTCGTTAGTGCAAAACGATATGTCAGCCGACCAAACTCTCGTAAAGCGCGGACGGCGGGTTAGCCAAGCCGCGCGGATGCTGACGAACCGTAGATGAATTCAAAAGTGGCGTACAAAATTGTTCGTTCGCTGCATGGCGTGGGAAGTCAGGCGGAGTTGCCATGCAACTCCAGCGGAGCCTGACTTCCCCAAAACGATTTTCGTAGAGATTCAAACCAACATCATGTCAGCAGGTCTAACAAATTTCAGCTTCACGAACCGGTATATTTCAAAAAATCCCCTCTCCACCATATAAAACAAACTCCACGTCAGCCGCAGATTAAAGTTCTTTGCACAGCTTTCTTTTCGACTTGCATAGCAAGTCGGGAAAGCAGCGTCTCCCCTGCACAATAAACCCGCACTCACAAAATTTTGTAATATACACCCATCGAGGTAAATTCATCATGTTGGAAGAACTGAAACAGCAGGTGTATGAAGCCTGCATGGCGATCCCGCGCTACCGTCTGGCGATTTTCACTTGGGGCAATGTCTCCGGCATTGACCGGGAGAAAGGGCTGGTGGTCATCAAGCCGTCCGGCGTGGAGTATGACGAGCTGACGCCCGACCTTCTGCCGGTGGTTGACCTGATGACCGGCAAGGTGGTGGAAGGAACGCTGAATCCCTCCTCCGATACGCCGACGCATCTGGAACTGTACCGCCGTTTCCCGGAAATCGGCGGCATCACGCATACCCATTCGGAATGGGCGACGATCTACGCGCAGGCGGGACGTGCCATCAACGACTACGGTACCACACACGCGGACTATTTCGATGGCCCGATTCCGTGTACGCGGAAGATGACTCCCGAAGAAATCGCCGGAGAATACGAACTGGAAACCGGCCGGGTGATCGCGGAGCATTTCGAGAAAAATGTCATCGACCCGATGCGCGTTCCGGCGGTGCTGGTGCATTCGCATGGCCCGTTCAGCTGGGGTAAAACGCCGATGAAGTCGGTGGAATATGCGGTGATTATGGAGTACGTTGCGAAAATGGCACTGAATACGGAAGTGCTGCATATCGTCAACAAGCCTGTAACCGCGCAGCGGATGCAGCAGGAGCTCCTCCGCAAGCATTTCGACCGGAAGCATGGGCCGAATGCGTATTACGGACAGAAAAAGAAATAAGGTAAGAAAACCTGCACGGTATCGCTGGGATATCGTGCAGATTTTTCGTTCACTTTACATCTGTATAAATCACGCCATCGAAATACTGTTCGCAGAAGTGCGTTTCCCGGCGGATGTCCTCGCGGGTGACGGATGCCCCATCGGGTTCCGCGATCAGCTTATCCTCGTCATCATCCCGCCGGTGAATGACCGCTCTGACCGTTCCCGTACAGCGTTCGAGCGGTTCGTTTACGCCGAGAACGTACACATCCACTTCATCTCCATCCGGCATGACCAGTCCGTTTTCGACATAGCCATAGTTCACGCCGTAAACCATATCCGGACAGTTCGGATGTACGCTTCCCTTCGGGCGGTCAACGCTCACGTTCACCGTTTGTCCGAGATAATCCATCGGCTCCGCGATCCCTTCGTTGATCCGGACAATTTCGCGGATATGTCCGGACGGGTTCCGCCGGATGGCACGGGTATCGGACAGACGTTCGTATCCGCGTGACGTGAGTTCCGCCATCACGGATTCCGTCGAATCAGCGGTCAGCGCGATATCCACGGGTTCCGCGTCCGCGTCGGTCACAGCAATATGGGAAATTTTCACGCCGTATGGTTTCAGCACGCCTTGAAGAAAACGGCGGCGCACTCTCGCGTTGTATTCCTTCGCGTACCCATCGCCCGCAAACGGCAGTCCGCAAAGATTCATGATCGCTTCCGCCGTTTCGTCCGGCATTGCGGTCATCACGTCCACAGTGAGGTCGGCGTGATACGATTTTGTCATGAACGAAAGCTGTTCGTCGGACTGATTCACGCCGCGGTCTCCCCGGGCGATATTGCGGCGGCGCAGTTCGTCCGCCGGACAGGTCAGGTCAATCAGGGTAAACTCACAGCCGGAAAAAATCTCCGTGACCAGTTCGATGTTGCGTTTCTCGAACCGTTCGACGTATTCCGGCAGGTCGAGCAGCATCCCGTCAATCAGGACGGTGAATCCGGCGTCGGCACATCCGCGCGCGGCGTAATACTGCGCGGTGATCGTATCGGCGACAAAGTGCCAGAACGCGCTTTCGTGCTTTTCGTACACGCGCGGAGACACCATATTGTGAAAAATATCGTTGGAAAACACATACACCGGTTCGCTGCACATCGCCTTGATGCACTCCGCCACGGTCGTTTTTCCGCAGCTTGTCACGCCGTTGAGAAAGATAATTCTGCCTGCCATAAACATCCTCGCATATCAATTTTTTCTTCATTATAACAGATTCCCCGTACCCCGTCAAGGCTGTCCGGAAAATCAGCCGTGCGGAGCGTGCATATATATTCACGGGTTTTTCCTGTCCGATGCAAATTTATACTTGAAAAATACGGGCGTTTGTGATACCATAGGATATCCAATAAAAATGACAGACAGAGAACTATGAATTCCGAAACATCCAGACTTGATACCTCCGTCACCACGTTCCGCGGGGTCGGAGAAGCGCGTGCGGCCGCTCTCTTCAAAATGAACATTTTCACCGCCGGAGACCTCCTCCGGTGCTATCCGCGTGCCTATCAGAACCGGGGCGACACGGTCACGCTTGCCGAGATCCGCGAACGCCTGAAAAACGGCGAGGGAGACGGCCCGTTTTCCGTCCTTCTGACCATCGCCGCCGAACCGTCGGTCAGCATGATCCGTCGCGGGATGACCCTGCTGAAAGTCCGCGCCTTTGACGAAACTGACGCGGTCGAAATCACTTACTTCAACCAGACCTATCTCCGCGATAAGCTGACGACCGGTGCATCGTTCCGCTTTTTCGGGAAATTTGCTCTCGAGAAATCCAAACTCAAGCTGAACAGCCCCATCAGTGAACCGTATATTGAAGGGGTTCCCCTGCCGGATATCGTGCCGGTTTACCCCCTCTCCGCCGGGCTGACGCAGAAAATGATGGCCTCTCTGGTGAACGAAGCCATGCGGATGTGCGCGAACGAAATCGCGGAATTTCTGCCGACCGACGCTCTGTCCGAGCTTGGTCTGCCGACGCTGTCGTATACGCTCGCCAACATCCATAAACCTGAGTCCATGAACGCCCTCGAATCCGCCAAACGGCGGCTGGTGTTCGACGAACTCTACCTCATGTTCCTCTCGCTGTCCCTCTCCGGTGCGAAGCTGAAGCGGGACAACACCCTTCCGATGAAGCTCTCGCACGAAGATGCGGCGGCATTCAAGGGGATTCTCCCCTTTGAACTGACGAATGCCCAGCGGCGGTCGGTCAACGAAATTGCCGCCGATATGGGCGGAGAATTCCTGATGAACCGCATCCTGACCGGCGATGTGGGCAGCGGGAAAACCATTGTTGCGGCGGCGGCGATTTATATGGCCGTAAAAAACGGATATCGCGCCGCGCTGATGGTGCCGACGGAAATTCTGGCGAATCAGCATTACGAAGACCTCTCTGCCCTGTTCGGGAAACTTGGTATCACCTGCGCTCTGCTGACCGGATCGGTCAAAAAGAAGGAACGCGAATCCATCCTCGCGGGACTGACCGATGACGGAATAGACATCGGTAAAATTGACGTGGTCATCGGTACACACGCGCTGATTTCCGAGGGGACCGTGATCGACCATCTCGGACTGGCGGTCATCGACGAGCAGCACCGGTTCGGCGTGACACAGCGAGCGGCATTGTTTGACAAAGCGGCGGACGTACACTGTCTCGTTATGAGCGCAACGCCAATCCCGCGTACCCTGACACTGGCGATGTACGGGAGCATCGACGTTTCCCGCATCGACGAACTACCGAAGGGACGGCAGACGATTGACACATTCATCGTGGACGAGCGTTACCGCGAACGTCTGAACGCCTTTATCCGGAAGCAGGCTGCGGAAGGTCATCAGGTGTATGTGGTCTGTCCGGCGGTCGAGGAAGCGGAGGAAGACCCTTATACCAAGGCATACGACGGAAATGACACGGACGAAATGGCGGATGTGCCGCTCGTTGAGACATGGCGGGACACCTCCGTTCCGCTGAAGGCGGCGACTGTGTTTGCGGAAGTTCTGGCACAAGCCCTGCCGGAGCTGAAGGTCGGCTACGTCCACGGCAAACAGAAGCCGTCACAGCGGGAAGCCGTCATGAGCGAATTTGCGTCCGGTAATCTCGACGTACTGGTTTCGACCACCGTCATCGAAGTCGGCGTGAACGTACCGAACGCCACGCTGATGATCGTGGAAAACGCGGAACGCTTCGGCCTGTCCCAGCTTCATCAGCTTCGCGGACGTGTCGGGCGCGGTACGGCGAAGTCCTACTTTATTCTGGTATCCGACTCAAAAAATCCGGTGGCAAGAGACCGTCTGAACGCGATCAAGAGCACCTCGGACGGGTTCCGGATTGCCGAATACGACCTGGAAATGCGCGGTCCCGGGGATTTCCTCGGCGACAACGGCATCATCCGTCAGCACGGCCAGATGAACTTCACCCTTGCGGCGACCTGCCGCGACACGAATCTGATCGAACGTGCGGCGTTTTATGCGAAACGGACGGCGGCGGACGATCCGGAACTCTCGGAAGATGTAAACCGCCGTGCGGCGAAGCAGCTCGGGCGGTTCGTGAAGGAATTCGGAAATACGCAGAACTGATGTGTTTATCAAATACAGAGAGTGCAAGGTGTTTGTGCAGGGGAGACGCGCTTTCTTGAAAGAAAGCTGTGCAAAGAACTTTATACTGCGGCTGACGTGGAGTTTGGCTGATATGGTAGAGAGGGGATTTTTTTGAAATATACCGGTTCGTGAAGCTGAAATTTGTTAGACCTGTTGACATGACGCTGGTTTTAATTTCTACGAAGTAGGAGAGACGGAAGTCAGGCTCCGCCAAGACCCTGACTTCCCACGCCGGTTTTGGACTGCTTAATTCAGTACGCCACTTTTGAATTCAGCTACAGTTTGTTGGGTTTCCGCGCGGCTTGGCTAACCCGCCGTCCGCGCTTTACGATAGTTCAGTCGGCTGACATATCGTTTTGCACAAACGAAAGCACGCACGGCGACCGAGCCAAGGCGTGCGGGGTATCATTTCATGTAGCTGAATTTGAACAGGGCGCACTGTATCACGGAGACGGAAATGACCTGTGCTGAACAAAACGGAGTTTTGAGAAGTCGCTCCCCTATTCCTTATAGTTTTTACTGCTCCACGTCAGCGGGCGAAACAAATTTCAGCCGAACTCCACGGAATATTCCCCTTTCCCCTTCTCTCCCATATCACCCACATAAACCGGCTACCACAGCCTAAAAAGGTTTTGGAAGGGGTTTGGGGAAACCTTTTC
>SVQN01000112.1 GCA_015065295.1 Oscillospiraceae bacterium
TCAGGAGGTCGGAGAGGAACTTCTTCCAGACGACCGGTTCGGGAGCCTCCGGATTGTAGCAGACGGGCAGGCGGTTCCGGCAGATTTCCTTCTCCGGACGGAACAGTTCCTGCCCCGGTGCGGGGATGAAGAACGTGCCGTTGGCGACGTGGATGCGGTCGGTATGCTTTGGCAGGTCATCCACAGCGCACCGGAGGCGGAGCGTTTCGAGCAGACTGCGGGTCTTCTTGGCGATGTTTGTGAGGAGGTAGGGGGCGATGGAGTCATAGATTGACTTCTCCAGCAGAGCCTCGTTGTGGAGCCGTCCGTTGATGGTGAAGAAGCTGCCGTTCACCACCTTCATCGGGAATACGCTGAGGAAGTCCTCGCAGAACGCTTCCTCGTAGATGTTCTTTCCGCTGAACCAGATCGGATAAGCCGGATTCGTCGGATTCTGTTTTGCCATACTTGTAAATTCTCCTTTAATAATGATATAATATAAAAATAACGTGAGTTCGACGGTATTCCATATTGACGGCTGAACTCGTAGGGAGCGGCGCCCTCGTCGCTCCGTCTAACGATTCAAGCTATACAAAATTTGATAAATAGAGCTCCAAATTTTGTTTATGGACATTTTGTAAGTCCATATCCATCAACGGAGCGACGAGCTGAGAACGCCGTTCTCGACCGCTCCCTACGGGTTAGCTGTTCTATTCGTTTTTTCATCGAACTCACATTAAAAACAAAAAAATGTGAACTTCTCCGGAAAGTGTGAAAAAACGACGGGAAGTGAAAACGATGTGTACATGTGTATATGTGTACTTTTTATGGCACACCAGATTTCGTTAAATCTATTATACCACGAATATCCGGGTTTGTCGTCCCGACTTTTTCCCACATTTTTCCCACGTTCGTTCACAATTTAAAACGGGGGTATTTTCGCAGAAATTGAAGAAAAACGTAGGGAAAATCAAGGGATTCTGAAGATTTTCGGAAAATCACGGAATCCGGTAAAAGCAATTATTTACAGTTTGGTTACAATTGATTACGGATATTGACTAAGGACTAATGGTGAATGGTGAAGGACTATGTCCTAACTTTATGTCTGTCGGCTTGACGGACGTTTGGGACTAGTCATTAGTCCTTCACCATTAGTCCTTCACCATTCGTCCTTAGCCCCCTTGACTTTTCCTTAAATTTATGTTACATTATAGTCACCAAACCAACGAAAGGACATCCCCATTATGACCAACAAGACCAAATACTACCTCGTCGGCAACGCCCACCTCGACCCCGTCTGGCAGTGGCGTTGGCAGGAAGGTTCCGCCGAAGCAAAGGCGACCATCCGCTCCGCTCTCGACCGCATGAACGAATTCCCCGATTTCCGCTTCGTCTGCTCCTCCGCTTCCGTTTATCAGTGGGTCGAAGAGTTCGCCCCCGATATGTTCGAGGAAGTCAAACAGCGCGTCGCCGAAGGCCGCTTCATCGTCGTCGGCGGCTGGCACGTTCAGCCCGACTGCAATCTCCCCTCCGGTGAAGCCTACGCGCGCCAGTCCCTCTATTCCCAGCGGTACTTCAAGGAAACCCTCGGCGTGACTGCCAAGGTCGGCTACAACGTCGACAGCTTCGGCCACAACTATATGCTCCCCCAGATTCTCAAGAAGTCCGGCATGGATTCCTACATCATGATGCGCCCCGGCCATCACGAAAAGGACATCCCCTCCGATATCTTCGAATGGGTCTCCCCCGACGGTTCCTCTGTCACCACCTACCACATCATGGACGGCTACTGCTTCAACTTCAATACCATGGAAGAACTGGAAAACCGTCTCGAAAAAATGGATCAGATCACCCGCACCGACCTTGATACCGCGCCGTTCTTCTACGGTGTCGGCAACCACGGCGGCGGCCCCACCATCCGCAATCTCGAACTCCTCGAAGAATACAAGGCGGCGCATCCCGAAAAGGAACTGACCTATTCCGACGTTCACGACTTCTTTGAAGCGGTTCGTGCGTCCGGCGCGGAGATTCCGAAGTATTACGAAGACCTCCAGCACCATGCGGCAGGCTGCTACGCGACCGTCAAGCGTATCAAGGACGGTATCCGCCGTGCCGAAACCTCCCTCTCTGCGGCGGAAAACTACACCATGCTCGCCGGTACCCTCTGCGGCAGGAAGTTCAAGAACAAGACATTTGAAGAAGCATGGAAGAACGTCTCCTTCTGCCACTTCCACGACTCCATGGACGGCTGCTCCATCATGGAAGTTTACGACGACGCGGACGGAATGCTCGGCTTCGCAAGACATACGGCGGCGGTCGAGGAAAACAACGCGCTCCAGACCATTTCGTGGGCAATCGGCACCGAAGACAGCTCCAAGGGTCTCCCGGTCGTCGTCTTCAATCCCCACGGCTTCGACGCGGAACAGCTCGTTCAGGTCAACAAGCAGTTCACCCGCGTTCTCGACTGCGACGGCAACGAAGTTCCCTCTCAGCTCGTTCACTCGACAACTCTCGAATGCTACTGGAGACAGGATACCCTCTTCAAAGCGAAGGTTCCCGCGCTCGGCTACGCGGTTTACTACCTCGCAAACGGCGAACCGGCCGTCACCGAATCGGATGCGAAGGCAACCGCATGGACAGGTCACCGCACGGCAAACGAACACGGCGGCACCATCCTCGAAAACGAAAACTACGCGATCCGGTTCGAGCTCTACAGCGGCTATATCACCTCTTTCATCGACAAGAAGACCGGCGAGGAACTCATCACCGGACGTGCAGCCGTTCCGACCGTGATCGACGAATACTACCACGACACATGGAGCCACGCGAAGACCTTCTTCACGGACGAAATGGCGCGTTTCTCCGATGCACAGGTGACTGTCCTCGAAAACGGCCCCGTCCGCGCGACCGTCAAGGTCGTCAGCCGCTATAACGATTCCACGCTGACGCAGTATTTCTCCCTCACCTCCGGCAGTGACAAGCTCGAAGTCAAGGCACACGCCGACTGGCACGAAAAGTACAAGATGCTCAAGATGGCATGGCCGATGAAGGTCGAAAACCCGAAGGCGTATTACGAAATCCCGTTCGGCGTGATCGAACGTCCTGCCGACGGCGAAGAAGAACCCGGTCTGATGTGGACTGCCGTCAAGGGCGACAACGCAGGCTGGGCAGTCGTCAACGACAACACCTACAGCTCGAGCGTCAAGGATGGCACAATTTACCAGACAATCCTCCGCAGCCCGATCTACGGCGACCACGGTGGTCCGAGAACGGAAGAAAGCGAATTCACGGATCAGGGACGGATCAACTTCCAGTACACGCTGATGCCTGTGGGAGACGACTGGACAACCGTGACCCGCGAAGGCAAGCTCTTGAACAAGCCGTTCACGAACATCATCGAAAACTGGCACAAGGGCAAGCTGCCCGTCCAGCCGTACAGCGGCATCCGGATCGACTGTGACAACGTGATGCTGTCGGCGATCAAGCGCAGCGAAGACGGCACGGGCATGATCGTGAGACTGTACGAAATCGCAGGCAAGGAAGCGAACGTAACGGTCAGCGGCGACATGATTCCGGCGGAAATCAAGGATACGATCACGCCGTGGTCGGTCGAAACGTACTATCTGGCAGACGGAAGCAAGGAATGGAAGAAAGTTCTTCTCACCGAGTACGATATTTAATTTAACATAAGTTCGCCAGACAAACGAAAGTGACAGCTTCACCCGTAGGGAGCGGCGCCCTCGTCGCTCCGACAAACGATTTGGAATCAAAAAACGTCTGTGGACAAATTTTATGATTCTGTTTAACAAATTTTGATTGGTTTGAATCGTTAGACGGAGCGGCGAGGGCACCGCTCCCTACGGGTGAAGTTGTTGATGCAGATATCCATCGAACCCACGTTAATTTACGACAAACGAAAAAGGAGATACCGCGGTATCTCCTTTTTGTATGCCATTTTATTCCATCCAGTAAACCCAATTGTCCTTCCGTTCTCTCGCATCCGGATAATCCCCATCGACGTAGCCGAGGATGCAGTGGCCGATGCCTTCGTAATCGCCTTCGATGCCGAGGTCGGCGAGAATCTGCTTCCCTTCCGGACGTTCGAATTCCTCCTTCGCCCGGTGAATCCAGCAGCTTCCGATGCCGAGTTCGTGCGCGGCGAGCATCAGGTTCCCCATGACGAGGCTTCCGTCGTAGAGGTACGTCCCGCAGGATTTGTCTGCCAGAACGACGAGGACGACCGGTGCGCCGTAGAACGGATCGTTCGACGCACCCATGATGGACGCGTTCAGCGCGGACAGGCGGTCGCGGACGTCCTTATTGGTGATCGCCAGAATAATCGGGGACTGAGAATTCCGACCGGTCGCGGCGTAGGTTCCGGCGGTGACGATCTGTTCGAGGACGTCGCGCGGGATCATGTCCGGCTTGAATTTGCGGATGCTGCGCCGGGTTTGCATTTTCGTTAATACTTCGCTCATGATGATGCTCCTTTTATATTTGTGTATTTTTGTGTATAAATTTCAACTCCGTAGGGCGGGGGTTTATCTCCCGCCGGAACGAACGGTTTGAATTTCTTCACGGCGGGAGACAAGCCCCCGCCCTACGAAATGATAATCACCATCCGATGACATTCATTATCCGGTGATATTCGTCATTCGATAATATTCGTTACACGTTGATTCCTTACCACCCCAGAATATCCTCTGCCTTCACATCCCATTTCCCATCCTTCGGGAATCCGGGCGCACGTTCTCCTGCTCTGCCGACCGCCATCATCGCCGCCGCATACAGAACCGCTCCGTTCGCCGGAAGGTACGGATAGCTTCCCCGTCCGCTCGCGCCGATTTCGTCGATGTCCAGATGCATCATCGCTTCCACCGCAATCTCCGGCTCGTTCACCCGCGACGCGCACATCGCTATCCACGGGAAATCCCATCCCCAGATGCGGTCTTTGTCCCAGACCTCCCAGATTTTTACCAGCG
Source organism: Oscillospiraceae bacterium (assembly GCA_015065295.1). GTDB lineage: Bacteria > Bacillota > Clostridia > Oscillospirales > CAG-272 > UMGS1696. The sequence continues at coordinate 4,962 of SVQN01000112.1, forward strand.
AATCGTGCGCGGTACGCTTGCTGACCATCTCCGTCGGCGGAATCATGCCGCAGATGCCGACCGGGTCGGGATGCTCGTAATTCTGCTTCGTGTACGTCTCTGTCCATTCCGGCGCACGCAGGTACAGACCATCCTGCACCGGAAGCGGCGCGAGGTTTTCCGATACGTCGTCCCATTCCGGAACGCGCTTCTTCCCCATCCGTTCACGCCATATCTGCGCCTGATCGAGTCCCCACTTCCAGTACGCCAGATCGAACAGCGTATCATGCGTGAAGCCAAGCTCCGACGGCGGCATGACCGGGTCGAGGTGATACAGCCCGTCGTCCTTCTTCACGGCGTAGTCCGCCATGTGTTCCGCCGTTTCGTCGAGGATGTCCGCCCACTTTTCCAGTGTTTCCCATGTCGGACGGTTGATGTATTCCAGTTCGGCGAAGAAAATCGGGTGCGGCTGCTTCCAGAGAAGGGCTAAATTCCCCTGCCACGGCGCGGTTCTGCCGTTCGGATTGCTGCTCTTGCCCCATTTCGCGCCCTTGTAGCCGAGCTGCGCCGCCAGTTTTTTCGCCACCGGCAGGAACGCCCGATAGCATCCGAGCTGACGGTCGGCAAGTTCCATCCGGCTCCAGAGGGCGTAATGCGCGGCGTGCCACCAGACCATTTCCATGTGGAACTGCCCGCGCCAGTTGTCCGTGAACATCAGCCCCGCTTCCGCCGACGGCCACGATCCCGCCGACTGCACGCGGAGGATGTACTGCGACAGCACGATGCGGCGTTCGAGTTCGAACCAGCGTTCGTCGGTGCTTCCGGAGAGGTCGATTGCGCCGCCGGTTTG